>NZ_CALUWV010000044.1 GCF_944324575.1 uncultured Mailhella sp. | reverse complement strand
GGTCGTCTCCGCTCTGTCCACCGAAGCCGCCTCGGCCCATCTGGCCGAACAGCGCCTCAAAAAAGTCGCTGTTCATGCCGCTGAAGCCTCCCTGCGCTCCATTGAAATTGAAGTGGAAATTCTCGAAGCCCGGGCCGCCGGTGAACTGCTGCCCGTCCTTCCAGTTGGAGCCGAGCTGATCGTACATGCGGCGCTTTTCGTCGTCCTTGAGGACTTCGTAGGCTTCGTTGATTTCCTTGAACTTCTCCTCGGCGTTCTTGTCGCCGGGATTCAGGTCGGGATGATACTTGCGGGCGAGCTTCTTGTAAGCCTTGGAGATTTCGTCCTTGGATGCCGAACGCTCCACGCCCAGCAACTTATAGTAATCCTTGTAAGCCACACCCATATCATTAATCTCCTGTGATGCATCATTTTTCTGCATCGACATTCAGATAAGCACAAGCTGCGGCCAGTCAAGAGGAATTGTTTCTTATTTCAGCAAGAAAGCGGAAAATTCTTGAGCAGGAGCGCAAAAATCAAAGCTCCAGGGCCATGCCGGAAAAGAAAAATCAACCATCCAAGACGCTCCGGAATCGACCGGTGCCCCACCTGCCGATATCGGCGGGACGCCTGCCCCACAGACAAAAAACTTCAAGACGCCATGGCCCGTCTCCCCTGCCACGACATTTCCGAATATAGTTCTCAACTATAAGAAAAAAAAGACTTTTTTCTTTTTTCCAGAGACACGCTGAAAGCAGGCAAAGGCATCCTTCCGCTTTTCTCCAAAAGACCTTTTCCGAGGGCAGATGCCGCCTCCGCTGCAAAGCGCTCCTTATTAAAGGAAAAAGACCCGCGCGGGCGAAACATCGCACGCACGGGCCCATGGTTGCATAACAGCACGAAGACGTATCGAAGAGGAAGGTCAGCATCCCGAGCCGATCCCGGCAGGAACGGGAAAAACCGTCCTCATCCCGGCGCAGCCTGCGCCCGGTCTTCTGGTCAGGCCTAGCCGCTGCTCATCACTTTTCTGACCAGAATGCGCTGATTCGGATACAGCGGCGTGTCCGGGGTGAGCAGCGTGTCCCCGCAGGCCACGATGGCCGTTCCCTGACGGAGCCCCAGCGTCTTCAGCAGGATGCCTACGTTCTTGGCTTTCACCCTGGGCACGTCCACCAGCGTTTCTTCCGGCTGGCACGCCACATGCACAACCTTGGCTGGCCAGGGCTCTCCCTCGGCCGGACGGCGGGCATCAAGCAGGGAAGCACGGCCTTCCGGAGTCATGAGTTCCGGGTCGCGGTACGGACAGCGGCCGGGGCAGCGATCGTCGGAGCAACGGCCGAAAGGTTCGGGTTTGCGATCAATCATGGCCTACTTCACCGTCAGCACGACAAACCCCTTCTTGCCGTACTTGAGCGTATATTCTCCGGCAGGCAGAGCGGTGAGTCCGTCGGTGAGCTTTTCGCCGTTCACCTTGAGAGAACCGGCGGCAATCTTGCGCTTGGCCTCGCCGCGGGAGGGAACAAGACCGGTGGCGGCAAGAATGGCTACGGGAGAGCAGTCGTCCTCGGCGGAGTTCACGCTCCAGGTGATGGCATCTTCAGGAATGCCACCCTTTCTGAACACGTTGTTGAACTCCTCGCGGGCGGCGCGGGCGGCCTCATCGCCGTGGTAGCGGGCCACGATTTCCATGGCAAGCTCTTCCTTCACCAGCTTGGGATGAAGGGAACCGGCTTCCACGCGGGCCTTCATGTCGGCGATCTCTTCAAGGGACTTCACGGAAATGAGCTCGTACCAGTTCCACATGAGCTCGTCGGAAATGGACATGGCCTTGCCGAACTGGTCGGAGGGCGATTCCATGACGCCTATGTAGTTGCCGTAGGACTTGGACATCTTGCGCTCGCCGTCAAGTCCCACAAGAAGAGGCATGGTCAGAGCACACTGGGATTCCAGGCCGTAGTGGCCCTGAAGCGTGCGTCCCATGAGCAGGTTGAAAATCTGGTCGGTGCCGCCCATTTCCACGTCGGTATGCAGCATGACGGAGTCATATGCCTGAAGCAGCGGATACATGAACTCATGAATGGCGATGGGCGAATTTTCGCGGTAGCGCTTGGCAAAGTCGTCGCGTTCCATCATGCGAGCCACGGTGCAGTTCGACATGAGGCGCAGAAAATCGGCGGGCGTGAGCCTGTCGCCCCATTCGGAATTGAACCTCACGGCGGTCTTTTCAGGATCGAGGATCTTGAACACCTGCTCCTTGTAGGTTTCGGCATTTCTCTTCACGTCTTCCTCGGTCAGCGGGGGACGGGTCTTGGACTTGCCGGAAGGATCGCCGATGCGGCCGGTGAAGTCGCCGATAAGGAAGGTGACGTTATGTCCCAGCTCCTGGAACTGACGCATCTTGTGGATGACCACGGTATGTCCGAGATGCAGGTCGGGCGCTGTGGGATCGAAACCGACCTTGATGTTCAAAGGCTTGTCGCGGGAAAGCTTCTTGCGAAGATCCTCTTCGCTCACAAGGTCCACAATGCCGCGACGTATGATCTTCACCTGTTCGTCAATGGTCATCTCTGTATTGCTCCTGCCGTGTAGCGGCGCTGAATGATAAAGGTTTCCGCCCTGCCGGACAGGTGCCGGAAATACGGGCAGGCAGGCATTCTCTCAGGGTTGGGCAGCTCTGTCAACGGCAGTGCCCGAGTCTCCGAAACCGTACCGACGGCTTTTTGCGTAAAGATGAGCTTCCGACCTCCTTTACCTCTTGACACCATGAAAGAACGGATTAAAAATAGCTCATATTTCTCAGGGCGGGGTGAAAGTCCCCACCGGCGGTGATCCGGCCAAGGCCGGAAGCCCGCGGGCGAAGCTTCACGGGAAGATTCGCAGATCCGGTGCAAATCCGGAGCCGACGGTAACAGTCCGGACGAAAGAGAATGGATCCCAGGCCTTCCTGCGAAGGCACCCCCTCTCCTCTCTCCCAGCGCCTTATGCCGCCCTGATGCCGGATATTCTCCAAAAGGAGTTTGTCATGCGTCAGCCTTCCATCCTTGAATCCTTCGGAACTCCCCGCGAACGTGTCGAACGTGCCATTGCCTCCCTCAAAAGCGGCAACGGTGTGCTCATCGTCGATGACGAAGACCGCGAAAACGAAGGCGATCTCATTTACGCCGCCGAAACGCTCACGCCCGCGCAGATGGCCCTGCTCATCCGCGAGTGCAGCGGCATCGTCTGCCTCTGCCTGACCGACGAAAAGGCCAATGCTCTTGATCTGCCGCCCATGGTGCAGAACAACACCAACAAGAATCATACCGCCTTTACCGTGACCATAGAGGCCGCAAAGGGCGTGACCACCGGCGTTTCCGCCGCCGACCGCGTCACGACCGTCAAGGCTGCCATAGCTCCCGATGCCAAGCCCACCGATCTGAACCGTCCCGGCCACGTGTTCCCCCTGCGCGCCAGGCCCAACGGCGTTCTGGAACGCCGCGGACACACCGAAGTGACCGTTGATCTGTGCCGCATGGCCGGATTCGCCCCGGCCGGCGTTCTGTGCGAACTCACGCTGGAAAACGGCACCATGGCCAGACTGCCTGAAGTTGCGGAATTTGCCCGAGCCCACAACATGCCGCTTGCCACCGTGGACGACGTGGCCCAGTACCGCATGGAAATGGAAGGCAGCAAATAGGCGTTCTTTTCTCCCATGACAGACAAAGCCCCCGACTCTTTGGCAACCGGGGGCTTTTTTTATGAAAGTTTCTGTGCGTGACGCCGCTCCTCCGCTGCTTGCCAGCCTCAGCGACAAAAAGAGAGACTGAGCACGACCGTCATGCACGGCAGAGAGAAAAAACGTCGACGCCGCTCCGCCCTTCGCCTCGTCCTACATCATGCGTCCCGCGGCTCCGTCCAGCGCCGCGCGCATGACCATGAAAAAACGGCCTTTGCGCGAACGGAAGGTCCGCCACGAAAACGGCAGTGCAAACAGCATGAAAGGCAGTGCGAAAGGATGCGCACGTCTGAGAAGGTAGAAACGGGCCCGGATGAAGTTCATGTCGTCACGCGGCGCAAGCTCTGGATCGTCGGTCACGCTCAAAAAAGGCGTAAGTCCCGCCGCAGAGCAGTCCATGCGCCGCACAATGGCCCCGGGAGCCCAGTTCAGGGCATAGCCGGCCTTTCGAGCCCGAAGCCCGTATTCCACGTCTTCGTAAAAGCCCACGAAGCGCTCGTCAAAAAGGCCGATATCTTCGGCCATGGCCCGAGTGATGAGACAGGAAGCGTCGGAAACGTAGTCCAGCCGGGACGCGATTTCCTTTCTGTCGGACAGGCCGTGTCGTTCAAGTCCCTTGTCCAGAGGAATCTGATCCCCGGTCCAGCGACTCCAGCGACCGCCCGCAGCACATTCCAGCACGTCGGAATCCTTGACGAGCTGCGTAGAGCCTACCATGCCTATGGGCTTTCCGGCGTCGTCATCGTCCAGATGCCGCAAAAGCGCCGCCAATGCGAAGGATTCAGGTCTTGCGTCGTTGCGCAGCAGCCAGAAGGCATGACAGTCTCTGTCATACAGAAGAAAACGCATGCCCGCGTTCATGGCACCGCCTATGCTTTCCGGCTCCTCCCGGCGAAGCAGGACCATCTGTGCCGCGGAAGTGTCGGAGCCGTAAACCTCCACGGGTTCGGGCAGTCCGTTTCTTGCGGCAAGCTTGCTCCACTCTTCCAGAATGCGGTCGGCCACCTCATTGTCGGAGCCGTTGTCGCATACCACGATGCGACGGGGCAGCCCGCTCTGGGCATGCACGCAGGCAAGACATTCCAGCGTATTCTTCCAGTCATTGTACGTCAGAATGATGACGCCGACTTCCGTGTGCTCCATGATGCTCACCTCTCGGCCGATCGCCGAAAAAACTTTTCTTCAAAATCATACTATGGCCTGCCGTCCATATTCCGTCAAGATAAAGCCCCGTCGCCGTCTCCGTAATGCCGCCGTATGAAATCCACTACCTGTCTTTCCGCAGGACTGAGCGCGGAGCTTTCCAGATGAATCAGATAATGCGACGAAGGCATGAGGTGCATTCCCTCGACGGGAAGCGCTCGAATGAGCCCGTTGGTCACATACCAGCTGTAGGCGGACATCTTGTGCAGAAAGCATCCCGCCGCATCGTTCTGCGCCACCATCTGCATGATGTTCTCCCGGCTGTTCACATAGACATACTGTGTGATTCCGATGACCTCAAAAATCTTTTTCTGAAAGAGCTGATTCCTTTTAAGCATCTGATTGGAATAGGTGGCCAGCTTGAGCGTGGAGCAGTCCTGCACGGTCAGGCTCTCCTTGCAGGCCAGAGGATGACGGCTTGAAATGAAGACATAATACTCGTCTTCCAGGAGCGGTCCGCTGACACAGCCCATTTCCCTGTACTGCGCCATGAGCTTGTCCGCCTCCCCTTCCGAAAAGGCGGTAACCCCCACATGCGCCCTGCCCTGCTGCAAAAACGAGCTGAGTTCGTATACCACGGATTCATGAAGCACCACATCAACCAGAGGAAGAGCCTGCTTCATGGAAGAAAATACGTGCTCGGTCAAATAGTTGCAGGCCGAAGGTATGGCCACCACCGGCACGAATACGGGCTCCGTGCCTCCGGCGTCCGGTCTTTTCCACGACGCTATCTTTGCCGTCAGTTCGGCAAGCAGACTTTTGCAGTCATCATAAATGCGTACCCCCCAGGCCCCCTGCGACTGCGCACAAGAAGCTGTACGTCCAGTTCCTCTTCCAGAGAGCGAATGGCATTGGTCAGCGCAGGCTGCGTGATGTTCAGCTTCTGCGCCGCCTTGTTGAAGGAGTGCGACTCCACGACCTGAACGAAATATTGAAGCTGTTCCAGACGCATGAGACTCCGGCACGAATAGGTTATAAAAAAATTTATAGCCAACTTATAAAAAAAAGAAATTATACACAAGAGGCGTCATCCTGTATGCCGATATCATGAAAGGAGCGTGTGAGTTCCTCTGCGTTCCACGATATCATCACAGGAGAAACGCCATGAAACAGCCTTCCAACGATGACTTCAGGCACATCCTGCACATTGTCATCTTCTTTCTTCTCACCTTCGGCATCGGTTTTCTTCCGCCCGTAGGCATTACCGCCATGGGCATGAACATTCTCGGCGTCTTTCTCGGCATGCTTTACGGGTGGACCTTCATCGGCTTCGCCTGGCCAAGCATGATATGCCTCGTCGCGCTCGGCTTCACCGGCTACGCCGATCCCGGCAGGATCATCAGCAGCGCATTCGGCAACCCGGCAGTACTGTTCACTATTTTCGTCCTTGCCTTTACGACCTACTGCGACAAGAGCGGCATCAACACCGTCATGGCAAAATGGTGCCTGAGCCGTCGCATCTTTGCCGGTCATCCCTGGCTGTTCACCGCCTCCGTTCTCACGGGCACGCTCGTCATCGGCTTTCTGGTGGACGGCGTTCCCGCAGCCTTCCTCATTGCGGGCATACTCTATTCCATGTTCCGCGACATCGACATGAAGCAGGGCGACAACTATCCCGCCTATCTGCTGGCGGGCGTCTACATGGCGGGTGTGCTTTCCTTCGCCTGCAAGCCCTGGGCCGGTCAGAACCTCATGGGAATCACCGCCCTTGCCGACATCTCCGGCGACACGGCCGTCATAGACAATCTCAGTCTCATTGCCATAGCCATGCCTGTGAGCATCGCCACGCTGCTGCTCTATACCCTCATCGTTCGCTTCGTCTTCCGCCCCGACATCTCCAGGCTCGCCAGCCTTACCCCGGAATATCTTGATTCCATAAGCGCACAGATCCGAGTCGGCAGAAAGCAGGGCATCGCCGCCGCTGCCCTCGTCATCTTCCTCATCGTCATGTTCCTGCCCAACGTGCTGCCTGCAGGTTCCACGGCCGCTGCCTTCTTCGGCAAGTTCAACATGGTGGTGGCCATGGTGGTCATACTCGGCGTGCTTTCCTTCATACGCGTGGACGGCGAACCGGTCTTTGACTTTCATGACTGCTCCTCAGGCATCAACTGGAACGTCATATGGATGCTCGCCGCATCCATGCCCGTTTCCGCAGCGCTCAGCAGCGACGGCGCGGGGCTCAGCCGCGTGCTCAGCGACATTCTCCAGAGCTTCGTCAGCGACGGCAGCATTCTCCTCTTCCTCATCGGCTTCATGATTTTCATCAACGTGATGACGCAGTTCACCCACAACGTCACCATCGTGCTCATCGCCGTGCCCATCATCTGGAACCTCGGACAGAGCACGGGCATCAATCCCGCCGGATTCTCCATTCTCATGCTTCTTGCCGCAGGCGCCGCCTACGCCACGCCCGCAGCCTCCACCGTGGGTGCACTTTCCTTTGCCAACGGCGAATGGGTCGGCGTGCGCCGCGCCTTCAAGGCCGGAATATCCGGCTGCGTGGCGGCCATTTTCTGCATGCTCGTTCTCGGTCTGCCTCTGGTTTCGGCCATCATAGGACTCTAAAAACTTCCCTCCGAGGAGGACATCTCATGGTCATTGATTTTCGCGTACGCGCTCCCTTTGCCGCCTATAAGAACAATTTTTTCACCACGGAAAGCCTGGATCACCTGAACAGCGAAAGCATGCTTCGCGTGGACGCTCCCGTATCCGCCTCCGCCCGTCAGTACTCCATGCCTCTGCTTCTTCAGGAGGCTGATGAGGCAGGCATCGACAAGCTGGTCGTGCCCGTCCGCAAGGCCACGGACGGCAGAAACGAAGATCTGGAAGCGCTCATTGCGCAGTATCCCGACCGGCTCATCGGCCTTGCAGGCATAGACGCCCACGACATTCCTGCCGCCATTGCCGAAACGGAACGCTTTGTCGTAAACGGCAAATGCACCGGCATCGTCATGGAACCCGGGCAGGACAAGACGCCCTGGTTCGTGAACTCCGCCTGGGCCTTCCCTCTGTACGACTACTGCCAGGAGAACCGCATTCCCCTGGTGTTCACCTTCGGCGGCATTATGACCCGTTCCCTGCGCTACTACGCGCCCGAACTCATCGACGACGTGGCCGCGGCCTTTCCCCGTCTGAACATCGCTCTCATGCACGGCGGCTGGCCCTACGTTTCGGAAGTGTGCCAGATAGCCCTGAACCGCCGCAACGTGTACCTCGCTCCCGACTTCTACATGCTCCGCTCTCCGGGCATGGACGAATACGCCATGGCCGCCAACTACCTTCTGCGCGAGCGCGTCATCTTCTCTTCCGCCTATCCCATCATGCCGCTCAAGGGCGCCAGGGAAGGCTACCTCCAGCAGCTGCGCGACGAGGTAAAGCCGCTCGTCATGGGCGAAAACGCGGCCCGATTCCTGGGCCTGTAATTCAGGAGAGCACACATGGCAAACGCATCCGTCTTTACATGGATGAAGTGGCTCGCCACCATCCTGCTGCCCCTCGGCATACAGTGCATTCCCGCCGGTGAGACCTTTACCGTTCCCATGAGGGAATTTCTGGTCTCCACCATCTTCGTCATCTTCCTTGCGGCGTTCGAGCTGCTGCCCAACATGCTGGTCGGCCTGCTTTTGCCCGTGGCCTACGTGATCACCGGAACCGTGCCCACGCAGACCGCCCTCGGCATATGGTCGGGCAACTTCATGATGTTCATGATCGTGGGCGGCATGATCTTTGCCAACGCGCTCGATGAAAGCGGACTTCTGAACCGCATCGTCCTGTGGGCAGGAACCAAATGCCGCGGCAGTCTGCTCAAGCTGCTCATGGCGCTCATGGTGGCGGGACTCGTGGTCATGCTCGTGTCCTTCACCAACGGCTGGATGGTGACCATCGTGCTCTGCTACGGCGTGGTCAAGGCTCTCAGGCTGGAGAACACCAATGAGGGCATACTCATCATGATCGTGGCCCAGATAGTATCCACGGCAGCCCTCAACTTCATTTACAGCCCCGTCACTGTCGGACTGTGGGGCGGCGGCGTGCAGATGGTGGTCAAGGACTTCGACATGACCTGGTGGACGCTCACCGTCTACAACCTGCCCTTCATCGTCATGCAGTTCATCATCGTGCTCATCTTCTACAAGCTCTACAGGCCCGCAAAGGTGCTCAAGGGCGGCGCACAGTATTTCGAAGAGGAATACGCAAAGCTCGGAAAGCTCACCGGCAGGGAAAAGAAGGCCATAATCCTCACCGTTCTGCTTTTCGCCTACATCATAGCCCAGCCATGGCACAAGCTGGACATCAATTACGGCTTCATCATCATTCCCATGCTGTTCTTCCTGCCCGGCATAGACGTGGCCACAAAAAAATCACTGGACAACGTCAACTTCGGGTTCATCGTCTTCATCGCCTCGTGCATGAGCATAGGCGGCGTGGGCGCGGCCGTGAACATAGGCCCCGCCATCAGCACCTACGTCACGCCCATGCTTCACGGATGCCCCATTCCCCTCTTCCTGTTCCTGTGCATCATCTTCGGCATTATCATGAATATTCTCATGACGCCTTCGGCCATGCAGGGAATGTTCCCCGGCCCTCTGGCCGCGCTCGGCACTGGGCTCGGCATCTCCTATCCCCTGCTTCCCTTCATGTGCATGTTCTTTGCCAACGACATGGTCTTCTTCCCCTATGAAAACGCCTATCTTCTGGTGCTCTACGGGTTCGGCGTCATGACCATGAAGGACTTCATGAAGTACAACGTCATCAAAATGGTCATTACCCTCATCCTGTTCTGGGTACTGGTGCTGCCCTTCTGGTACATGACTGGCCTGATATGACCCCTGCGGAGCGCCCCGGTCTTTTCCCCTGCAGGCCCGGGCGCCCCTTCTCCTGTTCTCCGGCACGAGCGCCCCGCCCTCACGTTAACCGAAACGGATTTCCCCGCTCCAACACAAGGAGTCTCTCATGAAAATCATTGATGTCCGTATGCGTCCTCCGTTCAAGCCCTATACAGGCAAAGGCAACATGTTCGACATGGAGCTGGACAATCCCTTTGCTCTCAAGAACTTCTACAAGAACTTCGGCATGAAGCTTTCCGACTCCATGCGCGAGGCCTCCATGGAAAAGCTGTTTGAGGAAATGGACCGTGCAGGCGAGATGACCGGCGTCGTCTCCATCCGCAGGAATGCGAACGGCTATGAGAACGATGCCCTTCTGGATCTTCTCAAGACCTATCCCGACCGTTTTCTCGGAGCCTGCGGCATCCATCCCGACAGCAGCCGGGAGACTCTGGACACGCTGCAGAAATACGTGCTCGACGGTCCCTGCGTCACGGCCTTCATGGAACCCGGCTATCACGGTGTCATGATGGACGACAGGAGCCTCTTTCCCACCTACGAATTCTGCGAAAAGAACCACATTCCGCTGCTCATATCCTTCGGCGGATTCCACGGCCCCACGGATGAGTTCTGCAAGCCCATCCATGCGGGAAACGTGGCAGAGGCCTTCCCTGAGCTGAAAATGGCGCTCTGCCATGCCTGCTGGCCCTGGGTTGAAGCCGCCGTCTGGCTGGCATTCCGCCACCCCAACGTATACCTCTCGCCCGACATCTACGCCCTTCATGCCGCAGGAGCCCAGTCCTACATCGAAGCGGCCAACTACATGCTGCGCGACAAGATTCTCTACGGCTCCGCCTACCCCTGCGTGGACGTGGAAAGCTCCGTGGCCATGTATCTTGAAAAGCTTCGCCCCGAAGTGGTGGAAAACATCATGCATAAAAACGCCGAAACCTTCTTCGGCCTGAACTGATCGAACGTCTGTCCTGAGATACGATGAAGCGCCGTCGGTTGTTGAACCGACGGCGCTTCTTTTTCCAGAGCCCCCCATGGAAAGTATGACCGGCCGCGGTGGAAAGCATTCGCTCTCCCGGCCCGTACAGCTCTCGTCAGCCCGGTACTCCTTCCGAAAACTCTCCCCCGTCGGAAGAAGGGCCGCCGCCTCAGAAACACGGGCCGCAAAACGCCGGGGCGTCGCCCGTACGAAGTGCTTTTTTCCATCCGGCAGCACTCAGACGTCAGAACGCCCGGCATTCCCTCGATGAGCGGGAACGCCGGGCGTCTGAAGTCAGAGCAGCGTCAGCTTACAGAAGATGTGCGCGCAGATCCGCGCCGTCACGGGGGGACAGCAGCGCGGGAGCAATGTCGAATACCGTTCTTGCGCCGGTTTCACCCTTCTGAGACAGCTTCCAGGCGGCACGGGCATAGGCGGCCAGCACGCTGGAAGTAAACTCGGGATTGGACCCGAGCTTCAGGGAATATTCGATGACGTGCTTGGTTTCTCCGTTCTGACCGGTGCAGCCGGTACGGATGACGAAACCGCCATGAGGAATACCCTTGTGATCGCGGTCAAGCTCTTCCTGCGTGATGAAGGTTACCGTGGTGTCGTATTCGTCGAAATAGTTGGGCATGGTCTTGATTTCATGCTCAATGGCGGCCTTGTCCGCACCTTCGGCAGCCACCACGTAGCATTCGCGGGTATGCTTCTGACGGGTGGTAAGCTCGGGGTTGCTGCCGCTGCGCACAGCATCCATGGCCGCAGGAACGGGAACGGTGTACTGACGGGCATCAAGCACGCCCTTGATGCGGCGAATGGCGTCGGAGTGGCCCTGGCTCACGCCGCGGCCCCAGAAGGTATAGTCATGCCCGTCGGGCAGAATGCAGTTGGCGTACAGGCGGTTCAGGGAGAACATTCCGGGGTCCCAGCCGACGGAAATGATGCCTATGGTTCCGGCCTTGCGGGCGGCCTCATCGACGGCGGCAAAATGTGCGGGAATATGAGCATGGGTGTCAAAGCTGTCCACCACGTTGAACATGGCGGCGAGAGCCGGAGTCTGCTCGGGCAGATCGGTCGCACTGCCGCCGCAGAGAATCATGACGTCTATGCGGCCCTTCCAGTCGGCCACATCGGCGAGACGGCACACCGGCACGCCTTCGGTAAGAATCTTGAGCGTGGAAGGATCACGACGAGTGAACACTGCCGCCAGTTCCTGGTCGGGATTGGCAGCCACGGCCAGTTCAACGCCACGGCCGAGGTTGCCGTAGCCCACAATGCCGATTCTGATCTTGGACATAAAAAAGACTCCGAAATGAAGATGTCGTTGATTTTTCTGAAAGATAAAAAATTGGCCCGGAAAGTCAAGAAAAATGACATTTTTGAAAAGGTTTGTACTGTACTGATATTTTTTTGTTATTGATATTACATTTTTGTAAAAATAATCATAAACATTCATTTTTTCTTCTTCATAACACCTTATTTACTCTATTTATTCACTGATAACATTCATGATATCCATGCAATATTACCTTTTTTAAAAACAAATAATACCTTTATAACATAATTTATAAAAAGCATTTTTTCTGATTTATTTTTAATTAAAAACAAACATAAAAAAATATTATATCACTGTAAATAATATACTGATTTTATTTTTCTTCACACTCTCAGCCATAAAATTTCACGGCAAGCGCCTTTAATACTTTTTTGTTTTATGCAAACGACGAACGTCAAGCTGGCTTTTTTCCCATGCCTGAGGCACAATCGCCTCATCTCGTCCTTACAGGAAAAAACCATGTTCTACGCCTCCCGACTCCCCTCGCCGCTCGGACAGCTTACTCTTGCCAGCGACGGCAGCCAGATTGTCGGTCTCTGGATTGAGGGACAAAAGTACTTTCCACGATCGCTCACGACTACTCCCCCCGTCCCCTGCAACGAGCTGCCCGTTCTTGCTCAGGCCAGTCTCTGGCTTGATCGGTATTTTTCCGGCGAGCGTCCATCACCTTCCGAACTGCCTCTCGCCCCTGCGGGAAGTGCGTTCCGGCAGTTCATCTGGCAGGAACTCTGCCGCATTCCCTACGGCGAAACCGTCACATACAAGGCGCTCGCCGCGCTTGCCGCCAGCGCCTTCCATAAAAAAAGCATGTCCGCTCAGGCCGTAGGCGGAGCCGTAGGACACAATCCCATTTCCATCATCATTCCCTGTCACCGGGTTGTGGGAACAAACGGCAGTCTCACAGGGTATGCCGGAGGCCTCGACAAAAAAATCCGCCTTCTGAAGCTGGAAGGCGTGAACACGAAAGCTTTTCATGTTCCAGCCGGTTCCCGGCAATCTTCTTCGGCAGGCTCCCTCTCATAATTTCTGCAAAGACAAAAGCCCCTGGCAGAAAACGCAGGTATAACGGAGCAAAGCGCAAAGGCCAGATCGAAAAAACGCAGTCGGCACCGCAGCCGGAAAAATTTTCCGGATGATGCAACAACAGGCAAAAAAAAGACCGCCCGATGCTTTTGCATCAGAACGGCCTTTTCTTCTCTCACAAGCGTGAGAAAGCCTCCGTCATCAGAGAGAATACCAGTCTGTTATAAGTTCCCGACACACGCTTTCCATGAACTCTATCTGAGAAACCGGGCAGGCCTCGTCCACCTGATGGGCCATGGAACTGTCGCCGGGGCCGAAGATCACCACGGGCACTTCGGGCAGTCTGGTCCGAAGCGCTGCGGCATCGGTAAAGAACTGCACGGTAGCCACCTGCGCAGGCTTGCCGGAAAGCTTTTCATACAGAGCATACACGCTCTTCAGCCACGGATGTTCCGGGTCGGTCCACACCGGCGGAATATCCAGCGTGGTTTCCATGGCTATGCCGTCTCCGCAGATTTCCCGTATCTGTTCGCGCATCTTCTCATGGTCCATGCCGGGCACCGACCGGATATCCATGGTCAGCACGGCCGAATCAGGAACGGAATTGCTGTTGAGTCCCGAATGCAGCGTGGACAGCACCGACGTGCCATGACCCATGAAGGGATGCGTTCCCACGGCCTCGAAATCAAGAAGACGCGTCGCGGCCGGAAGCAGTTTTGCAAGCGCGCTGTCGCCTTCCTCGGGCATGGAGGCATGAGACGTACGGCCGGACGTGGACAGGCGCAGCCACAGGGCTCCCTTGTGTCCTGCAAGAGGACGCGCCCCGGTAGGTTCTCCTACAACAACGGCCGCAATGTTCCGAAACTCCTCTTCCGGCATGTGGAACGAGCCGAGACAGCCCCGTTCCTCTCCGCCGTAAAGATGGAGAACCAGATCCCGGTCATGGATACGTGGAGCCATGGCAAGCGCCGCAGCCAGCATGACGGCGGCACCGCTTTTCATGTCACAGGAACCGCGGCCGTACAGGCAGCCGTCGATGATCTCCCCGGAAAAGGGATCATGCTTCCACGGTTTGGTTCCAAGAGGCACCGTATCCACATGACCGGCCAGACAAAGGGCGCCGCCGCTGCACTCGGGATGAAGGTGCGCAGACAGGCTGCACTTGCCGGGATCGCCGTCGTCGTATCTGTCGAGGCAGACGGTGAACCCCGCCTGCTTCAGCCATTCCGCCACCTGCTCAAGCAGCGCGGACTCATTGCTGCCGCTCGTTACGGTGTCGCAGCCAACCATCCACCGGGCCAGGCCCGTTCCGCTGAAATCATTCATGCCGCTCATCCGAAATATGCCTTCTTCACTTCTTCACTCTGTTTCAGCTCTTCCGCCGTTCCCTCGGCTACCACGCGGCCCTGGGCGAGCACATAGCCGTAATGGGCTATGGCCAGCGTCTGCCTTACGTTCTGCTCCACCAGAAATACGGCTATGCCGTCTTCGCAAATCTGCCGAATGACGCGAAAGTTGTCATTGACCAGCGCGGGAGACAAACCCAGGGAAGGTTCATCGATAACAAGCAGCTTGGGTTCATTCATGAGACCGCGCCCGATGGACACCATGGCCTGCTCGCCGCCGGACATGGTGCCCGCAAACTGCTCACGACGTTCGAGAAGACGGGGGAAAATGCGGTACACCCGCTCCAGACGCTGACGAATCTTGTCCCTGTCCTTTTCCATGTAGGCCCCCATGAGAAGGTTTTCCTCCACGGTCATTTTGGAAAAGATGCGCCGGCCTTCGGGAATGCAGCTGATGCCGCGTGCCGCTATTTTGTGAGGCGGCAGCCCGGAAATCTCCATGCCGTTGAACACCACGCTGCCCTTTCTCGGCGGCGTAAGTCCGAGCACTGCCCGCAGAAGCGTGGTCTTGCCCGCACCGTTGGAACCCAGAAGTCCGGTTATGCGACCTGCACAGATTTCCATGTTCACGCCGCAGATGACGTCGGCCTTTCCGTAGGCCACATAAAGATTTTCTATTCTGAGAGGGGAAAAAGCAACAGCCATCTACACTACCTCCGTTCCCAGATAGGCCTGCTGCACCACAGGGTTGGACGTTACCTCATCATAGCTTCCCTCGCAGAGCTTGCGGCCGAAGTTCAGCACGATGCAACGGGTGGAAATTCTCTTGATGACGCTCATCTCGTGCTCAATGAGGATGATGGACGGCCTGTTGCCTTCAAATTCCATGGCTACAAGTTCATCCATAAGCTGCCTGGTTTCATCCTGCGTCATGCCTGCCGAGGGTTCGTCCAGGAGCAGCAGTCTGGGACGCCCCGTAAGAGCGCGGCAAATTTCCACACGGCGACGGTCGATCATGCTCAGCTCTCCCACGGGCTTTCTGATCTTGTCGGCAAGCGTGGGGTTCAGGGCCTTCAGCATCAGGCGTATGCGCGCCTCATCGTCCCGGCATTCCTGAAAGAACGCCTTCCTGCGGATGACGTTGTGCCAGAACCCCAGATTGAGGTTCTTGCTGTTGCCCATCATGACATTGTCGAACACCGTGAGCTCAAGGCACAGCCGCGAACGCTGGAACGTACGAGCTATGCCCGCCCGGCAGATTTCCTGAGGAGTCTTGGCGGTAATATCCTGCCCGTCAAAAACAATGCGGCCCTCGCTGGGCGTATAAATACCCGTGAGAACGTTGAAAAACGTAGTCTTGCCGGAACCGTTCGGGCCGACGAGACCTATCACATCGCCTTCCTCCACATGCACGTCAAGCTTGTTGAGGGCAGCAAGACCGCCGAAACGCATGGTAAGACCGGTACACGAAAGCAGACTCATGCCACATCCTCCGAAGTAACAACGCGTGTTCTGCGGGGCAGAAGACCCATGGGCCGGTACACGATCATGAGCAGAACAAGCAGGGAATACAAGAGGTAGCGGTATTCCTGAATGAACTGAAGCTTCTCAGGCAGAACAACCATGATGGACGTCGCCAGAAGGACGCCCCAGCAGTTGCCCATGCCGCCGAGCAGAAGAATGGAAAGAAACAGGAGCGAATCGGAAAACGTGAAGTTTGCCGGGCTGATGTAGGCAAGCATCATGGCATAGAGGGCCCCGGCCATGCCCATGAGCACGTTGCCCATGGTAAAGGCCGTCACCTTCCAGCGTACGATGTTGATGCCGAAACAGGCCGATGCCGTTTCATCAAGACGCACGGCATCCATGGCAAGCCCCATCCAGGACCGCTCCACACGGCGGACCATGATGAACACAATCGCCAGGAACACCAGAATGAAAAGATCATAGCGCAGATAGAACGAACCGGTGATCGAGCCCCATTCCACATCGCTGCCGAAATCCACCCCGAACAGGGAAAACGAAGGAACGGCAATACCCTGCGGGCCGCCGAAGCTTTCGTTGACTTCCAGAAACACATTGAAAAGAAGCGCAAAGGCCATGGTCACCAGCGCGGAATAGTGACCGGACGTCCTCAGCACAGGAAGCAGAAGCACGCATCCCACAAGACCGGCCATGACGCCACCGAGAATGAACGCGGCAAAAGGCGGCACCAGCCCCTGATTGAGCAGCATGCCCGCAGTGTAGCCGCCCACACCAAAAAAGGATGCGGCACTGAAGTTGATGACGCCCGTATAGCCCAGCTGAACGTTCAGACCGAGAACGGCAATGGTGTAGCAGAAAATGGTTCCTACGAGGAAGAGACAATAATGATTGTCACGGAAGAAAAACAGCAGAATAAGCGCGGCAATGAAGACCAGACTGGCCCACAGCCGTTCGTGATGAGACACGGCGGTGATAACCTTTTCATACACGCCCATGCGCACCATGATCCACAGAAGAACGGCGCCCCCTACCATGTAGGAGCCGATGACGGTTTCATCTTCCGCCAGCAGAAACACCACGGAAAACACCAGCAGTGCCATGGCGGAAAGCAGGCAGACGAAGATTTCTCTTGAGCGATCCATATTCATACCCTCTGACTTGAACGTTCCGCCAGAAAACCGGTGGGGCGTATTGCCATGAGCACAATGACGACGGCAAACGCGAACACGTCCTTATAGGCGCTGGAGAACGGCAGTGCCACAGCACCTATGGTCTGGAGAAAGGCGAACACAAAACCGCCGATGATGGCGCCGTAGATATTGCCGAGACCTCCGATGACTGCCGCACTGAAGCCGATGGCTCCAAGAAGCACGCCCATGCTGAAGTTGATTTCATTGTAATAGATGCCGTTCATGAGTCCGGCAAACGCGGCCACTCCAGAACCGAGCGCAAAGGTAAGCAGCACAATAAAGGAGAAATTCACGCCCATGAGCTGAGCGGCCTCGGAATCCTGCGCTACGGCACGAACAGCCATGCCGAGCTTCGTCTTGTTGATGAGCAGATGAATACCACCGATGAGCAGCAGTCCGCCGACAAACAGAAGCACACTGTCGAGTCGTACGGTCACGCCGCCCAGCACCCAGGATGTATCGGGCAGAAGTTTGGGAAACGGCTGAGGATTGGAGCCGTCAGGGTAAAACAGACGTATGGCTTCGCGCAGTACGGTGCCCAGCATCATGGTGGCAAGCAGCGTATTCAGGGGCGGCGAGGAACGAAGACGCATGATAAGCCCGCGGGCAAGAACCACGCCCAGAAGGCATACGGCAAGCAGACTGGCCAGAACCACCCACAGACAAACCCATACGGTATCTATGTCAGGATACACGGACTGCAGCCAGACGTACGTTCCCAGACCGGCAAACGCACCGACCATGACCGTATCGCCATGAGAAAAAACAATAATGTCCAATACGCCGAAAAACAGTGTAAAGCCGACAGCCACCAGAGCGTACATCATGCCGAGCATGAGTCCGTTCATGATGAACTGCGCCAGCAGAACGCCATCCATAAAACCATATCCTTTTAATGAAGCATTGCATCAGGCCGGCCGGAGGCATCCGCCATCAGGCCGGCCCTTGAAACTATTTGTTGAGCTTTTTCAAGGCACGTTCTCCAGAACAGTACTTGCTGTCTTCCCAGAAGATCCACTGTCCGTCCTGAACGATGTACTTGCTCACGGCAGGTTCGATGTTCTGGCCGTGATCGTCATACGTCACCTTGCCGACCAGAGTATCGGCAGACTTGATGTTCTGCAGGTAGCTGATGATCTTCTTATGATTGGGCCCTTCGGCCTCAATGGCATCAAGCAGCTGCACCATGGCGGCATAGGCAAAGGGACCGTAGGCTTCGGCATCCTGTTCGTAGCCGTGCTTCTTGTAGCTGGCCGTGAACGCCGCACCACCGGGAAGCTTTTCCAGAGGAGAACCTTCAATGAAGCTCATGCAGCCTTCCGCGGCCTCATCGCCCACACCGTGAATGAAGGCGTCGGACTTGATGCCGGAAACCCCCTGGAACTGAATGTCGGTCATGCCGAGTTTGACCATCTGAGCACGGACGCGCACACCCGTGGGAACCAGGCTGGCGAAATACAGAACCTGAGGATCAAGAGCCTTGATCTTGGTCAGCTCTGCAGTGAAGTCCTGCTGATTGGAAGTCACACCGAACTCGCCCACGATTTCCCCGCCGTTTTCCTTCACGAACTTGCTGAAGTAGGAAGCGTGTCCCTTGCCGTAGTCGGTCGTATCGTGGATGATGGCGAACTTCTTGTAGCCGAGACCGGTCATGAACTTGGCGGCTACTTCGTTCTGGTTGATCATCGTTCCGGGAATACGGAAGATTTCCTTATAGTTGTTTCCGTAGGTAATGTCGGGATGCACGGCTCCCCAGATGATGGCCGGCATGCCGAAACGATGGAAAATGTCCACAGTGCTCAGCGCCACGGCAGAAACGTAATGCGCCACAACGCCGGCGACCTTGCGGTCCGAGGCCAACTTTGTCACAACCTGTACGCCCACGTTGGGTTTGCCTTCGTCATCCAGCACCACAAGTTCATAGTGATACTTGCTGTTGGGATCCGCGTTTCTTTCCTGCACGGCGAGATCAGCCGAGTTTCTTCCTCCCATGCCGAGAGAACTGAGGCCGCCGGTAAGAGGACCTACAAAGCCTACCTTGACCGTCTCCTTGGCGTAGGCCGAAGAAAATTCTCCTCCGGTCACGACCAGCAGACCGGTACAAAGACAAAGCAGAGAGTGCTTGAAAAACGAGAGACCGTTCATATGGCAATGTCCTTTCCTGTTAGAAGTGATTGAAACACCTTCTTCTCAAGCAAGAACCGTGCCATTTATTATAACTTTTTGTTTTTATTATATTTTATATTTTTTCATGTAAAAATTCCCCTAATGTCGACACATTTATGAATTTAAGAAACACTGCTTATCTGACATATTGGTTAAGAGGCAGATTGTTTGAAAAATACCGAATGACGCGGCCTGATCGGGCCGGGCGCTCCCGCAGACGTCATGCAGGAAAAGTCGGACTCCTCGGGGTATTATAAAAATTATAAATAATTAAAATATGTTAAATAAAACAATCGCCGCCGGCGACAACCTGCGGTCTGCAAGATCAATAGAACCTGTTTGTCTTTCAAAAATGTATCACTCTGCAGAGCGTCTCTCTTCCACATCATTCTGATTCAAATGCCCATGGACTTTCTACTCTATGACATACCATGGTTCCCTGCGCTGTTCGTCAAGCCGCAGCGTATCGGCACAGTGCCGAGCAAAATACGACGAATGACAAGGCTGAAACTTCTAACAAACACCTAGGTTCAGGACTCATTAAATATAAAAGATGACAATGGCAGCGAGACAAATGGCCGAAAAGAACGTGTGTGCACA
>NZ_CALUWV010000043.1 GCF_944324575.1 uncultured Mailhella sp. | reverse complement strand
CCAGATGACGGGGGGCAGCCACCAGGAAATGCGCGGCATGACGGTGCGCGAGACGGCGCGCACGGTGTTTGCGGACATCCACAGCGCCGTCATGACGGAGCGGGAGGAACGCGTTTCGCGGCCCTGCGGAAGGCTGGAACGCACCAGATAATCCTGCTGACGGCGCGCGCGGACGGGGCGGGGCAGGTGCGGCGTCCATTCCACAAGGGGGCTTTCCACCTTGCGGCACGCCTCCAGCTTCTTTTCCCAGTCCCTGCGGTCGATGAGGAAGACGGGAACGCCGGACCTGGGCATTTTGTGGCGGGCAAGGCGCAGGGTGCAGGTTCCGGCCTTGGGCGTGCGCCGCGTCACCGGAACGGTGTCGTGCCAGGGTTCGTCTTCATAGCCTATGCGGAGCAGGTCCTTGGGCAGAAGTTCCAGCCGGGGCTTGATGAAGGGCAGAGAAGGCACGCCGTTTGTCTTTTCAAACTGTATCTTTCCCATGAGCATGCCGGAACTTGTGGGTTCGTCGGGCGTGGAGACGCGGGCGTCCTTCTGCGGCAGGAAGCGGGCGCGGGTGACGGGACGGCCCAGCGCCATTTCCAGAAGGGCTTCGGCGTCCTTCTTGGCATGGGGCCAGTCGGGAGTGCCCAGCGCGTCGAGCAGCATGCGGTAGGCCGCCACCACATGATACACATAGTGGGGGCCCTTCTTGCGGCCTTCGATCTTGAGACTGCGGACATGGGGAATTTCCGCCAGAGTCTTGACCAGCACGTCCAGCGAAAGGTCCTGACAGGAGAAGAAACGGCCTTCGCGGCCTTTCTGCTTGTAGATGCGGCGGCAGGGCTGCACGCAGCGGCCGCGCAGACCGCTCTTGCCGCCGAGATAGCTCGACCAGTAGCAGCGGCCGGACACGCACCAGCACAGCGCCCCGTGGATGAACATTTCAAAGTCCATGCCTTCGGGGGCTTCCTCGTCCATCTGCCGGATTTCGTCGATGGAAAGCTCGCGGGGCAGCACCACGCGCTGCACGCCGAGCTTCTGCACGGCCTCAAGATCGCGGGGGTGGGAGATGTTGGCGAGGGTGGAAAGGTGCAGTTCGCCTTCAAAACCGGCCTGCCGCGCCACGTCGATGAGGCCTATGTCCTGAATGATGAGGCCGTGGGGCTGGGCATCCCGCTGGAGGCGCTTGATGAGCCTGCCGGCGGAAAGGATGTCGCTTCCCTTGATGAGGGAGTTGAAGGCCACATAAATCTTGCGGCCGTTTTTGTTGGCCAGATCCACCATGCGCGCGAGTTCGGTGGTGCTGAAGTTTTCCGCGCCCGCGCGGGCGGAGAAGTTCTTGAGTCCGAGGTAGGTGGCGTCCGCGCCGGCGGCCATGCCTGCGAGGAAGCAGGACATGTCGCCGGCGGGAGCCAGAAGTTCAGGCAGAGAGCTTTGTATCATGAGATCCTATGCTGACGGGTGACCTCCGGCACATTTCTGCCTGGCCACGGCCATCATGAGTTTTATCCGGTTTATCTGGTTCACTTCACTCGCGCCGGGGTCGTAGTCCACGGCGGCGATGTTGGCTTCGGGGAAGCGGCGCTTGAGCTCCTTGATGACGCCCTTGCCGGTGATGTGGTTGGGCAGACAGCCGAAGGGCTGCATGCAGAGTATGTTGCGGATGCGGCCGTGGAGCAGTTCCATCATTTCAGCCGTGAGCAGCCAGCCTTCGCCGGTCTGCTGTCCGAGAGAAACGACGCCGTTGACCTGTTCGCGCAGCTTGCGGAACGGAAGCGGGGGAGAAAATCTCCTGCTTCGCGCCAGCACGTACCGTACAGGCAGCCGCAGCGTCAGAAGGGTACGCAGAAGGAGATTGCTCACCGTTGCGCGTCCCATGCTGCCGTTGTGGTGCTGCCAACGATACACTTCATCGTACAATCCGTACAGAATAAAATCGGTGAAATCGGGCATGACGGCTTCACCGCCCTCGGCTTCAACGACTTCGACTGCGTTGTTGTTGGCGTCGGGATGATACTTTAAAAGAATCTCGCCCACAAGTCCGACTCTGGGCCTCCGGGGCTCGTCCTTCAGCGGAAGGGCATCGAAGGCTTTCACCACTTCGCCGAGGTGCCGGTAGGTGCGCCGGAGCGCGCCTTCTCTGATGTCGGTGTCGAGAATGGCCGCCCAGTGTTCGGCCAGTTCCTCGGCACTGCCCTTACGGCTTTCATATGGGCGTGTGCGGTAGAGAAGCCTCATGAGCGTGTCGCCGCACAAAAGCGCCTGTACGCCGCGCAGCAGCATGCGTCCCGTGATGCGGAAGCCGGGATTGCGGCCGAGTCCGGAAAGATTGAACGAGATCACCGGAATGTCGGTCAGTCCGCATTCCCTGAGCGCCTTGTAGAGAAAACCTATGTAGTTCGTGGCGCGACAGCCGCCGCCTGTCTGGGAAATGATGAGAGCGATGCGCTTTCTGTCGTATTTTCCGCTTCGGATGGCATGGAGAAGTTGTCCGATGACGGTGATGGCCGGATAGCAGGCATCATTGTTCACATGCCTCAGGCCTTCCTCAACGGCTTCCCGGGATACGGACTGCAGAAGTTCCGCCTTGTAGCCGCAGGCATGGAGCATGGAGGGCAGGAACTGGAAGTGGATGGGGGACATCTGCGGAATGAGTATGGTGTGGGTTTCCCGCATCTCTTCCGTAAAGTCCGGAGGAGTCCAGCTTTCGTCTTCCTCGGGAGCCATGGGCAGCAGCGTGGCGAATTCCGGAAGGGCATTCTGAGCCCGGTTGTTTCTGCGTTCCTTCATGGTTGCCAGCAGCGAGCGCACGCGGATGCGGGCGGCGCCGAGGTTGGCTCCTTCGTCAATTTTTATCTGCGTGTAGAGCCTGCCGGATGCGGCAAGGATTTCCTCCACCTGATCGGCCGTGACGGCGTCGAGGCCGCAGCCGAAGGACACGAGCTGCACGAGAGACACCTGATCCGACTGGGCCGCATAGGCCGCCGCGCGGTAGAGTCTCGCATGGAACGTCCACTGGTCGACCACGCGAAGCTTGCCGGGGTCAGGCATGAGATGTGCCACCGAATCTTCCGTGAGCACGGCGAGACCAGAGGCTGTGATGAGCTCGGGAATGCCGTGATGCACCTCAGGATCGACATGATAGGGATGACCTGCGAGAATAATGCCCATCTTGCCGGTTCTCTTGAGAAAGTCGAGCACCTCCTGTCCCTTTTTCTTCAAGTCATCCTTGAACTTTTTCTTTTCCCTGAAGGCGTCTTCCAGGGCTTCCTGTATTTCAGCGCGGGGAATGCTGCGGAAAAGGTCGAGCTGAAGGAGCATGTTGAGCAGGCCGTCCAGCTCCACAGGCAGGAAGGGACAAATGAGGTCCACACCCTTTTCCCGCAGTTTTTCCACATTGTTCTTCAGAAGTTCCGGGTATCCGCCTACCACAGGACAGTTGTAGTGGTTGTCCTGCGTAAGGAATTCCTTGCGTTCAAAGGCAATGCAGGGATAGAAGATGCGGTTCACGCCCTTCTGAATGAGATCCATGATGTGGCCGTGGCTGAGCTTGGCCGGATAGCATACCGTCTGCGAGGGAATGGTGGACATGCCGTGGGCATACATCTTTTTGGAAGATGCCGACGAGAGTACCACCTGGAAGCCCAGCTTGGTGAACAGCGTGAACCACAGAGGGTAGTCTTCGTACATGTTCAGTACGCGGGGAATGCCTATGCTTCCGCGCGGAGCCTTGTCCGGGGGCAGCGGGACATAGTGGCCGAACAGTCTCTTGTACTTGTAGTCGAAGAGGTTGGGCAGGCTTTCATCCGAGGCGCTCTTGCCTGCACCTCGCTCGCAACGGTTGCCGGAAACGAAACGGGAGCCGTCGGAAAAGCGGTTCACGGTGAGCAGGCAGTGGTTGGAACAGCCCTTGCAGCGTGTGACGTTTCTTTCGGCATGGAATGCGGCAACTTCTTCCCGGGAAAGAAGCGTGGAACCTGCGGGAGACTGGTTTTCCTTTGCAATGAGCGCCGCGCCGAAGGCGCCCATGAGACCGGCAATGTCCAGTCTGAGGACTTCGCGGCCGAGGCTGAGCTCAAGGGCGCGGAGCAGCGCGTCATTTTTGAAGGAACCGCCCTGGGCGATGACATGTTCGCCGAGTTCTTCGGGACTCGAGATCTTGATGACCTTGTAGAGCGCGTTTTTCACCACGGAATAGGAGAGACCGGCCGCAATGTCGCCCACGGATCGGCCTTCCTTCTGTGCCTGTTTGACGCGTGAATTCATGAACACCGTGCAGCGCGTGCCGAGGTCCACGGGATTCTGCGCATGAAGCGCCTCGTCTACAAAGGTCGGAAGATCCATGCCGAGAGACATGGCAAAGGTTTCGATGAAGGAGCCGCAGCCGGCGGAGCAGGCTTCGTTGAGCTGTATGCGGTCCACCATGCCGTCCTTTACATGAAGGCACTTGATGTCCTGCCCTCCGATGTCCAGCACGAAGGTCACGTCGGGAAGGAAGAACTGCGCAGCCTTGCAGTGGGCCAGCGTTTCCACTTCGTCCACGTCGGCATGAAGTCCCGCGCGCAGAAGCCCGCCGCCGTATCCGGTTACGCCTGCCGCGGCGATGCGCGCGGTCTCGGGCAGAACGGCGTAGATATCCTTCAAAATCTGCACGGCGGCTTCAAGCGGCTTGCCCTGGCTGGGCGCATAGGACTGATGCAGAATGCTCCCTTTTTCGTCCACAAGCACGGACTTGATGGTGGTCGAACCTGCGTCGATGCCGAGATACACGGGCGCAGGATCTTCCTTCGTACCGCCAAGATCGGCAATGTCCATCCATGATGCGCTGTGGGATTTGTGTCTTTCGCGGAATGACCGCAGCTCTTCTTCGTCGTGGAAGAGAGGCGGAAGGGAGACTACGTCGGGTTTGTGGGTGCCGCTGGTCAGTTTGTCAGCAAGAGCCGACAGCTCTTCGGCTGTCCATGCATGTTCTCCAACCTGCTGCTCGTTGCGGGGAAGCTCCTGCTGAGAAACGGAATACATGGCCGTACCCATGGCAACGAAATATTCCGCATATTGAGGGAAAATGGCGTTTTCTTCCGAAAGCGCCAGAGTTTCCACAAAACGCTGACGCAGGCTGCTGAGAAAGGCCAGAGGTCCGCCGAGAAAAGCCACCTTGCCGGTGATGGCGCGTCCGCAGGCAAGACCGCTTACGGCCTGCTCCACGACGGCCTGGAAAATGGAGGCGGCAATGTCCTCCCTGGCGCAGCCCTCGTTAAGCAGCGGCAGAATGTCGGTTTTTGCAAAAACGCCGCAGCGCGAGGCTATGGGATAGATGGTGCGGTAACGGGAGGCGAGTTCGTTCAGGCCTGCAGCGTCGGTGTTGAGGAAGGCGGCCATCTGATCAATGAACGCGCCCGTACCTCCTGCGCATGTTTCATTCATGCGCTGTTCCACGCCGCCGGTGAAAAAGGTGATTTTTGCATCTTCACCGCCGAGCTCAATGGTGACGTCCACATCAGGGATGCGTCTGCGTATGCTTTCAGAGGAGGCGATGACTTCCTGAACGAAGGGAATGCCGAGTTCTTCCGTGAGGGAAATGGCGCCGGAACCTGTAGCTGCCAGCGTGAAGGTATAACCGGAGAGCCCGCCGTCGGCAAGCGCTTCGCGGAAAAGCTGGGCCACCGTTGCCCGAACGTCGGACAAGTGGCGCTGGTAACGTGCATAGAGCACACGAGTAGACGGGTCCAGGACAACGAGCTTCACGGTGGTGGAGCCGATATCGAGACCAATGTGAGCCAAGGTCGACCTTGTATCCATACAAGACACCCTGAGGGAATCGAACAAATCCAGATTAGGCTAAAGGTGAGAAAAACGCAAGCGGGGAATCAGTCGGGAGATCCGGCTATTCCTTGACGCCCAGGGCTTCGAGGGCCAGACGGGCCGCTTCCTGCTCGGCGCGTTTCAGACTGCCGCCTTCCGCAATGAAACTGCGGCCGTCGGACAGTTCAAGCTGCACGCGGAAGGTCTTGGCATGTTCCGGTCCGCTGCTGGACAGAGGCATGTAGACGGGCAGAGAGTGAAGCAGCGACTGCGTGGCTTCCTGAAGTCTGGTCTTGTAGTCCTTGCTCTTGCGGTCAGTGCCCGGTTCGGGCCATCGGTCGGCGTAAAGACGGTGAATGAGGGCAGAGGCCTCCTCGTGGCCGCCATCGAGGTAGACGGCTCCGAGCACGGCTTCCATGGCGTCGGCAATGAGCGCCGGGCGTTCCCGTCCTCCCTGGGCTTCCTCGCCGCGTCCCATGAACAGCATTTCACCGAGATGAAGGCTGCGGGCCAGTTCGGCGAGCTTGCCTTCGCTGACGAGCCGGGAACGCAGGCGCGTCATGCCGCCTTCTCTTTCCTGCGGGAAGCGATTATAGATTTCATGGGAAACATTGACTTCAAGCACGGCGTCGCCCAGAAATTCCAGCCGTTCGTTGTGCGCAGTATTGTGTTCGTTGGCCCACGAGCTGTGGGTCAGCGCCGTGGCCAGCAGTGATATGTCGTGAAAGCGATACTGGAGGCGCCCTTCAAGTTCCGAAAGGCGCTTCAGAGCATCAGGGGAAAAAGCAGTCCTGTGCATCTCATAAACTCCTCATGAAGAAAGAAATATGCTCTCATCGTGCAATTGGCAATAGGTTGTTCCGACTTGACAAGCGGGCCGGGACTTCCTACTTATCTATCACAACATTCAAGGAGTCTTATCATGGCCTATGATATCCGTCTTGTAAAAATCGTGACCGGTGAGCTCATCATCGGCAAGTTCGATGCCGAAGCCAACGCGCTGACCGACGTCGCCATCATGCAGACTGTTCCTACCCAGCAGGGCGTTCAGCTCATGATGTTGCCCTATGGCTATCCCTTTGACCAGGAGTTCAACGGCCGCATAGACGGCAAGCATTTCCTCTTCGAATATTCTCACACTCCTCAGGAAGTGCAGGACAAGTATCTGGAAGCCTGTTCCAATCTGTCTCTCTCTTCCGGCGGACTGAATCCCAATCCTTCGCAGAACGGTGGTTCCGGACTCATCCTGTAGTCCTTGAATCAGATTTGCAGAAAAAGGCGCGAGGCGTAAGCTTCGCGCCTTTTTCTGCTTTTAATAAGGACAGAATCTTTTATCCGGCTGTACAGAAAGAAAAGTCAGCAGCACGGACGTATCCTCGCCAGAGAGTCTGTCCCATTGAACCGTTATCTATCTTGCGGAGCAAAAGGTCGACAGCTTTTTCTGGCGGGCCGTCATTCTCGACGAGGCTTCTTACAGCGCCGTGAGCATATATTTGCGTACAAGCTTCAGAGCTGCCTCTCTGCAGGCGTCGTCAGTTTCGTTCTGTGCGGAAAGACGGAGCAGAGGCATGGCCTCATTCACGAAGTCGGGCCTTGCCGCCAGCAGACGCTCAATGGCCTGATAGCAGGAAATGCGCAGAGGGGCGTGGTCGCAGAATCCGGTGCTTTTTTCTTCCGGGGCATCGTAGATGTAGTGCAGAAGCACGCGGCGGAAGGTGTCTGCCAGAGGAGGGCACTGTGCAAGCGTTTCACCGAAGGCTTCGGGAATTCCCCAGCCTATGTTGCCGGATTCTTCGTTCATGTGCCACATGAAGCGGCGCACGATGTTTTTGGCATCCTCGGGAGAGTCGGCGTACACTTTTGCCATGACGCCGCCCATGGCGAAGGCCGCGCGTTCGGCCATGGTTCCGCCTTCCGTGAGGCAGGCAAAAAGCGCGTTGGCCAGCGACAGGGGAGCAGCCTCTTCGCATTCAGCGGGAAGAGGCTGCTGTTTCGACCACCTTTCGTCGCGGAACCAGGTGCGCAGGGCGCTTTTCAGGGAACGGAAACGAGGCATGGACATACTCCTTTTTGATGTCGGACCAACATACTATGGATGACGGCAACCTGGCAAGTTTGCCTGTTTTTTGCTGGTCAGACAATTGGGACTTGACAGAAAGGCAATTACAGGACAATTATTCGAGTTCCTATTGTGCTAACCAGCCCCGCCATCGACGGGGAATGACTTGGAGGATTCCTATGAGCAAAGTTCTTCAGAACGCCGTCAAGACCGAAGCCGGTGTTGAAGTGAACGGCATTCCTGTTCAGCCCATCGTTGAAAAGTGCAACGGCTGCGATCGCATCTGCGAATTTGAAGGCCAGCAGTTCTGCGCGAGCTACCCCATCCCTGCCAAGAAGTGGACTTCCGGCAAGTGCAACTTCGCCAGCCACATCAAGGTGGAAGTCGCTGCCAAGGCCAAGGTCAACCCTCTGAAGGCCTCCAAGCGTGCCGCCAAGGGTCACTAAGCCGTACACGTATCCTCAAATCTGGCCGTGCGGCCAGTATATTGCGGCTTACTCTTCGGAAATGTTTTTTCAGAGCATCTCCAAGAGCAGCTCTTTCGAACCGTTTTCAGATCGGAAGAGCGTGTCCTGCCGTTTTTCTTTTGACCTTCACCGGGTTCCGCATTGTCGGCATCCGGTGATAGGTGTTTAATTGGAGTGTTATTATGTCTCTGAAAGAAAAGCATACTCTGCTTGACTCGCTTTCCGGTCGTGCCGAACGTGTATTTGAACTGCAGAGCGCCATGACTGCCCGTCGCGGTCTCGGCCCCGACAACGGAGGCGACGGGGAGCAGAGCAAGGCCGAGTATCTTGAGGCATGGCTTCGTTCTTTCGGTATCGACGACATCGAGCATGTCGACGCGACCGATGACAGAGTGCCTTCCCGCAAGCGTCCCAATCTTATCGTTCGCATTCCCGGTCGTTCTTCCCGCATGGTGTGGATACTCGGCCATCTGGATGTCGTTCCTGCGGGAGAGGAAAGCCTGTGGCACTCCGATCCGTGGGTGGTGACGCGTGACAAGGACGATGCAGACCTGATTTACGGCCGCGGCGTGGAAGACAATCAGCAGGCCGTCGTATGCGGCTGCCTTCTGGCCGCCGCCATCAGGGAAACAGGAATCACTCCGGATTTCGGCCTTGGCCTCATCCTCGTGTCCGACGAGGAGACGGGTAATGCCTACGGCATTCAGCATCTTTTCCGGGAAAGGCCGGATTTCGTTTCCCCGGACGACATCGTGCTGGTTCCCGACTCGGGAAGTCCGGACGGCGGATTCATTGAAATTGCGGAAAAGGGCATACTCTGGCTGCGCGTGGACATAGAAGGCTGCCAGTGTCACGCCTCCCGCCCGGATGACGGCAGAAACGCCCTTACGGCCGCAGCGGCCATGATTCTCGGTGCGAAGAGCGTGGAAGAGGAATTTACTGCCCGCAACGATCTGTTTGCTCCCGACCGCTCCACGTTTACGCCTACGAAGCATGAGCCCAATGTTCCCAACGTGAACACCATTTCCGGCAAGGAAGTGTTCTATATCGACTGCCGCGTGCTTCCCTGTTATTCTCTGGAAGAAGTGCTTATCGCGTTCCGTGCGCTGGCGGACAAGGTGGCGGAGCAGTATGGGGTTTCCGTACGTGTGGAAAAGTATATGGAAGAGCCGGCGGCGGCGCCCACGTCGGAAGACAGCGCCGTAGTGACCGGCCTCAGGAAGGCCGTGAAGGAAGTGCTCGGCAAAGAGTGTCGCTGCGGCGGCATAGGCGGATCCACCGTGGCGGTCAATTTCCGCGAGCGCGGCATTCCTGCCGCCGTGTGGGCGCTGATCTTCGAGAACTGCCACACCCCCAATGAGGCGGCCCGGCTGTCATTCGCCGTGAAGGAAGCGCAGGTGTTTGCCTCCATGCTGTTCAACGACTGATCGGAGGGGTCATGCGCACGATACAGGTTGTCAATGTCCGCTGGTACAATGCCACGGCGTGGTATGGCGTAACGCTTGCGCATTGTCTTCAGAAGGCGGGACACGAGTCGCTCGTCGCCGGTCTCGAAGGAACTCCTCCCGTCATGAAGGCGCGCGAACTCGGTCTGCCCACGGTGGCGCTGCCTTTCAACTCCCAGACTCCCGGCGGCCTGTTGACGCTTGTTCGCGGCATGGAAAGTCTTGTGCGGGAGTTTAATCCGGATGTCGTCAACTGTCATCGCGGGGAAGCCTTCATTTTATGGGCTCTCATGAAAAAGAGGCATGGTTTTGCTCTGGTCAGAACCAGAGGGGACCGGCGTCTTCCCCGCGGAGGATTCGTCAATCGCTGGCTGCACTGTCGGGCGGCAGATGCCGTCATTGCCACGAACAGTCTCATGACGCGGCATTTTTCCGAAGCGCTGCACGTGCCTTCGGACAGGCTTTACACCATACTCGGCGGGGTGGACACGGCCCGCTTTCATGCCGACAGGCAGGCCGGTGCGGAAGTCCGCCGTCGGTACGGTTTCAGTGAAAGGGACATAGTCATGGGCCTGCTCGGACGCATGGACGAAGTCAAGGGCATCCGGGAAACTGTTGTCGCTCTGGCAAAAGCGAGGAAAATGTCGCCTGAGGCCGAAAGAATACGTTTTCTCGTCATCGGCTTCGATTCTGAATTCACGACGGAAGACGTTTCCCGCTGGGCCAGAGAGCAGGGGCTTGGAGATCTTGGCGGAATCGTCACCGTGACCGGCAGGGTTGAGAAGCCGGAAGAAGTGATCAACGCGCTTGATTTCGGTATTCTTGCTTCACTGGGCTCGGAAGCCATTGCCCGGGCGGCTCTGGAAATCATGGCTTCCGGTATTCCGCTCATTTCCTCCACCACCGGCGTCATGCCCGACCTTCTGGACGCGCAGTACTGTTTTGCTCCCGGAGATACGCAGGCCATGGCGGAACGCATGGTTCAGGCTCTGAATGAAGACTGGCGTGCCGGCCTGGCACAGGTCTGCGTTGATCGCATTTTCAAGGGGGGGCTGCGCCTTGAGGATTTTCTTGAGGCATCCCTCAACGTATATGACAGAGCTATTCATTCAGCGCGTCGGACATCTGCTTCATGATGTCAGCCTCGAGCCGCAGGCATAATCAGTTATGAAAAAAGCCCCGCTTTTGACCGGCGGGGCTTTTTTCATGAGGTTATGAGCGTGGCATCAGCAGAGAAGTCTGAAAGGTCAGCGGCGCACAAAGAACGTCATTCAGTGGGACCAGATGGCTCAAACGGGTGTCCCCATCGGTTGAGAAAGACGAGTTTCGGGTTCCAGCGCTGTTCGTCAAAGAAATCCTGAAGCGGATATCCGATAAGAATGAGGCTGACGGGACGGACCATGCCCGGAAGAGAGAAGGCTGAAATGAAGGCCTGTTCTCTGGCCTCTACGGGATGGATGCCGCACCAGAGAGAGCCCAGTCCCATAGCTCGGGCGGCAAGCATGATGTTCTGTGTGGCGGCGGCACAGTCCTGAGGCCAGAACAGCGTCTGGGGAGCGGTCGAAGTGTCGCAGCAGATGAGAATGGCAAGAGGCGCTTCTCTGGCAGGCGTAGCTGAGGGGTGGAGGGCAGGCAAGCTGTCAAGCGTGTCTCTGTCCGTAATTACAATGATGCGTCTGGTCTGTGCATCTTCTGCCGAAGGGGCGGCAAAGGCCGCGCGAAGCAGAGTTTCCTGCATCCGGCCTTCTACAGGCCTTGGTGAAAATTTACGTATGCTGCGTCTTGTAAAGATGGCGGAAAGAGCATCGGGCGTTTCCATGCGTTCTCCTTTTTTCCTCAGCATACGAAAAAACGGAAAGACGGGAAGAGGATGATGACATGATACTCATGCCGCAAGGTCGTTTTTTTCGGCTGCAGAGAGTCTGGTCGTTCCTCCGTAACCAGAAGCTGGACAGGGGACAGACTGGGGAGTCGCTTTTGAAGCAATGGCGATTTCTGCAGGGAAGAGCGCGCAGATCCGGACAGATTGAGGGGTGAGCCGTAAACGAAAGCGCGTATTCAGAAATTCCAGGAGCGTGTTTCACTTCTGGAACAGGCGAAGCGTTGATGCGGAACCGCGCGGAAGCCGGACCTCCGCGCGGCATGAGTATTTCAGTCGGCGTTTCCGTCCTGAGGAGTGTCCCACAGCGTCAGGGCGCGACATACTTCGCTGCCGTCGGAGAGGCGCTGAATGGAATGAAGGCGTGCTCCTGATATGGCGTGCCGGAAAATTTCCCTTTCCGCTCCGGATGGAATGGCGGAGGGAGCGCACAGGCATTCCAGTTCTTCCTGAGGAAAGCATTCTGCCCGGAAGGTAATGTCCACGAGCCGCGGCATGGAGTTTTCCCTTGAGGATTCTGAAGGCAGAGGTTCCAGAATCCAGGCAAGGTATCGGGTATTGTTGACGTGTCCGTTGATGTCGAGGTCGTCCCGGCGCACACGCAGAAGACTTTTTGAGGGAGTGTCGGCGCGAAGGCGGGGAATAACACGGCAGGCGAAGGGGGCGCATGGTCTGGGAGTGGACGGATATCTGGGCACGAGTTCGTCAGGAAGCTGTGCCATGGAGCGGTCGGCAAGACTCATGACGGACCATGCGCTTCCGCCGCTGACGATGAGTCTGTCCTTTTCGTCATAGACTTCATAGCCGCGATGTCCGAAATGGTCGAGCGTCGACGGCCATGTGTGTATGCGCAGATGTTCCCCTTCCCGGGGAAGTCGGTCGATGCGCAGCACGAGTCTGGTGAGCACCCATGTCAGATCATGCCGCAGAAGGTCATTTTCGCCGAAGCCCAGAAGCTCGGCGTTTCTGCCCGCCGATTCCTGAAGCCAGTTGCCCAGGGAAGAAAGCGTTGCCACGCCGTTTTCGCCGATTTCGCCGTAGCGGACCGAAAAACTGATGTCAAATTCGTACGGCGCAGCGTGAGAATGTTCAGGCATGTTTTTGCCTCGTAAAGCTTGTTCCGGAAAAGTCCGGGGGGAGTGTTTTTCCTGCCGGTTGTGCAGAATATCAGTAGTTTTTCTTCCATTCAAGACCGAACTCCGTTCTGTTGGAAGACGCCTTGGCCTGCGCGTCGAGACTTGGCGTCAGCTCAATTTCCACTACGGCGTCGGTCTCGCTCTCTCTGCCTATGCCCTGTTCAACGCCGACATAGACATTGTCGAGCACATACGTTCCCATTTCAAGGGACGTCTTGGACATGTCGGAATTGCCGTCTTCCGAAGTCGTGCTCTCCGAATTCAGCTTGACCACGTCCAGTCCCAGAAGTTCACGACTGAATCCCATGACATCGGGCCCTCCGAGACCTGCAAGCTGGGCTGCGCCGGCCGCAAGCTGAATGGCCTGTACATGACTCAGCGTACCTGCCGACTGACCGAACATGATTTGAGAAATGACTTCGTCCTGCGGCATGGTCGGCTGACTGGACAGGGAAATTTCCGGCTTTGTTGCCGGTCCGCTTACGGTGACGTCGGCCGTGAGGCTGGAGGCCGTGTATTCCATGACGATGTTGAGCATGGGGCTGATAGGCCATCCGCCGTCAAACGAGATGCGTCCTTCGGCAAGATTGAAATGCTTGCCGAGAAGATCGAGCCCTCCGCGTACGGCCTGAACGTTGCCGGTGACGGCGGGCTTGGCAAACGGTCCGCGGGCCTGGATGTCACCCTTCCACTCGCACTCGAGCCCGTAGCCGCGGATGAAGAACTGGTTGGGAATGCGGACATGTACGTTCATGGAGCCTCCCGGGGCCTTGACCTGAGAAGTGGACTTTTGTCCCGGCTTTTCAATGGGAAGGGTGACAATGTCGCTTCCCGGAAGGTCGGCAAGCTGAATCTGTCCTTTGTCCACCGTTATGTCGGCCCGTACACGGGGGGCGGTAGCGCTGCCGTCCGCGCTGAACTCGCCGGAAAGCATGATGTTCACGTCCTGCCTGCGCAGCGGAGAGAGCCGGTTCATCTTTCCGGAGATGGAGAGCTGGAGATCGGAAGGGTCGAACCAGCCGTCCATGTTCACCGTGCCCTTGCGTCCGTCTCCGGCAGAGAAAGAAAGCGTGAGCGGCGACCCTGACCGTCTGATGATGTTCAGCCGGTCGGCATCGGCGCGCAGACGTATGTCTCGCAGTTCCACGCCTTGCAGCAGATCGGCAAAGCGGCCGTTGTCGACTGAGGCATGAAGAGTCAGATCTGGAGCGGCCATTGTGCCGGATAGTCTGGAGGTCAGGTTGATCTGTCCGGAGAGACGCTGATCGGCCAGAGGCATCAGCTTCCATATTTGTCCGAGTTCTCCTGCAAGGCGGATATCTCCGTACAGCGGTCCCCGGGCGTCGGGCATGGACATTCCTTTCACCGGCGAAGTGAAGGGCAGCGACATCTGAACGGCGCATTCGCTGAGACCGAGAGCCGTTCTGCTGTCGTCGGGCAGTTTCAGGTCAAGGGAGAGCTGACGGCGTTTTCCCGATACGCCGAGTCTGCCCGTGACGTCGGCGGAAACGGGAGGAAGCGTGGAACCGGGAAGACGTATATCTTTCAAGTACAGCTTTAAGTTTCCCGAAGGTCTCTCCATAGTTCCAGATACCTCGGCATGACAGTTCACCTCTCCTTCGGGGATATCCTGGAAAAAGGAACGGAAACGCTTCAGTTCGAGCCGGGAAACATCTGCCGACACATCAAGCTGCTTTGGCCCCCAGGAACCGGCGAGGGAAAGGCGGCCCGAGGGCAGCGCCGTGAGTGATGCACCGGAAAGGAAGAATCTGTCCCCTTTGCGGCGTACGTATGCCGGAGCATCGAGCCGTATTCCGGCAGGTTCGTCGCCGGAGAGTCCGAGCATGGTCGGACGGATTTCAAGGTCAAGTCTGTCCAGCGTACAGACGTCCGGCTTCCAGCGAACAAGTGTGTCGCAACGGATATCGCCGTAGCTTTGCAGAGAGCCCTGCACACCATTCCTGTTGCCGCCGAGGTCGACCTTTACGCGGGACAGAGCAAGGGTGGGCGTCGTCAGTCTGGTCAGTCCGGCATTGACCTTGATGTTGGGAAGTCCCCACATGTCCTTGATGTCAATATCGTTTTTGAAACCTGCAAGGGAGAGTTCTCCCTGAGAGGTCTGGATGCGGAAGTGGTCGAGACGGCTTTTCCATTGCAGGTTCTGATGCTTCAGGGAAGAAAAGTTGAGGTCTGCGCTGAGCGGCGAACCGGAAAGCTGCAGTCCGGACAGACGGGTCAGGGGAGCCCAGCGGGGCACACGGATGTTCAGCACGCCGTCCAGATTCGGAGGGGTCATCCCGAGAAGGGCGGCCACTGTTCCCGCTGTTGCCGGAGAGGCCTCAAAAGGAAAGTCCGCCGTTATATGTCCCTTCAGCGAGCTGTCTTCAATGTGAACGTCGAGCTTGTCCAGATTGACGTGAAGAGTCCTGCCTTTTTCTGCTGTGCGTTCTTCTGCGCTCCAGCGTGTGTCCAGACCGGCGCTCTGACCGTTGATTTTCAGTGAGGCACGCGCCAGACCTGTCAGCAGGGGGGAGTTTTTCTTGCTTTCCGCATGAAGCGCGGAGACGGAGACCGGCGTCACCTGCGAAGGGGTGTCGCCAGACGGTTTGTCAGAGAGTTCCCGACGAAGGTCGGATGTCAGACGGGGCAGCTCTTCCATAATGCGGGGGACGTCGGCGTGTGGAATGGATAGTTCCGCCTCTGCATCTTTCAGAGTGTTTCCTGCAATGTTCAGACTGGCGCTTTTCAGGGTCAGTCTGGCGTTCAGGTTTGTCATCGCTCCGGCCAGATCTCCCGAGAAGCGGGCGTTGCCGGAAAGTTGCGGCGACAGCGCGCCCGTATTGTCAAATTCGCACTCCGCATGAAGATTCAGATGATTTTGGGGCGAGAAAGGCTGCCCTTCCGGAAGTGTCGTGCTGCCGGCGAGAAAGGCCCGAAGACCGGAGGCCTGAAGCGTCAGGGCGCTGATTGCGGCGTGCACGCCTCCCGAGCTGTTCATGGAGAGGGTTCCTTCTCCGTTTAATGTGCAGTCGCTGCCGAAAAGCGCAGCAATGGTGGCATCCTTCCAGGTCATGTCGGCAAGTTCGACGTTGGCGGACAGCCACGAGCGGGCATGGTCGCCGCCGAGAGCCTGTGCCCTGAACAAAGCCTTGAGTCTGCCGTTTTTTTGTCCGGCAAGTGCCCAGAGCCTTTCCGAGGCAGGACCGCTTTCCAGTTGCAGGGAAACGGCGCCTGAGGGGGCCTCCCCGCTGATGTCGAACAGACTGAACTCTCCGAGGGCGGAGGCGGAAAATATGTTTTTTTCCGTACCGGATTCACGAAGGGCCAGTGAAAGGTCCGTTCGCGTGAGCGAGGGATTTCCCTTGACGGTGAGATGAAACGAAGCCTGAGCGTCATCGCCGGCGCCTTCGGGAAGCAGTGCGGCAAGGCCCAGATCCGAACCGTCTGCCTGAAGAGAGACTTCCAGTTCAGGAGAAAGGGTGGACGTTGCCGATATCGGCAGGCACGAGGCGTCGTCGCGGTGCAGCGTAAAGGAAACTTCTGCTCCGCCATGATTCAGGGAAGCCTGGCCTTCGAACGTGGCCGTAAGGGGAACGCCTGTTATGGATTCCGCCAGAGACGCCCGGCGTATGTTCAGCCGTTCAAGATTGAACGACGGAAGCCAGCCTGGCCAGGTCCGGAAAAATTCCTTCATCTCATGAGCTATCTGTCGGGATGAGAGCGGTACGGACGCCGGTTCTTCCACGGCGGCAGGTTTCGTCTGCGGCACACGCAAAAGATGCGGGTTTTCCAGAGAAAGTTCCGCTATCGTGAGCGTGCCGGGAAGTGTGCTCCAGTCCATGCGAAGCTCGGCCGCTTCCGCTTCAAGCCAGATCCCCCGGTCATCGTTGAGCGTTATGCCGGACAGCATGATGCGTGAAGGCAGCGGGCCGTGGAACGTTTCAATATGCGCACCAAGCCCGGAAGGCAGCTCGGAAAGAGCTTCATTGACGGTACGGGCAAGCCATGCCTCGCCTGTGGAGCTGCGCAGAAAAATCAGACTGCCCGCACAGGTTGCAGCCATGAGACCAAGTGTGCCGAAAAATCCCCAGACCGCAACTCGCAGCAGCCGCTTCCTTTTCCCTGCCTTTTTTTCTTCGTGCTTTGACGGCTCGGAAGAGGCTTCGTTTTTTTTCACCAGGTCGTCGTGTTCTTTTTCGTTCATCAGAAAGTCTGCCCGATGCTGATGTAAAGCTGATAGCCATTGTCGTCGGTCTTTTTGTCAAGAGGAACGGCAATGTCGAGACGGACGGGGCCTATGGGCGTGTAGTAGCGCAGGCCTATGCCTGCACCCCACTGAAAATCCTGAAAAAGACGAGGAAATTCGTCTTCGTAGACCATGCCGCCGTCGAGGAAGGGAACGATGCCTATGTCCTTGGTCACGCGGAAGCGTGCCTCGAGATTGATTTCATGGAATGAGGCCCCGCCGCGGGGGTCCCCGTACTTGTCCTTCGGCCCTATGGCCTGATAGGAATAGCCCCGGACGGAGCCTCCGCCGCCGCAGTAAAAGCGCAGGGAGGGCGGAATATTGTTTATGTCTGCGCCCATGAAGGAGCCGAGTGACGTGCGCGCAGCCAGAACGAGCCAGTCGACGCCGAAGGGCGCATGATAGGCCGAGGCCGTCGCCTTTGTTGAAATGCCGGTAAAGTTTCCGTTATAGTAGCCGGTCGTGGGCGAGGCATCCCACTGCAGATACGTGCCCTTGACGGGATTCATGATGTCGTTGCGCGTGTCGCGCCGCAGCGTGAAAATGAGGCTTGCGTAGCGGTATTCATCCTTGACCCCGCGAGTTACGGTACCTTCTTCACCGAGTGCTTTAATGCTTCCCCACCAGTCGGAGGAAATTTTTCGTTCCAGCCCGACATAGGCGGTGAGAGCCGTGGTTTCATAAGCATCGGTATCCTCTCTGAGATAGGATGCCCCGGTGAGAAGCTTCTGATCCCGGCTGCCGAAGGCAGGCTTTTCAAAGTCGGCCTGAACGCCGCGCTTGTCCTGTGCAAAAGGAGCTTTCAGCGTCAGCTTTTCTCCCGCGCCGAAAAGGTTGCGGTGCTGCCATTCGCCCTGTACGCCCATGCCGGTATCGGTGGCGTAACGGGCACTTGCGCTTACGGTGCGGAAGCTTGCTTCTCTTACATTGACAAGCACGGGCAGCTTCAGCGCGTCTCCGGGCGCTTCATGGACGCCGAGCGAGGAAGGGGCTGCCTTGACATCCACAAAGCGGAACAGGCCGAGGCTTTGCAGCTCCCGTCGATAAGCCTGTATGCGCCGGTCATCCCAGGGTTCTCCATTCTGCCAGGTGACGAGCTTTTGAAGATATTCCGGTCTGACATTGTCGCTGCCGTTGATTCGGGCTTCTCCCATGACGGCTGCCGGACCCGGATTGATCACGACGTCGGCGTTCAGCGTCTTGAGCGTCTTATTCAGCGTATAGCGGGTGGAGGCTATGTCTGCCTCCGGATAGCCGGAGCGGTGCAGCGCCTGAGGAATGTCCTCCACAGCGGCCAGCACTTCATCGGCTTCGGCTTTTTCGCCTTCCTGAAGGGGCAGGCTGGCCGGCGCAGGTTCGGGCGTGATTCCGGGGAAGGGAGGAAGAGGCTCAGGGGTCGGATGATAGGACAGGTTCGCGCGGCCGATGTGATACTGCGGGCCGGGAATCAGGGTAAGGGTTACTTTGGCGGATTGCCCTTTATCCTTGGGTTCTTCCACGTTCGTTTCGGCCGAGCCGTCGTAGTATCCCAGAGAATGCAGCAGCTTGACGGCATTTTCCCTGTCTATTCTGGCTCGACGCATGAGACCGATGATGCCGTCCGGAAGCTGTTCGCGCATTTGCACGAGCAGACTGTGTCTTTCCATGGCAGCTCGGATCTCGGAAGCGTCCTGTGCCTGACCTTCTATCAGGATTTCCACGCTGTAGCGTACGGGATCACTTTCAAAAAGAGGGGTAAACTCTTCCTGAGCCTGCTCGGAAGCATGACGGATGAGCCCGCATCCGGAGATCGGGCAGAGCAGAAGCGACGCCCCAAGAACGAGCAGCACGTGGCGGGTAGCGTAGGTCATGTTGCAATGACTAGCATGCCGGTGCCGGACTTGCAAGAGAACGGCGGAGTCGGACGTCACTAAATCATGTCTAACCTGCCGGCATTTATCGTTCCATCTGACGGAGGAACTGTCTGAGTCTCGGATGGACGGGATGATTGAAGATGTCGTCGCAGTTTCCCTGTTCAAGAATCTTTCCGCCGTCCATGAAGAGAATCCTGTCCGCAGCTTCTCTGGCAAAACCCATTTCGTGAGTGACCACCACCATGGTCATGCCTTCGTAGGCCAGTTCCTTCATGAGATCAAGCACTTCTCCCGTCATTTCGGGATCAAGAGCGGAAGTCGGCTCGTCGAAAAGCATGATGCGCGGCTTCATGGCAAGTGCCCGGAGAATGGCCACGCGTTGTTTCTGTCCGCCGGAGAGCTCTCCGGGAAACGCATTTTTTTTGTCGGTCAGGCCCGTGCGCTCAAGAAGACGCTCCGCCATGTCCGTTGCCTCGGAATGCGTCATGCCGCGCAACCGGACAGGAGTGAAAATAAGATTGTCAAGAACGCTGAGATGGGGAAACAGATTGAAGGACTGGAATACCATGCCCATGTCCATGCGAAGACGGCAGATATTGCACCTGCTGCTGTAGATGTCCGTTCCCTCCACAAGGATTTGTCCCTTCTGGATGGTTTCGAGACGGTTGAGACAGCGCAGCATGGTGGACTTGCCCGAGCCTGAGGGGCCGATGAAAAAAACTTTTTCTCCTTCCATGACATCGAAGGAAACGTTGCTCAGGGCATGGAACTGGTCGTAGCTTTTCCACACTCCCCGGACGGAAAGAAGGGGAGCAGTGTCGGCATGGGTGTGCCTTGCGGCAGAAAGCATCGTAGATGAGAACATGCTTTTTTGTGCAACAAGGGGTTGCCCGTGTCAACACGGGACTTTGCACGAGCTGGACAGAAGGGCGCGCCTGAGTGTATTTCTGCAAAAAAGCACAGGAAGGAAAAGTATGGTGCAATCGTTTGTCTGTCTTGGTTCCAACATGGGCGATGCCGGGGCGCATCTGGAACGCGCTCAAAAGGAACTCGACTCTCTGCCCGGCGTTCGGGTGACGGCTGCGTCTTCGCTGTATCGCACAGAGCCGCAGGGAAGAAAGGATCAGCCGTGGTTTCTCAATCAGGTACTGCGGCTCGACTGTTCCGAAGAAATGACGTCACTGCGTCTGCTTGACGCCATGCTGGAAAAAGAAGCCGCCATGGGGCGCGTGCGTGATGCCGCTGATCACTTCGGTCCTCGCGTCATTGACATGGATCTTCTGCTTTTCGGCGATGAAAGGAAGACGGAAGATGAGCATCTCATTCTTCCTCATCCACGCATGGAAGAGCGGGCCTTTGTTCTTGTTCCCCTGCTTGAAATTGCGCCGGAACTTGTCATGCCCGACGGAAGAGAGGTGAGGAGCCTGCTGGAAAAACTCTCCTACCGTCTTGAAGGTTCCGCAATTTTTCAATAGATTCACTTCGTCCGCGCTGTTTTCGCAGTGCTCTTATGACAACGACAACCCTGCTCAGGAGAGAGTATGATCATTAAGGTAGTCATCTTCGCACTGGTCTGCTACGTTC
>NZ_CALUWV010000042.1 GCF_944324575.1 uncultured Mailhella sp. | reverse complement strand
GGAAGCGCGTGGCGCGCAGCGGACGGGGCTTGCCGTCTTCGCCGATGCACACGAGGGCGTCCTTGGTGTGGGCGTGACCGTTGAGAATGCGGCCCACGGCCAGACGGCCGAGATAATCGGAATAATCAAGGTCGGCCACCAGCATATGGAAGGGCATTTCAGGGTCGTAGGACGGCGCGGGAATGTACTTCAAAATGGCGTCGAACAGCGGCGAAAGGTCCTTGCGTTCGTCGTTCAGGCTGTTCATGGCCACGGCGTCGCGGCCGATGGCGTAGAGCACGGGGAACTCAAGCTGATTTTCGCTGGCGTCGAGGTCGATGAACAGGTCGTACACCTCGTTGAGCACTTCCTCGGGACGGGCGTCCTTGCGGTCGATCTTGTTGAGCACCACGATGACCGGAAGCGAAAGGCCGAGCGCCTTGCGCAGCACGAAACGGGTCTGGGGAAGCGGCCCTTCGGCAGCATCCACCAGCAGGATCACGCCGTCGACCATGGAGAGGGCGCGTTCCACTTCGCCGCCGAAGTCGGCGTGACCGGGAGTATCCAGAATGTTGATGCGCACGCCCTTCCAGCCCACGGCGCAGTTCTTGGCGGAAATGGTGATGCCGCGTTCACGTTCCAGTTCCATGCTGTCCATGAGGCGGTCATCCACCACCTGATCGGCGCGGAACATGCCGCTCTGCTTGAAAAGACCGTCCACCAGCGTCGTCTTGCCGTGGTCGACGTGCGCAATGATGGCAATGTTACGGAGAGATTCGTTACGGGCGAGAGAGCTCACGTTCGCTTTCCTTTGTTAAAACTTGTTCTTCTGAAATGTCACAGCCGCCGGATGCCGCATCTGCCGAACGCCCGCAACGGGCCTTTTCCGACAGACCTCCTTCCCGGCAAACGGAACTTCTGGAGCCCGCTTCCGAAAATGGCCGGAACAAACGACACTGCGCCTCCGCGGCTGCATGATTGCTCTTTGAAACTGCGGAGTATAACTAAAGAATCCCGACTTTGCAAGCATTCCTCTCCCCCACTTTCCGGCGGAAAAACGGGGAAAGACAAAGGACATGACGGAACTTCGCTCCGGCTTCACGGCCTCTACGGCCTCTCGTCGGAATCGCCGCCCGGAAGCACAGGAACGGCGTTCTGCGGCCTGCAGCGCCTGATGCTTCGGCACGCGTTCAGACGGGGCGCGCGTGCGGCTCTTCAAAACCCGCCGCCTGCGGGCACGACAAAAGATGGCCGCGTCATGCCTCCATGCTGCGGCCTGCGGGCGTTCCCGCTGCCCGGGCGTCGCCTTACAAAAAGCGTTTTTGCAGAAAACGTCCGGCCGAGCGTTGAACAACGTCTCATGCGCCTCTTTACGACGCCGGCACTTCGGTCTAGGGTCGGAAACACTGCGATGAACGTTGTCCGGCAACACTGCACTCCGCATTCCGCTCCGACCGGCGAACACGACCGCGCCTCATTCTCCCTGATGCCGTCCTCCGCCCCGTCCTGCAAGCTCCGCATACGGCCGCAGCCTTCTTGCAGGGGAAGATTTCCGCTTTCTCACCTTTTCCGGAACGGAGAACCGTTCCGCCTTCGGGGAGCCGTCATGCGAGTTTCCGGCCGCCGTTCGCTCATGCTGCTCATTTATCTGCTGTCGTTCGTGTCCGCCATCGGCAATCCCATAGTGCTGCCGAGCCTGCCGTTCATCATGCAGGACTTTCAGCTCTCGCCCCTTGAAATGGGCATGATCATTTCCGTGTACGCCCTGCCCGGCGTGTTCATCATTCCGCTTTACGGCATGCTCAGCGACAGACTGGGCCGCCGTCCGCTGCTCTTTGCCGCCCTTTTTCTGTGCGGTTCGGGCTCGCTTCTGTGCCTGGCCGCGCCCAGCTTCTTCTGGCTGCTTGTCGGGCGCGCCCTTCAGGGGATGTCCATCACCCCGCTCGAAGCCATGAGCAACACTCTCGTCAGCGACATCGCGCAGGGTCAGGAACGACTGAAATTCGTCACCCGCGTGGCGGTGGTTCAGTATTTCAGCATTGCGCTCACGCCCGTCATCGTTTCGTGGCTGCTCAATTTCGGCTCATGGCGGCTCGGATTTCTCTTTGCCGCCCTTCTCGGCTTCGGCTCGCTCGTGCTCTGTCTGCCCGTCGACATTCCCTACCGGCCCTCCCGGAGCGTCGACCTGAAACTGTACGGCCGTCATCTGCGCGAGCTGCTCTCCTCTTCCCGCGTGCTCTCGCTGTTTTCCGTGCGCCTCGGTTCGGCCCTGCTCATCTTCGGGGCCGTGTATCCTCACCTGCCGCTCTTCGTCGACAAGGGACTGCATCTGCCGCCTAAGCACACCGCCATGCTCTTTTCCCTTTACGCGGCGGGAATGTTCCTGGGCGCGCTGCTCACGCAGTGGTGCACCGCCCGTCTCGCTCCCCGCACCATAGGCTTTCTGGGCGGCGCGCAGCTTGCCGTTTCCATGCTGCTCCTGCTCACGGCCACCGACCTGTGGCAGGCCGCTCCCGCGCTCCTTCTCGTGGGCACGGGCTCGGGCATGCTCAACTCCTGCTGCGCCGGACACGTTTCCCTGACCGCCACGCCGGATACGCGCGGCTCCATCATGTCCGCCTATTCCACCATGTTCCGGCTCGGTCAGTCCGTGGCGCCGCTGCTCTTCGGCCTGTGCTACCAGGCCGGAAGCTTCAACGGTCTGTTCGGCTCCGGCCTCGCCCTTGCCGTCGCCCTCACCCTCGCCGCCATGCTCTCCTTTGCCTATGCCGACAACATGGAACACGCTTCTTCAATAAAGAAGTAGTCACTCCCTCTTTTACTGAAAGATAAAAAGAATGTCTGCAGCCGCTCGATATTTCTTATTTAAAAAATTAAAATCAATCATCTGACTTTTGAAGGAAGCCGAGTCAAAGCCGTCAAGATAGGCCTTTATATTTTTATTCAGCAAGGTAAAATTCCTTTTCAGCTTCCATGAGTTTTCGATATCATTCATATTAATCAAAATAAGAAACAGCCTGTTTTCAGAGCCGAACCTCATTTCACCTTGATTTTCATACAACCATTTAATTAAATCAATTTTATTATTCATGGCCTCTTCGATTATCTCTTTATTTTGATTTTTAATATCATTTATTTTATTCAACATATCTACGTTATTTACATCTCTTGCATGCTCAACAAGCATATATTCAATGATATCTTTTGATTTTTCACCATTTAATTTTATTTTAAATTCTCTTGCAATACTCTTCAACTCGGTCAATTCAGGCTTATGCCCATGCTCTTTTCTCTTTTTATGCAAATACTCTTTTGGAAAGTATGTAATTTTCAAATCAATGGGAATGTTGTCAATAAAGAAATCAACACTCTTTATTTTTCCAACAGCAGATAATACTTTTTCATGTTTTTTAAATAAATATTCGGTAAGAATAGTCGACCAGTTATTATACCAGGTACTTACTGTATAATTATATACATTTTCGGATATTTCCTTATCTATCTTTTCAATGATTTTGTCATATGAAGAAGTATCTTTAACATATTTAACGATTTGCTTGTCTAACGAATTCTTTGCATCGCCTCACCATGCAAGCGACTTTATTTTATATAAATCGGCCTCTACACTTTTAAATATTTTCTCTACGCTGTTTAATTCATTCTTGTTATATACGCTGATAAAACTGTCTATATCTTTTTCAAGAAGCTGATTTGAGCAGTACCTCTGATATAACAATTTAAAAGCATCATTGATTGTATTTGGTGCAGAAATCTTCATTTCCGACAAAAACTTTTCTACTATTTCCTTTCTCATCAGAGACTTCAATTTAAGCCAGACAATACCCGATTCGTCCTGAGAAAACTCGACTAATGCCTGTTCAGAAAACTTCTTGTTCCAGATTTCAAAACTTTTCATGACTGCCTCGGCGAACAAACAAACAACAATTCATTGCTCCCTGCAACACTGCCTTTACCACCGACTTTATTTTCGTAATTTTTCTTAAACACTTTTACATTTTTATATTTACTGATAATATTTATCATTGTATTCAAATCAGGATAACTTCTGTCATTATAGGATATCATCCAATATGGTATGCGCTGTGAAGCTTCAAACAGCCTGTCAAATGAATTCAGTATTTCCCTTTTCAGTACAAATCCGCTTTTTTTCTTTGGATAATAGCAGTTTGTACCATTTATGAATTTCTTGTCTTTCCAATATTCCGTATACGTTTCCAAAAGATGATAGAATGCCTGATAATCGGCATGGCTGTTGCAATATGGCGGGTCAAAATATGCCATGTCCATGCCTTCTGAATGCTCATTAATAAACTCAACGGCATCCATATTAAAACTTTTATTATCTTTCTTATTGTCAAATACCGCGTTATTATACTCGTCCAGCAGTTCCATGAACAGGTCTTTCAAGGGAACTATCAGAGATCTGTTTCTTTTTACTCTGTCTTTATTTGCAGCATATTCCAGGGCTTTCGTATGAGCAAAATGCCCCATCGTCACCTTTCTCGTCATGGCTCTGTTGATGACAGAAAATGCCAGAGACTTCTTATAATCATTTTCCAGAAGGTCTATATTGCTTCTGAATCCATCAAGAAACTCACATTCCTTTTCTATAAAAAAGATATCTGTAAAAAGATCCCGCATTAAATGAAAATCTTTTTCACTCCTGTTGCGCGAAAATAATATCTTTATGTCATTTCCATCCAATCTTGTTTTACCATTTTCAACAAGCCCCTTTCCTATTCTATAGCTGTAGCTCATGAAATCATTCGTAAAAACTTCATATCCTTTCTGCTTAAAATAAAAAGCTACAGCCTGAGAGCCTGCAAAAACATCCATAACCCTGTTGACATTGCCGGGTATGCATGAACCTATCCATTCAAGATGGCGATATTTAGACCCAAGATACTGAGGAACAGGAAATTTATAATTAAAATAATTATTCTTAAAATTCAGGTTATCAAACAACAACTGAACGGCTCCACAGTTCATGACTCCTCCTTCCGGCAACACTTACTCATACAGCACAACAGAGACAACATTATTTTATAACAGCGTTATTTTTTCCTGGACTGTTCCCCGGGTTCCGGAGGAAAGAGAATGTTGTAGACGGCCTTGGTGACGGGGCCGGCGACGGCGCCGCCGCCACCGCCGTGCTCAATCATGGTGACGACGACGACGCGTTTTCCGTCCTTTTCGCCCCACGAGCCTATCCATGCGTGGTCACGCTGACGGAACTCCATTTCTGCGGTCTTCACGCGGCGGTCGCCGTCCATTTTGATTTTGACGACCTGGGCAGTGCCGGTTTTGCCGCCTATGGTCATATCCTTTCTTTTGAGCACCTTGGCGGTCGCGCCCTGCGCCTCGACGGTCTGGACCATGGCGTTTTTGATCCATTTCAGGTGAGCCTCGGATATGGGCGTCTTTCCGCGCACTTCGCGGGGGGCGTCGGCGAGGAGCTGAGGCTTGAGCAGGTAGCCGCCGTTGACGATGGAAGAGAGGAACACGGCGGTCTGAAGCGGCGTGACGAGCACGTGGCCCTGACCTATGGATGCGTTCACGGTATCGCCCTGCTGCCAGGCCTCGCCGAAGCGACGTCTTTTCCAGTCGCGGGAAGGGACGAGGCCTGTGGTTTCATATGGCAGATCTATGCCGGTTTCGCTGCCGTAGCCGCAGGCGCGGGCAAAGGCTTCCATGTTGTTGATGCCCAGTTTCACGGCCATGGTATAGAAGTACACGTCACAGGAGTAGATAAGGGAATGTTCCATGTCCACGGCACCGTGGCCGCCGCGCCGCCAGCATCGGAACGTATGATTTCCGAGCTTGAAATAGCCGGGACAGAACACTTTTTCCTGCGGGGAAATGCCGTGTTCAAGGAGCATGCCCACCATCATGAGCTTCCACACGGAGCCTGCGGGATAGGCGCTCTGGATGGCGCGGTTCTGGAGCGGGAAGCGCGGATCGTTGCGCAGGGCGTTCCAGTCTCTGGCGGAGAGTCCGCCTATGAATATGTTGTTGTCGTAGGCGGGACGGGTCACGAGGGCAAGGAGCTTGCCGGAATCGGGATCCATGACCACCACGCTGCCGGAATAGTCGCCCATGGCCTCCATGACGGCGTGCTGAAGACGCGAGTCTATGGAGAGCGTGACGTTCTGGCCCATATGGGGGGATTCCATGAGGGTACGGCTCAGAGGACGGCCGAGCACGTCGACTTCGAGGCGGTACAGGCCCTTCTGACCGCGCAGACGGCGTTCGAGCACGCTTTCGAGACCCTGACGGCCCACCATGTCGCCGAGGGAAAGGTCGGGATCTTCGGCGAGTTCCTTTTCGCTGGCCTCGGCCACGTAGCCGAGAATGTGGGAAAAGGCCTCGCCTTCGGGATAGTAGCGGCGGGAATGGGTGACCACGCGCAGGCCGGGCCATTTGTAGAGCTCGGCCTCTATGGGGGCCACCTGCTCGAAGGGCATGTCGGTGAGCAGGAGAATGGGATCGAAGCTGCGGCCCTTGCTGCGGTCCTGCTCGTAGCGGGCGTGAAGGCGATCGAGGGGCACGCCGGTCCAGGCGCTCACCTGAGCGAGAGCGGCGGAGATGTCGGGACAGTATTCGCGCACGAGGGCGAGGCCGTAGGCGGTACGGTTTTCGGCCACGAGCACGCCGGAGGCGTCGTAGATTTCGCCGCGCGGGGCAAAGATGCGTTCATCGCGCAGACGGTTTTCCTGCGCCATGCGCACGTAGTCCGCGCCGCGGTGAATCTGCAGATACCAGAACCTGGCGCAGAACAGCGCAAACAGCAGCACGATGCAGCATTGCAGCAGAAGAAGACCGCTTTTCGGCGGCTGATATTCATCGTTGCCGGTTTCTATCTTCATGGATCACCTTCCGACGCAGGGCCGAGGCCACCCACCACACCCAGGGGGTAAAGAGCGCCTGAAACAGACATTCATCGAAAAGCAGGGAGGAATTCCACGGAATGTCCTGAAGCGTGGCGAGCGTGGCGAATATGAAATAATGCACGCAGGAAAGCAGAATGCCGAACAGCGTGACGAACAGAAAGCCCGTGCCCTGCAGAAGGCCGCAGCCCACATGAAAAATGATGGCGGCAAGCGCGTACCACAGGAGCGTTCCGCCGAAGGCCATGCTTCCCATGCCTTCCTGAAGCAGCACGAACACGGCGCCAACGGCGAGAAGCTGCGGAAAGTTCCTCTCCTGCAGCGCAAGAATGAAGCCCGGCAGAAGAAAGTCGAGTCCGGGCATGAGGGCCTGAAGGGCTATGGCGGCAAAGGCGTAGCAGAGCCACCATCCGGCGCTGGCCCAGCTCATCGGGATCCCCCGGCGTCCGGCGCGGGCTCTTCGGGCTTTTCCAGCACGGGGGTGCGGCGGGTGTAGACCACGTCGGTTTCCGGGGTGATGGAATCAAGGGGCCGCTGAAGAAGGAAGACTTCCTCGAGTCTGTGGAAGTCCACAAGGGGCTCGGCCTGAATTTCGAGCACGGACGCGCCGGAACGGGACGCTCCGCCCGTGGAAATGGCGGTAACGCGGGCCACGGGAATGCCCTTGGGATAACAGGAATCGAGCCCGGAAGTGACGAGCAGTTCGCCCACGCGCACGGGGGCGTTCTGCCTGACGAAGCGCAGTTCGAGGGGAAGCCCCGGGCCGCCGCCGGAAAGTATGCCCTGCACGCGGCCTTCGGAGGTGAGCACGGCCACGCGGGAACCGGTATCGGTGAGCAGCAGGGCCACGGAGGTACTGGGTCCGGCCTTGAGCACGCGGCCGACCACGCCTTCCCAGGAAGTGACGGGCGTACCGGGCGCGGCGCCGCTCATGTAGCCGCTTGAAAGCATGATGGTGGAAAGCGCGGCATTGGGGCCCATGCGCCAGGCGAGCACGCGGCTGGCTCTGGCCGGCCAGGAAGCCGGATATTCCAGATGCATGAGACGGCGCAGACGTATGAGCTCGGCGCTTTCCTCGCGGGTACCGGCAAGGCGCTGTTCGAGCACGCGCAGCCGTTCCTTGAGCTCGTCGTTTTCACGGCGCACGTCGCGCAGATCGACATAGCTGTTCCACACGCCGGAAAGGCTGTCTTCCAGCCCGTCGAGTCCGCGCATGATGCCGCCGGTAAACTCCAGCCCCACGGCGGCGCACAGCCTGTCCCACTGCCCGGTGCGCTGGTTCCAGGTGTAAATTCCCAGAAAAAGCAGCAGCGTGCAGATGATGAGAAGAATGATGCGGCGAGGCAGCAAGGCGACTCCTGCGTTAGGGCATGGGAAAAGTCCCCCCTCTGCGGGAGGGGGGACGAAGCGCTAGTCTATGCACACCTCGCGCATGGTGCGCATGTTGTCGAGGGCAATGCCCGTGCCCATGACCACGGTGGCGAGGGGATCGTCCACGCTGAAGATGGGCAGGGAAGTGTCTTCGCGCAGAAGCTGATCGAGCCCGCGCAGCAGCGCGCCGCCGCCGGTGAGCACAATGCCGCGTTCCACGACGTCGGCAGCCAGTTCGGGCGGGGTCTGCTCAAGGGCCTGACGCACGGCCTGAACAATGGCGTCCACCTGTTCGGCAATGGCCTTGCGCACCTCTTCGGACGTAATGATGATGGTCTGCGGAATGCCGGTGACGAGATCGCGGCCCTTGACCTCGATTTCCTTTTCCTCTTCCATGGGATAGGCGGAGGCAATCTGAATCTTGATCTCTTCTGCCGTGGATTCGCCGATAAGCATGTTGTACTTGCGCTTGACGTGACGCAGAATGGCTTCGTCCATCTTGTCGCCGCCCACGCGCACGGAACGGGAATACACGATGCCGGAAAGGGAAATGACCGCCACTTCCGTGGTGCCGCCGCCGATGTCGACCACCATGTTGGCGGTGGGTTCCTGAATGGGGAGGTTGGCGCCTATGGCTGCGGCCATGGGTTCCTCAATGAGGAAGACCTCGCGCGCGCCGGCGCTGAGGGCGGATTCCTTGACGGCGCGCTTTTCCACCTGCGTGATGCCGGTGGGCACGCATATCATGATGCGCGGACGCACGAGACGCCGCTGATTGTGCACCTTGGAAATGAAATAGCGAAGCATGGCTTCCGTCACTTCAAAGTCGGCGATGACGCCGTCCTTCATGGGACGGATGGCCCGAATGTTGCCGGGCGCGCGACCGAGCATGCGCTTGGCCTCGGAGCCGACGGCGAGCACCTGATTGTTGCCGCGGTTGTCTTTCTTTACCGCCACCACCGACGGCTCGCGCAGGACTATGCCCTTGCCCTTGACATACACGCAGGTATTCGCGGTGCCGAGGTCGATCGCGAGGTCGTTGGAGAAAATACCAAGTATCATATCAAAAATTTTGGCCATGAGGATTTCTCGCAGGACGTGTGGGATGTGGGAATGGGAGGTTCTAGGCACAGAAAAGGCGGACTGTCAATAGTTCGGACGCCCTGTGTCTGCCGTCCTCCGAGGGGCGCTGCGCGCCCTTTCGGAAACAGACAGCTTTCCATTGCGCCGTGCTCTTGTCAATCGTTTTCTGACGCTTTTTTCACGGAATGTTGCTCTCGCGTCCACGCCCGTCGGCCCCCTGAATCCTGCCCTTCCCGGACAACCGGAAAAACCTCCCCTTCCGGCCCTCCCTTCCGCCCCCCCTTCCGGCATGCCGAAGCCCCGTCACCGCTTTCCGACCTTCCCTCAGCCGTCGCGCGCCTGCCCCGGAATGTTTCCTCTCGTTCGCGTTCCGCCCGAGATTCTTCTTTTCCGTTTCTTCTTTTGCGCGTACCCTGCCGCGCAGACCCCAAGGAGTTCCCATGCAGGAAAACACGCCGCGATATCTGACGCTCGACAGGCATCTTCGCACCGTCTTCGGTGAAAAAGTGCAGAAAATCCCCCTGGATGCGGGTTCCACCTGCCCCAACCGCGACGGCACGCTGAGCTTCGGCGGCTGCACGTTCTGCAACGCGGAAGGCTCCGGCCCGGGCACAGGGCTCGGCAGCCTGCGCACTCAGTGGGACCGCTGGCGCGCCCGCTACGCCGCCATGCCCCGCATGAAGAGCACCCGGCTTTTTCTCGGCTACATCCAGTCGTTCACCAATACCTACGGGCCCGCCTCGCGCCTTGCCTCCATGCTCCGCGAGCTCTCCGCCCTGCCCGGTCTCGTCGGCGCCTGCATAGGAACCCGCCCCGACTGCCTCGACGAAGAAAAAATGGCCCTCATGGCCGACTGCCCCTGGCCGGAATTCTGGCTTGAAATAGGCGTGCAGTCCTTCAATAACGCCACCCTCGCCCGCATCAACCGAGGCCATACCGCCAAAGACGCCGAAAACGCCCTCATCCTCGCCGCCCGCTTCCGCGTGAAAACCTGCGTCCACCTCACGGCCGCCCGGCCCGGAGAGTCCGGCGAAGACTTCCTCTCTTCCGTGCGCCGCCTGTCCGCCCTCCCCGTGTCCGGCGTCAAGCTCCATAACCTCTACGTGCCTAAAGGATGCGCCATGGAAAAGGACCGGCTGCAAGGCTCCCTCCCCCTTCTCGAACAGGAACAGTACGCCGCCCTCGCCGCCAGAGCCCTTGCCCTCGTCCCCCCTTCCGTGGTCATCCACCGCCTCTGCGCCGACCCCGCCCCCGGTGAACTCATCGCCCCCGCCTGGGCCGCCCAAAAACGCCAGACCCTCGACCTGTTGGACGCTGTCCTCAGGTACAACAACTGGACCCAGGGCTGCCTCAGGCAAGACCGGTAAAGGCGGAAAACGCAGAAAAGACAGGAAACACAGGAAAGGCAGCGGGGCTCCGCCCCGGACCCCGGCGGGGGAGATAATCTCCCCCGGGCCCCCGAAAGGCAATGCGGGGGAAATAATTCCCCCCGCGCCCCCCTGTTTTGCCTTGCGGCTGCGCCGCGCGGCGGAGTCCGTGCGGATGCCGGTTGTCGGGCTTTTAAATGGCGGGAAGACCGGGAAGTGACGAAAAGGCCGGAAGGCGCGGCGGACGGATTTCGGGCTGCACTCTCAGTGCAGGCGTGCGCGGCTGCGCCCGCCTGCGGCTGGCCGACCGATGTTTCGCTTCGCGCAACATCGGTGTTGTTTGTAGGGATTTCCAGATTTTTAAAGGGAGAGCGTTTGCCCGAAGCTCTGGAAAGCCGTCGTTGGTAAAGAACAGTCGTGTTTCAACGCTCTGGCGGGCCTTCGTTTGCGAAAAACAGCCATCTCTCAGCGCTCGGGGGCCCGCGGACGACATCAGGAGTCCGCGCCGACGTCCGCAAGTAGCCGCGATTCACTCGCGGCGTTAAACGCGGCGGGCGTCGTGCAAGTCCCGCGACCGTACAGCGTGTCCAGAGCTGACGGGCGGTGCGGTTACTCGGGCGATGGAAAAGGGGCTTCGCTTCGCGACAGCACCGGTGTTGTTTGTAGGGATTTCCAGACTGTTAAGGGAGAGCGCCGGGTCAACGCTCTGGAAAGTCCTTGATTACATGAACTGCCGTTTGCCCGAAGCTCTGGGAAACTTTTGTCTGCAAAAGCATGGCGGTCTTTCAGCGCTCGAGCGGCCTTTTGTTTGCAGCAGAAAAAGGACTCTCAGCGCTGGGGCAAAGGTTCACCACTCCGCGCCGGAGTTGAGCAGCGCGAGCATGGCCGCTTCCTGTTCCTTCTTTTCTTCGGGAGAAACCTTCACGAGCGTGAGGGCACGCGTGGGACAGGTGGCCACACAGGGCGGCTGCGAGGTTTCCATGTCGTAGCGGCCGAAGCACAGATCACATTTGACCATGCTGCTGCGTCCCTGTTCGGAGAACTGCGGCACGTCGAAGGGACAGGCCTTTTTGCAGGCGCGGCAGGATATGCACGTTTCCGCATCCACAAGCACGATGCCGTCGGCGTTTTTGCTTATGGCGTGAACAGGGCACACCTTGAGACAGGCGGGATCAGCGCAGTGAAGGCAGGCGATGGAGGCATGACGAAGGCGGGGCATGGTTTCGTCACGCTGCCAGATGCTCACAAGGCGGCGGCAGTCAATGCCGAGCGGACGTTCACGCCAGGTTTTGCAGGCAACGGAGCAGCCGTGACAGGCCACGCAGCGGTCGGGATTGAAGGCAATGGCATATTCGAGATTCATTGTATGTCCTGTAAGGCGCGTTTTCAGATGCAAAGGTTGATACCGTGAACGGTGTGCCCACGGAATGCCGTCCCGGCAAAGAAGAACAACGGGACTTCTCCGCCCGGGAAACAATCCGCGACCGGAAAGGATGATGCATAGAGGACACACTTCTTCCTCATCATACTCTTCAAGGGGATGAAGGTCCAGAGCAAATGCATGTAATACGTTTTTATCATCCGCAATATGCATTGATTTCCTTTTTTCCCGCCGCTCTGGTACCGCCTCTGCCCGTCTGCCCCGGATACGCTGTACGGTCTCTTGACTTGCACGACGCCCGCCGCGCTTAACGGCGGAAGTGAATTCCGCCTGCTTGCGGCCGTCGGCGCGACCGCCTGAAAGCAGGTCGCGGGCCCCAGAGCGTTGAGAGTCCTTTTTCCGCTGCAAACGAAGGTTTCCCCGAACTTCGGGAGACAACTGTCCGTTGCCAACGAAGGTTTTCCAGAGCTTCGAGCAAACGCTCTCCCTTAAAAATCTGGAAATCCCTACAAAGCACACCGATGTTGCGCGAAGCGGAACATCGGTCGGCCAGCCGCAGGCGGGCGCAGCCGCGCACGCCTGCACTGAGTGTGCAGCCCGAAACGCGTCCGCCGGAACTTCCGGCCCTGGCGTCACGCCCTTCTGCCCTTCCCCGCTCAAAGCTCCTCGCCCGCGTTCCCCCCATCTTTGACAAGAAGCTGAAAGAACCAAGGGGGCGCGGGGGAAATTATGACATTTTCCTTCTCCCAAGTGACACGGCCTCCCGTCTGCCCGGGACACGCTGTACGGACGCTTGACCTGCACGCCGCCCGCCGCGTTTAACGCCGCGAGTGAATCGCGGCTACTTGCGGCCGTCGGCGCGGGCTCCTCACCTCGCCCGCGTTCCCCCCATCTTTGACAAGAAGCTGAAAGAACCAAGGGGGCGCGGGGGAAATTATTTCCCCCGCATTGCCTTTTCTGCCTTTCTGCCTTTCCTGTGTTTTCTGTGTTTTCTGTGTTTTCTGCGTTTTATTTGACGGGAGGGCGAGGGTTGCATAAGGTTCAGGGAATCATGGGAAGGAGGGGCGAATGCCACACAAGAAAGGACAGGAATTCGGCAAGGGGCAGGCCACGGCGCTGACGCTGGAAGAAGCCGAGGCTTTAGCGGCGGCGCGGGGCGAGGCGGTGATACCGACGTGGTGCGGGATGTGCGGGCCACGCGGCAACTGTGCGATATATGCGTTTGTGAAGGACGGGCGCTTTTTGCGTGTAGCGGGCCTCGCGGACGCGCCGCACAACCGCGGGGGCACGTGCTGCCAGGCGCACGCGGCGCCGCAGTGGGTGTATTCCGAAGACAGGCTCACCGCCCCGCTCAGGCGCACGGGCAAAAAGGGCGAAGGGAAATTTGAGCGCATAAGCTGGGACGAGGCTCTCGGCATCATTGCGGAGAAGCTGAAGGCGCAGAAGGAGGCGTACGGGCCGGAGTCGCTGGCCATACTGTCTCCGGCGCGGCGGGACTACAGCGAGTATCTGTACCGTCTGCTTGTGGCGCACGGCAGCCCGAACTACGGGCACAGCGGGATATGCGCCATGCAGCTTCATTTCGGGTTCTGCCATACCATCGGGATGCGTCCGACGCCGGACTACAGGAATGCGGACGTGATTCTCATATGGGGCAGGCAGCCGGTGTATTCCGGGCCGCCGCTCGGCTCTGCGGCGGCGCTGGTGGAAGCGCGGGCGCGGGGAGCGCGCATTTACGCGATCAAGCCGTCGCTGGAAGCGGACGGCGGCTTTGCCTCGGACTGGATACCGGTACGTCCCGGCACGGACGCGGCGCTGGCGCTGGCCATGCTGCACGTGGTGACTCGCGACGATCTTATCGACCACGAGTTCGTGAAGACGTGGTGCTTCGGCTACGAGGCGCTTGCCGAACACGTACGCAGGTACAGTCCGCAGTGGGCGGAGAAGATATGCGGGGTTTCTGCGGAAACGATTGAAGAGCTTGCCCGCACCTACGCCACCACGAAGAAGGCGACCATAGACGTAGGCAACGGGCTGGAGCACGCGCCGTCTGCCGGAGACGCCATACGGGCCATTGCCATGCTCATGGCGGTGACCGGGCATCTGGACAGGCCGGGGAGCAATCTGTTTGCCGGGCCGGGTTCCACCATGCCCGCGCCGCGCAGCGTGCATCTCAAGGACCGGTACACGGCAACGTGGCTGGAAAAGATTGTGGGTCCGGAATTTCCCCGGGAGTTTCAGCCGTTCAGGGAAGGCACGTCTGCGGCATACCCACGGCTTTTTGCCGACGTTCTGAGCGAAAAGCCGACCATTCATGCCATCATTGCGCCGGGCTCCCAGCCCACGGTGAGCACGCGCAATCCGCGCGGTGTCATCAAGGCGCTGGAAAAGCTCGACTTTTATGTCGTCATCGACACGCACCGCACGGCAGACACCGCCTTTGCCGACATTGTGCTTCCCGCGCTCACGCCGTATGAAATCGACCATCCCTTTGAGGTGCGCGGGCCGTTCATCATGGCGCGCAACAAGGTGATCGAGCCTGTGGGGGAAGGCCGTTCCATGCAACAGATCATGCTGGACATCGGCACGGCTCTCGGCTACGGCGACGACTTCTGGCACGGGGACATGAAGGCCTGCATGGACTGGCAGCTCGAACCGCTGGGCATGAGCATGGAAGAGCTTCGCAGTCACCGCACGGGCATTGTGTATCCTCCGGCCGGGGCGCGGCAGTTTGAAAAGTACGAAACGACCTTTCACACCAAAAGCTCGCAGCTGGACAAGGCCCCCTACCTTGCCGAGGGAAAAGTCGCGCTTTTCAACACGCGCTTTGAAAAGGCGGGCTTTGCCCCCATGCCCGAATGGCGGGAACCGGTGGAAAGCGTGTCCGGCACGCCGGAACTTCTGAAGGACTACCCCTTCGTGCTCTCGGACTACCATACTTCGCGCAGCTTTTCCGCGGGCTGGCAGCGCAACGTTCCCTACCTGCGCGAGGTGGAAAAGGAACCGTCCCTGCACATACACCCGAAGAGCGCACGTTCCCTCGGCATCGCCGACGGCGACAGGGTAAAAGTCACCTCCCCGCACGGCAGCCTTGTGGTGAAGGCGCAGTACTACCCCGGCATCCGTGAAGACACGGTCATGCTGCTTCACGGCTGGTGGCAGGGCTGCCCGGAACTCGGCCTGCCCGACATGCCCCTCACCGACGGCGGCGCCAACGTGAACCTCCTCTACTCCCCGGACATCGAAAAAAGCGCCGACCCCATCGTCACCGCCATGGGCAGCCAGACCCTCGTCAACGTGACAAGAGTATAAAAAGGAAGGAACAGCCAGAGCCTTTTCGGGGGGAATGATTCCCCCCGAACCCCCTCAATTCTGCCGTCCCGGCTCCGCCGGTCCGGCAGCGCTTGAGCGTGCCGGACGACATTTTCCGATGCCCTTCCGACGCCCGAGTACCGCAATCGCCCGTTTGCTCCAGACACGCTGTACGGGCGCGGAGCTTGCACGGTGGTCATTTCATTTAACGGCGGAAGTGAATTCCGCCTGTTCATGACCGACATTTTCCTTCTCCCGAGTGACGCCACCGCCCGTTTGCTCTGGACACGCTGTACGGACTGCGGGGCTTGCACGACGCCCGCCGCGTTTAACGCCGGAAGTGAATTCCGGCTACTTGCGGTCGTCGACCGGGCTCCTGACGTCGCCCGGGGCCCCAGAGCGTTGAGAGACGGTTGTCCTTCGCAAACGAAGGCTTCCCAGAGCTTCGAGCAGACGCTCTCCTCCCAAAAAATCTGGAAATCCTTCCAAGCACACCGGTGCATTCGCGAAGCGAAGCACCGGTCGGCCAGCCGCAGGCGGGCGCAGGGCGCACGCCTGCACTGAGTGTGCAGCCCGAACAGCGTCCGCCGAGCCTTCCGGCCTTTGCGCCTCTCCCCCCTGCCCCGCGCCTTTTCGAAGCCGGCTTTCCGTCCCCTGCACGCCGCCCGCCGCTGCGGCGAAGCCGCAAGGCGAACCATGGGGGCCCGGGGGAGATTATCTCCCCCGGCGGGGTCCGGGGCGGCGCCCCGGCTGCTCCGGCCTGTCCCCTTCCTCTTTCCTGCCTTTCCTGTCTTCCCGCCTTTCTGCGTTTCCTGCGTTTTCTGCGTTTACTTTTCGGGCAGGGGCGGGGCGTTTTTGGCGCGGTCGGGGGAGAATTTCGGGAGTTTTGCGAGGGCTTCGCACTGGAGCTGGCGGAGGCGTCTGCCGGACTCGGCGCCTTTGTTGCGCCATTTTTCGGGGAGTCGGACGGCGCGGATGGTGGCGAGGTCGCGTTCGGCCATGGGTTCCCAGTTCCAGCCGCCGTCGGCTCCGGCGAGGATCCAGAAGTCGTGGAATATGGCGTTTTCCTGAAGCCTGCACACGAGGTCTCTGCGGGTACCGGCGCGGAGCGAGCCGTACATGCCGCCTTTCATGTGGAGGATGGTACCGGCAACGCCTGCGCGGGCGAGGCGCGAGGGCAGGCGCAGGCGGGAGGCAAGGGATTTCACGAGTTCGGTTCCCCTGAGTTCGTGGCCGTAGTGATGGGGCAGGATGGACGCGTCGGTACAGATTTTGCCGAGGTCGTGACAGAGGGCCATCCATGCGGCGAGGGGGTGTCCGGCGCAGCGGTCGAGGACTTCAAGGGTATGATCGAGCACGGAGTTGTCGTGCCAGGGACGCGGTCCGGCAGGAATGTCTGCGGCGGGAGAGAGTTCGGCAAACCAGGGGGAAAGGCAGTGTGCGTCGCGCAGCACGGTAAAGAAGCGCGAGGGCACGGGGGCTTCGAGCGCGCGCAGAAGTTCGCGGCCCACGCGTTCGGCAGGAAGCGCGGCCACGGCGTCGCCGTGTCTGCGGCAGGTTTCGCGCATGGCGTCGAGGGTCTGCCCGGGCACGGACCAGTCCGGCCAGGCGGCGGCAAAGCGCGCCGTGCGGAAGATGCGCAAAGGGTCGCGCGCGAAGGCGTCCGATGAAACGGGACGCAGACGGCGGGCCTCCATGTCCTCAAGAAAATCCGGATGACAGAAAAGTCTGCCCTCGGCATCAAAGGCGGCGGCGTTCACGGTAAGGTCGCGGGTGAACATGTCGCGTTCAATGTCGTCGCCTTCCACGGGCGTGAACTCTTCCGAGCCCACCAGCCATATGTTCAGCCCATGCCCCGTATTGCGCGCCGAGGGGAAGCGCTGTAGAAAGAAGTCCTCGCCGCCGGAAAAGGAAATGTCCACGTCGTGGGCGTCTCGCCCGAGAAGAAGATCGCGCACCGCGCCGCCCACAACAAACCATTCTGCCATACGTTTCCTCCGGCCGCATTTCTGCCGCGCCGCCCGGCGCAGCCCTGCGCCCGACCGCCCTCCCGCGCGGGAGGGACAGGGTTGATTTTTTCCGAAGGGCCGCCCCCGGCGACCCGGCCATGGAGGCCCCATGAACGAATCCGCCGTCGTGCGCCTGCTTTTTGAAGGACTGCCCCCCATCGGGGCACAGGCTCCCACGGCCATGCCTTTTTCTCCGGCAGAGCTGGCCGCCTCGCCGCTCGCCCTGCCCGAAGAGACGCCGAGCCCTGAAAACGCACCGGGAGCCGACGAGACTCCGGGCGCAGGACGCGCACTGGACGCCGACAGGGCTTCCGACGCCGCTCCGTTCCCGACTTTTGCCGAAACCGGCGCCGACGCCGGCCACGCGGCGTCGTGCGGCTGGACGGCGCGCGAAAAAAACGGCGTGCGCTGGCTTGAACGCCCTGTGGCGGGCCTGCCCGGGCCAGTGTACCTCACGGGGGCCGCCACCTCAAGCCTCGACGCGGCGCGCCTTCTGGTGGAAGCCGACCTCTTTCCCGAATGGGCCTCGGTGCTCTGTCTTTCGCAGAGCGCGGGACGCGGTCAGATGCGCCGCGCCTGGAGTTCTCCGGCGGGCAATCTTTATACCGCGCTGCGCCTGCCCATGAAGCCGCCCTTCGACTCCGAAGCCGCGGCACCCGCCTGCGGCGCGCTCATGGCCGAAGCCCTCAGCCGCGAAGGATGCCCGGTCATGCTCAAGTGGCCCAACGATCTGCTTCAGGCCGCGCCCACATTTCGCCCCGGCATCATGCCCGGACGCGAAGATTGCCGCAAGGTGGGCGGCATGCTCATGGAAGAGCGCCGAGGCGCGCTCATTGCGGGCACGGGCTTCAACATCACCTCCTGTCCGCCGAGCTCAACACTGCGGGATAACTATGCTTTTTCCGCCGGAGTTCTGTGCCGGGCAAACGGCGGGGAGCTTGCCTCAAGCCTTCCGAAGATACGAAACGGTGAAGAAATCGGCAAGAAAAACAAGGACATCGTGACTATTTTCACGCTTTGGACGCATCTTGCGAGCTCCATTTTTTCCTGCTATTCACAAGAACAGACCCTCGAACCGTGGTGGCCCGCGCTGGCGCAAAGGCACCTCGCCTTCCGCGGCTGCCGCGTGACTCTCGCCGACGCCTGCCCCGAAAGGGAGACCATGGTCAGAATCCCCTGTGAGGGCGTGGTTGACGGCGTGACGGCATCCGGCGCACTTCGTCTCAGTACAGCATACGGAACGGCGACGTTTCTGGGCGGCTCTCTGCTTCCCCGCGGCGACGGTAAAAAGAGCCTTTCGGAAGACGCGCCTTCCTCGGAGTAGAAATGTCTGCAAAAACCATGGAACAAGTTCAGGCCGAGCTCAAGGGCAAGGCCATACTGGTGGCCAACCGCGGCATCCCCGCGCGGCGCATATGCCGCGCCATACGCGAACGTTTCGGCGCCGTCGCCATCATGACGGCCACCGACGTGGACAAGACTTCCCCCGCGGCTTCCGCGGCTCAGGAGCTCATGCTTCTCGGGCCCAACCCCTCCGCCTATCTCGATCTTGACCTCATCATCAGCAAGGCCAAGGCCCGCGGCGTCGTGGGCATTCATCCCGGCTGGGGCTTTGCCTCCGAAGACGACAGCTTCCCGCGCAAGTGTGCGGAATCGGGCATCACGTTCATCGGCTCCACGTGCGAATCCATGAACCTCCTGGGCAACAAGGTTCAGGCGAGAAACCTCGCCATGAAAATCGGCGTGCCCGTGGTTCCCGGCTCCGACGGCGCGGTGGACATCAACGGCGCGCGCAAGGTCATCAAGCAGATCGGCCTGCCCGTCATGCTCAAGGCCGAGGGCGGCGGCGGCGGACGCGGCATTTTCGTCATCCGCACCATGCAGGAGCTCGAAGACGCCTTCGTGAAGGCCTCCACCATGGCCGAAGCCTCGTTCGGCAATCCGCGGCTCTTCGTGGAACGCTATCTCGAGCACGTGCGCCACATCGAAATTCAGGTCATTGCCGACCAGTACGGCAACGTGTTCGCCTTTGACGAACGCGACTGCACCGTGCAGCGCAATCATCAGAAGCTCGTGGAAATCACGCCTTCGCCGTGGCCCGGCATGACCGAAAAGCTGCGCAATCAGCTTAAAGAATACGCCCGCGCCCTCATCAAGGCCGTGAACTACTACTCTCTCGCCACGGTTGAATTCCTCGTCACGCAGGACGGCACGCCCTACATGATCGAAGTGAACACCCGCCTGCAGGTGGAACACGGCATTACCGAAAGCCGCTACGGCATCGACCTTGTGGGCGCGCAGATCGCCATTGCCTTCGGCGCGAAGCTCCCCTTCAACGAGGAGAACACCACGCCCCAGAACTGGGCCATGCAGGTGCGCATCAACTGCGAAGACCCGCAGAACAACTTCACGCCCAACTGCGGCCGCGTGGTGCGCTACGAATCGCCCGGCGGCCCCGGCATCCGTCTGGACTCCAACCTCTGCGCCGGTTACGACTTCCCGTCCAACTACGATTCCGCAGGCGCGCTTCTCATCGCCTTCGGCAAGAGCTGGGAACGTATCCTCAGCGTCATGAACCGCGCGCTGGAGGAATACACCATCTCCGGCATCAAGACGACGATCCCCTTCTATCGCCACATCCTGCAGAACGAGCAGTTCCGCTCCGCGAACTTCGACACGAACTTCGTGGCCAACACGCCGGAGCTTTTCGACTATCAGGATCTCGCGCCCGAAGGCGAACGCCTGAGCCACCTTGTGGCGGAAATCTCGGCCAAGGGCTACAACCCCTTCGTGCAGCTCGGCGCCTACCGCTCCGTGGACACGCCGCGCCTGCCCGCCTTCGAGCCGGTGCTGCCGCACATCTCCGGCGCGGACCGCTACGCCCCCAGCCCCTACCCGCATGAACGCGACCAGCTGCTGGAATTTCTGCGCGATTCCAAGATGGTGCACTTCACCGACACCACCACCCGCGACATGACGCAGTCGAACACCGGCAACCGCTTCCGCCTTGCCGAAGACGCGCTCATCGGGCCCTATCTCGATTCGTGCAACTTCTTCTCGCTGGAAAACGGCGGCGGCGCGCACTTCCACGTGGCCATGATGGCCAACATGACCTACCCCTTCACCGAGGCGCAGGCGTGGAACCAGTTCGCCCCCAAGACGCTCAAGCAGCTGCTCGTGCGCTCCACCAACGTGCTCGGCTACACCCCGCAGCCGCGCAATCTCATGAACATCACCGGCGAAATGATCTGCGACAACTACCAGATCATACGCTGCTTCGACTTCTTGAACGACATGCGCAACATGCGTCCGCTCGCCGAAGTGGTGCTCTCGCGCAACGACGTGGTGTTTGAACCCGCGCTGTCCATTTCCGTGGCCAGGGGCTTCGACGTGGATCACTACCTCGACGTGACCGCCGCCACCCTCGACATGGTGGGCAACATCGCGGGCTGCAACCAGAAGGATGCCTCGCGCAGAATCATTCTGGGCCTCAAGGACATGGCCGGCATCTGCTCGCCCACGTTCATTTCCACGCTCGTGCACGCCATAAGAAAGCGCTGGCCCGACCTTGTGCTTCACTATCACCGCCACACCACCGACGGCCTGTTCATTCCGGCCGTGGGCGCGGCCGCCAAGGCCGGCGCGCAGATCGTGGATACCGGCCTCGGCGCCAGCGTGCGTACCTACGGTCAGGGCGACGTGCTCGCCACCGTGGCCTACATGGAAGAAGAGCTCGGCCTCAAGACCATGGTCAACAAGGACATGATCGCTCAGGCCAACTTCGTGCTCAAGCAGATCATGCCGTTCTACGACCGCTACTGCTCGCCGTACTTCCAGGGCACCGACTACAACGCCGTAAAGCACTGCATGCCCGGCGGCGCGACCTCCTCGTCGCAGGAAGGCGCCATGAAGCAGGGCTACATTCAGCTTCTGCCCCACATGCTGCGCTTCCTTGCCGCCATCCGGCAGATCGTGCGCTACCACGACGTGACCCCCGGTTCCCAGATCACCTGGAACACCGCCTTCCTCGCCGTGACCAACGC
>NZ_CALUWV010000041.1 GCF_944324575.1 uncultured Mailhella sp. | reverse complement strand
CTCGAAGGCGGGGAACCACACAACCAGCCAGCACACCACGAAGAGGACGGCCGCATAGTGAAAGCGCTGCCCGATGAGCCAGTTCCAGCGCGCGCGCAAGCGCGAGAACAGCCCTTTGCCTTGGGAGGCGGAGGGCTGATTCTGGGCTATGCGACGATTGAGGCGTCGTCTTCCCGTGAGCCGGGAAGACGAGGAGGAAGAACTGTTCGGGCGCATTCGCTAGTCTTGGCTGGGGGGTTTGAGACGGCGTATCTGGCCGGGATCGGCCATGCTCATGCCGAGCTGTTCGGCAGTCTTGCCGAGAACGTAGGGAGAAAGCAGGCTGTCGCGTTCCACTTCAAGCTTGGCCACGTGGGCGCGCGCAGATTCGGTCTGGCGCTGCATTTTCTGAATGGTGTAGGCGGTGTCGCTGCGGTCTATGCTCAGCCAGGTAAGGGCGACGCCCATGATCAGGCTGAACAGAATGGAGACAATCAGCATGAGGAACCAGCCTCCGGAACCGAGCGTGGCGGTGTGGGAATTCATGACAGCTCCTTTTCAAACGGCGGCAGCTTCTCCACGACGCGAAGCTTTGCGCTGCCGGCTCTCGGGTTCATGACGATTTCGTCCCTCCCCGGGACGATGGGTTTCTTTGTGAGAAGCGCGACCTCCGCGTGATGTCCGCACACGCAGCGCGGCAGGTGCGGCGGGCAGAGGCAGTCGGTGCTCCACTGTCTGAACCGCTGCTTGACTATGCGGTCTTCCAGAGAGTGGAACGTGATGATGGCCAGTCTTCCGCCCGTGGAAAGGCGGGGAAGAATGGCGTCGAGAAAACGTTCGAGCTGTCCTAATTCGTCGTTGACGACCATGCGTATGGCCTGAAATGTGCGCGTGGCGGGATGATTGCGCGCTTCGCTGCGCCATTTGACGGGATAGGCGTGCCACACGATCTGCGCAAGCTGTCCCGTGGTCTCTATGGGCCCCTTCTGACGCGCGTCCACAATGGCGCGGGCTATGCGCGGCGCCTGCGGGTCTTCGCCGTAGGTCTCGATGATGCGGCGAAGCGTGTGCACGTCGGCCATGTTCACCACGGTGCGGGCCGACTGCGTCCACGGTTCTCTTCCGGCCGGGGAAAGGCTTCCCATGTCCATGCGCATGTCGAGCGGCGCGTCGCCGTGCAGGGAAAAGCCGCGCTCCGTCACGTCGAGCTGAAGCGAGGACACGCCGATGTCGAGCAGCGCGCCGTCTATCGTGGCCCAGCCGAGAGCGTCCAGCGCGTCGGCAAAGGAGGCGTATTCCAGCGCAAAGAGGCGGCAGTTCTCACCGTAGGGGGCAAGACGCTCCGCCGCACGCTCAAGCGCCTGCGGATCTCTGTCCAGTCCGCAGAGGAAGGCCTTGCCCTCCGCGCGTTCCATGAGCGCCGAGGAATGTCCGGCAAGTCCGAGCGTGCCGTCGAGATAGCGGCCGCCCTGGCGCGGCGCAAGAGCATCCAGCACTTCGTTGAGAAGCACGGATACGTGACGGGCGTTTTTTGCGGTGACGGAATCGTGTTGCGGCGTATGACGAACCATGGCGGAAAAAGGCAGGCTAAAGGGAAAAGTCTATGCCGCTTGCGGCGAGCTCCTCCGTGACGCCTTCCAGATTGTCGGACGCCATGGAGGCACGCAGAGGGGCGGGGTTCCAGATTTCAAAGCGCGCCACGAGGCCGAGCAGGGTGGCTTCCCTGTCGAGGCCCGCGTAGGCACGGTGATCGGCGGAAAGCAGAATGCGGCCGTGCGCGTCGGGAGTGTGCGTTTCCGCGCCGCCTATGACCAGACGGCGGAAGGCGCGCACCTTCGGCGACGGATTGGGAATGCGCATGAACTTTTCTTCCAGCTCCACCCAGTCGTCCCACGAGAAGGCCACGAGGCATCCGTCGTAGGTGGTGAGCACGAAGGTTCCCGCCGCAGGCGCGGACGACGAAGCTCCGCCTTCCGCCGCGCGCGCCCCACCCCTGAGGGCCATGGCGTCGCGGAATTCCGGCGGTAGCATCAGGCGGCCTTTTGAATCGAGACTGCGCGGGTATCTGCCTCGGAAAACCATGCTTGTTCCACTTTCTGCCACTTTTTCCCACTTTTTGCCCATAAAACGAAAACTGTCAAGGCTAAAAGCGGGAATGTACGTGACAACGTGTGAAAATAACTCGGAAAATCAGAAGTGTTACAGGAATGTTCCGCTTTTTCGTCCGGTGTGACCGGCGGTACAACAGAGGAAAAAGCGGCTCCCCTGCGGGGGGAGGTGACGTCCGCTCTCGACTTTTTCCGGAAAAAAGGGCAGAATGCCCGCACAGCGACGGGCGCGAGAGGGCGGAAAGCGGGTTTTTCCTCCCTGCAAGGCAGAGTCCGTCATCCGTCTTTTAAGGAAAGGAATTTTTATGCGTACCCAAATTGTTGCCACCATCGGCCCCGCCAGCTGCGATCGTGAAAAGCTCGCCCAGCTGGCCGACGCGGGCGTTTCCGTATTCCGCCTCAACTTCTCCCACGGCGATCCCGACTTCTTCCGCGGCGTGGTTTCCAACATCCGCGAAATCGAAAAGGAATGCGGCCGTCCGCTGACCATCATGCAGGATCTGCCCGGTCCCAAGATCCGCATCGGCATTCTTCCCGAAGGTCGCATTGAGCTGAATCGCGGCGACAAGCTCATCCTCGGCCGTGAACGCCGTGAAAAGGAAGAGCTTCCCTTCATTCCCTTCGACCATCCCCGCATTCTTGCCGCCCTTGTGCCCGGCGACACCCTGGTGCTCGCCGACGGCGGCCTGCGCTTCCGCGTTGAAGAAAAGGTGGAGAACGAGCGCTTCATCATGTCCGCCGAGGAAAGCGGCGCCATTTCTTCCCGCAAGGGTCTGGCTCTGCCCGGCAAGTCTCTGGCTCTGCCTGCCATTACCGAGCAGGACCGCGAAAAGCTGGCCCTCGGCATGGAACTCGGCGTGGATGCCGTGGCCATTTCCTTCGTGCAGACCGTGGAGGACGTGCATCAGATAAAGGCGCTGCTCCATTCCTACGGCCGTGACGACATTCCCGTGGTGGCCAAGCTGGAACGCCAGAACGCCGCCGTGGAGAACCTCGACGAAATCGTGGCCGCCACCGACATCATCATGGTGGCCCGCGGCGACCTCGGCGTGGAATGCCCCATGCCCGAGCTTCCCGCCCTGCAGAAGCACATCATCCACACCTGCAACCGCGCAGGCAAGCCCGTCATCGTGGCCACCCAGATGCTTCTCTCCATGGTCAACACCCCCGTGCCCACCCGCGCCGAGGTGACCGACGTGGCCAACGCCGTGCTCGACGGTGCGGACTGCGTCATGCTCTCCGACGAGACCGCCGCCGGCAGCTATCCCATCGAGGCCGTGCGCTACATGCGCAAGATCACCGATGAAGCCGAAAAGTATCTGCTCGCCACCCGTCGTCTCGAACCTCCCAAGGACGAGAAGGATACCTCCCGCTTCCTCGCCTACACGGCCTGCCTGCTCGCCAGAACCGAGAACGCCTGCGCCATCGTGGCCCATTCCGTGACCGGCGGCGCGGCCCGCATGCTCGCCGAATGCCGTCCCGCCCAGACCGTCTACGCGCTGACTTCCAACTCTGTGGTGGAACATGCCCTCAACTTCGTGTGGGGCGTGCAGCCCTACTTCATTCCCGTGAGCGACAGCAGCATTTCCCATCTGCGTCGCGTGCAGAACTTCATTGCCACGAGCAGCAAGTTCCCCATGGGACAGGATGTGGTCATCACCGCTGGCGAATACGCTCCCGGCGAACAGAAGCGCCGCACCAATCTCGTGAAGATCTACCACAAGTAAGAAAAGAAGCGGGCCCTGCGCCCGCATGAGCAAAGGAGTCCTGTCCGGGATTCCTTTCGACCGACAGGGTCCGGCCCGTTCAGCGCGGAAAGTTCCGCATGAACGGCCGGGCCTTTGTTTTTGGGAAAAGACGCTCTGCGGGCGATGGGGACGCAGCCCGGGAAGAGCCGGAGCGGGAGAGGGGCGGAAGGCAGGGCGGGAGGGGGCGGAGCCCCAAAGGTCGGCAGAAGGGAAGAGCGGCGGTTGAAGGGGAGGCGCGCCGGGGGGAAGGCGCGTGCCAGGAGAGTCCGGGCATGGGCGGAAAAGCCTTGCAGGGCTCCTGCCGGGACCGGTCGGCGTTGGTCCGCAGGCATCAGGTCGGAGGGGCGGAAATCCGGCCGGGGAGTAGGGGGAGTTTCCGGAGCGGTCCGGAAAGTCGTGACGATGCGCAAAAAAGCCTTTTTTGCCCCTTCGCGTAAGGCTGCGGTAAGAAAAATGAGGGATGGTTTGCAATGCGTGCGGCAGAGGATGCAGGCCATCCAGACGGCAGAGCCGAAGAGTCCGTCGCGTGAACGCTTGCCATGTTGCCTTCTGCGCTGCTACCATGGAAAAACCTCCCGGAAGGGTCCCTGAAGATTTTGAAGACGGACGCATATGGAAAAGACTTTAGATGAAAAACAGGTCGTGACGGCCTCGTGCATCATGCCGGAACTTCCCGACGCCGGAATGCCGGAGCTTTCGTCGGAAGATCGACTCATCGTGCTTCTGGCCTCGGCCGCGCAGGAGGGCGGGCGTCTTTCGCCGGAATCCTGGAAGCTGGCGACGGACGCTTTTCTCGCTGCGTTTTCACCGGATGTGGAGTCGCTTTCGGAAGCGGCGCGCGGGGAGGCGGAGCATCGTTTCTTCGTGCTTCAGACGCGCTTTCACGCGGCGCTTCTGAAGGAGCCGCTTGCGCCAGAACAGCTTGAGGCCGACCGCCGGCTTTCCGAAGACCTCGCCGCGCTGCCGCCGGAGAAGGCGGAAGCGTTTGTTTCGGCCGTGCAGCGGCTTTCTCCCGCCTTTGCGGCGGTGCTGTGCCGGGCGCTGTCGGAAGACGTGGCGGGCCGCCGTCGCGTCATGGAAAGTCTGGGCCGCACCGTGCGCCTTCTGCCGGGCGTGGCCGCGTGGGAAAGTCTGTTCGGCGGCGAGAACGGGGAGGATGAGCGCGGCGTCGTCATGGAAGGCGGCGTGGCCCAGCGCAGGCCGCAGCCGAAACCGCTGCTTTCCCCCGCGTTCAGGCGGCAGCTTGCCGCGCTTTCGTCCATGCTTTCCGAGGCGGGAGCGGCGTGCACCGACATGGCGAGTTCTGCGGCCAGCCAGTACGAGGGGGCGGCGCGCTATCTGCGCGAGCTCAACGTGCAGCGGATGTTTTCCCTGTTTTCTCCCTCCCGCAGGGACATGGTCATTGCGCCGGGCTTTGAGGCCGCCGCAAAAAGCGCCGAGGCCCTTGAAATGGCGGTGCTTGAGAACGGCGACATGGAAACGGCCCGGGCGCTGGAGGACCTGCGTCACCTCATGGCCGAACAGCCCTTTACCATGGTGGTCGTGGGCGAGGGCAAGCGCGGCAAGAGTTCGCTCGTCAATGCGCTGCTCGGCGGGGAATATTCTCCCGTGCGCGAGTCCGTGCCGGAAACCGCGGCTGTGGCGCGCTTTTGCTGGGGCAGAGAATTTTCCGGACGCGTTCGTTTTCTTGCCGGGGAGGAATGCGCACGGCTGGTGGAATGTTTCGGCGGGCGCGACGACAGCGAAGAACTCTGCGAAAGGCTGGAAGTGCTCAGGCGGCAGCTCCCGCCGCGGGACGACGAGGTGCTGAGCTCGCCCGGTCAGCTTCGGGAATTTCTTTCCGCGCATGAGAAGGGCAGCTTCTTTGCTTCCCGCGTGGAGGCTCATATTCCTTCCGACATGCTCAAGCACGGTCTTGTGCTGGTGGACACGCCCGGGCTCAACGCCACCGATCCCGTGCAGAACTATCTTGCCTTTGAGGAATGTCTTGCCGCGGACTGTCTGCTTTTCGTCATGGACGCACGCCGTCCGGAATCGTCGTCGGAGCAGGAGCTTCTGCGTCAGCTTGCGCGTTCCGGCAGGGCGGCGGCGGTCATCGGCGTGATGACGGGCGCAGACAGGCTGAACGAGCCGACAAGCCGCAAAAGCGCCATGGAGCGGGCGCGTCTTCTCATGGACACGGCCTCCTCCTGCGGCATGAAGGTGCTCGGCCTTCTGGAAGTGAACGCACGCGATGCCATGCAGCAGCGCTGTTCCCGGCCACGGCGAAGCGGCGGACAGGATTTTCAGAAACTCTGCGCGCTGGTGGAGCGGGCCGCCGCCGAAAAGAACGCCGGAGCCGGAGAGCATGAAGAGCGTCTGCGCAGCCGCGGCGCGCAGCTTGTGGAAAACGTGCGGCGCGGCGCGGAGGCCTTCCGTGCGCGGGAGCTCGGAAGGCTTCCGGACGAGCGGCATGAAAAGATTCTGGGCGCGCACGTGGCAAGGCTTGAAGATGCCATGAACAACTGTTCCTCGCAGGCGTGGTCCGTGGTGAACGCGGCCTCCGTGGACATGGAGGCCTGGCGCAAGGAGCAGGAACGGGCGCTGGACGGCTGGCAGGAGAACATTGTGCTGCGCATCATGGACGCGGCAAACAAACACGCCGACTCCCTGGGTTATACCGGCATGTTCCGTCAGAAGAACTGGAAGAAGTTCGATGAGGAAGACGTGCCCCGCATCGCGCGCGAGTCGCTGGAAGAGCTGCTTGCCGGGCGGCGCGACGTACAGAAGGACTGGAGCGAGAAGCTGCGCCAGTTCGGGGAGCGGATGCGGGAAATCTCCGTACTCTGCCTCGACGCCGTTTCCGTGGACGACGAGGAACTGCGTTCCATGGGCGACGTGCCCTTCGGTCGGGAACGCTGGCTCGTGAACGCAAACTCCGTCATGAAGAAGGTGGGGCTTGTGGCCGTGGGCCTTGCCCTGCGCAGGGGCGGAGGCGTGGGCCTCGGCATCGTGCTCGGCAACATGGGATGGTGGGCCGTGCTGCCTGTGGCCGTGGTGGGAAGCGTGGTCTGGACGCTCATGAAGCTCGGCAGTCCGTCGCGCTGCCGCCGCATCTTCATGGAGCGCAAGGAAGAAGCCGTGCGTCGCTGGGTGACAAGTCAGCGCGGACGCCTGGAAGAACTGCTCACCCAGAATCTCGACGACCTTACCTCGGCATACGGCAGAGCCGTGAGCGAGGGCTTTGTGCCTGCGCTTGCCGTGCTGGCCGAAGAAACCGCGGCCATGCGCGCCTACCTCGACGTGCTCAAGAAGATGCGTTCAGGCGTGGAGGCACGTACACACGAGACCCTGCGCCTTGCCGAAGACCTCGAAAGGGCGCTCGCGCTGCCGCAGAACTGAGACTCGGGCCGGGGAATCTGCGCAGGTATCGGGGTTTTCCAGGCCCGGGCTCAGCGCCGCCTGGCCGGAGTCGGAACAAGGTGGCGGGCGGCAAGGCGGCCTTCAGTTCGTTGCATACCGCGGGGTCGGCCTTATTCCGCACGGCACTCTGCCGTACCGCACGTTCGTTGTCTCGTCGATGAATGCAGCGGGAGCGTTCCGCTTCATGCGGGGCCGTTGCCATGCAGCCACGACATGAGGCGGGGCGCGGAGCGGTTTTGAATGCGGTCTTCCGGCCCGGGGCGTCCCCCCGCGCAGCTACGACGACGCAGAGGAGCACAGGAGGCGTCGGGGACTTCTCTGGATCTGCCTCCGTGGTGCCTTCTGCGGCACGACGGCCCCCTGCGTGCTATTTTTGCTTCATGGAGTCGTAGGCCTTCACGGATTTTTCCTTGACCCACTCGTAGCCTTCGATGGTCCTGTCTCTTGTCCATTCGTAGCCGGAAACCACGCCATCCTTCACGTCGCGGCCTATTTCTCTTGCCTTGTCTGCCGTGTCGTTCGTGCTCTGGCTCGTTGTCCGGCTGGAGACTTCCCGTCCCTGAGCGTCGTAGGTGACCTCGCTTGAGGTGGTGCTGGTGCTGCAGGCAGGCAGAAGGGCGGTCAGGCAGAGAAGCAGGAGGTGTCGTTTCATGGCTGTCCTCGTTGGCGTGGACCCCGGAAAAGAGCGGGATTCTTTTGCTGAAAAAAGGCGGCGCCGTCGCAGAGCGAGGAACGCCGTGGGCCTTGTGACCGTTCGCCTTAGATAAGAGGCGGAAATGGCCGGAGAAGAGCTTTCTCCGGCCGTGTTTTCGTAAAAAGGGGCGGTAGATCCCTGTGCGCCGGCTATTTGATGCCGGCCTTGGTCAGCTCGATGAACTGCTTGGCTACGCGCGGGCTGCGGCCGCCGCTGCGGGTGGCGTGGGCCTCGGCGCGGATGTCGAGCTGTTCCTCGGGCATGTCGATGCCGTACTGGACCGCGAGCTTGTGCACGATGTCGAGATAGCGGTCCTTGTCGGGACGGAAGAACGTGACGGTGAGGCCGAAGCGTGCGGACAGGGACATGAGTTCCTGCCGCGTGTCGCCTTCGTGCAGGTCGCTGCCCGAGCGGTCGTCCCAGCTTTCCTTGATGAGATGACGGCGGTTGCTCGTGGCGTACACCACGAAGTTTTCGCTGTGGCCGTTCACGCTGCCTTCAAGTATGGCTTTAAGGGCGGCAAAATCGTTGTCGTTGCTGCTGAAGCTGAGGTCGTCGATGAACAGGATGAACTTGAGCGGATTGCGGGAAAGCGCCTCGGTGATGTCGGGGATCTGATAGAGCTGATTCTTCTTCACTTCCACGAGGCGCAGGCCCTTGTCGCAGTAGGCGTTGACGATGGCCTTCACCGTGCTGCTCTTGCCGGTGCCCGCATCGCCGTAGAGCAGCACGTTGTTGGCGGGCTTGCCTGCAAGCAGGGCCTCGGTGTTGGCGATGACCCTGGAGCGCTCCTGCTCGTAGCCGGGGAGCTGGTCGAGCCGCTGCGGATCGGGATGGCGCACGGGCACGAGATGGCCGTCCTTTACCGTGAACATGCGGTACTTGGCGAAGATGCCGTAGCCTTTCTGATGAATGGTGGCTATGCGTTCATGGTAGGCGGCGGCAAAATCGAGCGTGCTGTTCTTCCAGCTCGGCAGAAAGCCCTGAAAGCTGAGGGACTCGCGGATGGTGCGGCCGTCGAAGGAGCCGAGCTTCTGGAGAAACTCGAGCTCGTGGGAAAGACATTCGGCAAGGAAGGGGGACACGGGGGTGCTGCCGCAGCTCTGCAGCATGTAGATGTTCTCGTCTTCCATGATGAGGTTCAGCAGATAGGCGCTCAGGTCGTCGCTGCGGGCGAAAAGTTCGGCGGCAAAGTCGCAGTAGGCGTCGACGCAGGCGGCGGTGTCGGAGGAGTCGGCGTCGAGCAGCTTCTGAAGCCGGGAAATGACGGGGTCGGAAAGGATGTTGCGGAAAATGACGAGGCTGCGCAGCTGCATGCTGGTAAGAGTCAGGGATTTCATGGGACGGTCACCTTCAAAAAATTTTTCGGCAAGTATAGGGCAGGCAGAAGCGGGGCGCAAGTGCGCGCATTCTGCGTTTTTCCGCATTGTTCCGTTTTTTTGCGCCGAAGCGCGGAGCACGGCGGCGCGGGGACGCGCAGGCCGCCGTGGCAGGCGCAGCCTCAGCGTCGCCGCTGTGTTCGGCTGTCGTGCCGGACAGGAGAAGATTCTTGCGAAGACGGCGCAGACTGGCCGCCGAATCCGTCATGTTTGCGGAGGTACTTGCGCGGAGTCCTCTGCTGTGGCACAAGCAGAAGAAAGGTCTGTCCGCAGAGCGCCGGGAACGGCGTTTTTGATGTATGGAGGGGCGAGTTCGGCGCATAATTTGTGTCGGGCGGTGCGCCGCACGGGCGGACGGGAGATTCAAACACAACAGGAAGGAGTCGTCATGAAGATAGTGGTGCTTGACGGTCATACCCTGCGTGCAGGCATGGATAGTCCGTGGCCTGCTTCCGATGAGACGGACGAATGGGTCTGCTACGACCGCACGCCTGCGGACAAGGTGCTGGAACGCTCGGCCGGGGCGGATGTTCTCGTGGTGAACAAGACGGTAATGGACGCCGCGCTCATGGACGCGCTGCCGACGCTCCGCTGCATTGCCGTGACCGCAGCGGGCACCAACGTCATTGACTCCGAGGCGGCCGGAGCGAGGGGAATTGCGGTGTGCAACACTCCCGCCTACGGCACCGACGCCGTGGCGCAGCACGCGTTTGCCCTGATTCTGGAGCTGTGCCGCCACACGGCGCTGCATGACGAGAGCGTGCGCCGTGGCGACTGGGCGCGCTGCGAGGATTTCTGCTATGCGCTCACGCCGCAGGTGGAGCTTACGGGAAAGACGCTGGGCATCTTCGGCTTCGGCAACCTCGGCAGAAGAGTGGCCGAGCTGGGCCATGCCTTCGGCATGAAGGTCATGGCCTGCGCCCACAGGCCCGTGCCTGCGCCGGATTATGCGCCCTTTGCCTTCGTGTCCCGCGAGGAGCTTTTCCGTGAATCGGACGTGCTTTCCCTGCACTGTCCGCTCACCGACGAGACGCGCGGACTCGTGTGTCGTGAGACGCTTGCGCTCATGAAGAAGGGCGCAATGCTCATCAACACCTCTCGCGGCCCTGTGGTGCGGGGGGAAGACGTGGCCGAGGCCCTGCGTGAAGGAAGGCTCGGCGGCTTCGGTGCGGACGTTCTGGAGAGCGAGCCTCCGACCATGGACGATCCGCTTCTTTCCGCGCCGCATTCGCTCATCACGCCGCACATCGCCTGGATGACCGACGGGGCGCGGCGAAACATCGTGTCCATCACGCTGGAGAACATACGTCGTTTCCGCGAGGGGAATCCGCAGAACGTGGTGAATGAGGCATTTTTGAAGATCCGCCGCTGATTTCGGCAGCAGGAGGGCGGACGCTTTTCCTGCACGAGAAAGAGCGTTTTTGAGCCCGACCGTGCTGTTGGAACGGCGGGTTTTCACGGAAGCCCCGCCGGAAGGGAAAGGTCCGTTCGGAAGAACTCCGGGCGGACTTTTTTTGCGCTCTGCACGCGGCGTGACGTGCGTGAGAAGCGTATCCGCCCTGCCGGAGAAAAAGGCGGGGATGATATGGGGCTGCGCCCCGGCCGGGCGGCAGAGACAACAAAGCCGGGGGAGGTTCCCCCGGCCGGTCGGTGAAAGCTGCGGATGCTCTCTTACGCCTTTTCGTCGTCGTCTTCCTCGTCGAGCACGGCGTCGGTGACAAAGTCGAAAGCAATGCGTTCAATGGGAGCTTCGGGCTCGAAGGCGAACATTTCGGCAAGGAAGTTTTCGGAAATTTCCCTGTTCTCGGCCTTCGCTTCCACGATGAGCGCATTCATGCGGTCGGTATAGGCGCGGATGAGGCGGAACACCTCGGCCACGACGGGGCTTTCGGACGTGGGTTCGTTTTCTTCTCCGCCGCCGCAGCTGGAGTGTTCCTCTTCCACGGAGTCGTCGTAGGCGTCGAGGGCGGCGTTGATTTCCAGTTCGGAAAGGGTGGCGAATTCAGGAAGCGTTTTGACTGTGTTCATGAAAAACCTGTGTTCTTGGGTTGCGGAAAAGGGGGCATGAGCCGCCTATTCCCTGGGTTCGCTGAGAAGTTTCACGGGGTTGAGCATTTCCACCATGCGCTTGTGGGGGATTTTTGCCTGACGCAGCGCAAGATGGAGGTCGGTTGTCGTGTAGATGTCCCGCAGAATGACGGGCCGCGAGGCTCCGTCTCCTTCCGGGAAAATGGCCAGAAGCGGGATGCTCGCGCTGTTGAGCGCCTTGAGCAGCTCCTGATGGGAGGCGTTTTTGAAGGTCATGTCCACCTTCACGGCCGTAAGCGAGTACTGGTCGAGCACGGGCAGAAGATTGGGCGCGGCAAGCGTGGTGCGTTCAAGCACCTTGCAGGTCGGGCACCAGTCGGCGGTAAATTCCACGATCATGGCCTTTTTACCCATGTTGGCCCGGAATTCTTCCTCGGAGAATTCCACCCACGGCACGATTTCCTTCTGTGCGGGCAGAAAGGCCCAGAATCCGGAAAGGAATATGGCCCCGAAGGCGAAGGCTCCGAGGAACATCCGCCTTGTGATGGAACCGCGCAGACTTCCCCATCGGCCCCATATCCATGCCGTGGTGGCGGCCACGAGCAGGGTGATGAGGGTTTTCACGTGCAGAGCGGGCGGCAGCAGGGAGAAAAGATAGATGGCCGTGCCCATGAGCAGAAAGCCGAGCACGCGTTCAAGAACGCTGAGCCACGAGCCGGGCCGCGGCAGAAAGCGTATGAGTCTCGGAAAGCAGGCCAGCAGCACGTACGGCGTGGCCATGCCCACGCCCGTGGCCGCAAATATGGTCATGAGCACGGGCAGCGGCTTGGTAATGCCCCAGGCCAGCACGCCGCCGAGCAGAGGGCCGCTGCACGGCGTGGCGAGAAGCGTGGTGAACATGCCGGTGCTGAACGCCTGCATTCTCGGCGAGGAGCTGTGATGGCTCTGCAGATCGAGCACCGGCAGATGGAACACGTCGAACATGGAAAGACCCATGCAGAACACGATGAGCAGCATGAGGAAGATGACTTCGCTGCTCTGGAAGAGCTGACCCCACAATATGCCGGTGACACCGGAAATGATGGCCAGAATGGTGAACCACGTGACGATGCCCGCAGCAAAGAACAGCGTGTGATCGCGTATGCTGCGCCGCCGTTTTTCAAAGTCCTCTTCCGCGTCGAGCAGCATGGAAAACTTCATGGTGAGCACGGGCAGCACGCAGGGCATGAAGTTGAGCAGGAGACCCGCAAGCAGGCCGAGACCCACGGCGCGGAACCATCCGTCTATCTGAAAGCTGCCTTCCAGATTCTGAGGCGTGAAGTCGTATCCCCGCGGGCTGGGCGCGGACGAAGGCACGGGCACCGACGTGGGCTCTGGGCGGATCGGCGCAATGCTGTGCTCGCTCTGACGCTTGAACACCGACGTGGGCGCGGCAGGAAGAAGATTGGCATGCCGCAGGGAGGCCGTGTTCTCTTCCGGCATTTCCGCTACCGGAGGCACTTCCGGCGGTACCGCATTTTCACCGCAGCAGGCCTTGCTGGCAAGAAACTCGTTGAACCACGGCTGTCCGGCGGCATTGGGAAGTTCCGGCGGCGCGGTGGGCAGCAGAATGCGCGTGTGCACGGGCTGGCAGTGCTGGTCGGAACAGGCCAGCAGGGAAATGTCCAGCGTCACGGCGCGCGGTTCGCTCTCCCGGAAGACGAGAAAGACCGGTGCCGCGTCGAAAAGCTGACGGCTTTTTCCCCCGCCGGCCAGCGACACTTCGTCGCCTGCGGTGTAGTGCACCTGCACCTTGCTTTCGGGAAGCGGCTCTCCGTCCGCGAGCACCGTCACGGTAAGAGGTATGCCTTCATCGCCCGCTTCATGGGCATAGGTATGGTATCCTGCGGAAGGCAGGAGCCACAGCACCGCCATGGACGTGTTTTTATCCACGGACGGCTGAAGCTGTCTTCCGTCCACGGCGGAAAGCTTGGCCCATTCGGTGAGAAAGCGGTAGGGCGGCTCGTCGGACGCGCGGGCAGAGTCCCCATTAAAAAGGAAGGGAAGCGCGGATACGAGAACCCAGACGAGACAAAAAATTCGCAGCAGCCTTTTCATGAAAAGGCACGCTAAACTTTTTTACAGAAAAAGGCAAAATTTTTCTTGACGAATGGTGGCCTCGGGGCTATGACTCTTTCTGCGCTTCAAATGCACTGGGTCACTAGCTCAATTGGTAGAGCAGTTGACTCTTAATCAATTGGTTCGGAGTTCGAGTCTCCGGTGACCCACCAGTGGCAGAACGGCCCCTTGCATGCAATGCAAGGGGCTTTTTTGTATCCTGGTTCCGTGTCTTTCGCGGCCGTAAAAAGATTTCCGGGCAGATCTGTCCGGGAAGAGGGCCGCGTCCGGTCTTCTGTGGCACGACGCTGCGGGCCGATGTTCGGCCCTGCGTCTCAGATGTGCGCCGTGCGGCCGGTTATGCACGCAGGGCGGAGTGAAGCGCGGGCTGCATGGCTGGTCTTTTGTGACGCTTCCTTTTTTCGGATGTGCCCCGGTCCGGCGGGCGGCTCGTGGCAGAGGAGCGCCTTCGGGCGCGTCTTTCCGGCAAAAGGAAAGCAGAGCAAGAGGTCTTCATGCAAAGTCAGGTTTTCTTGAATCAGGTGCGGGAGTTCCTGCCCTGGTCGCAGACGCACACCGGGGCGGCGGCAAGAATTTTTTCCGTCGATGCCGGTCCCTTTGAACCCCGTGCGTTTGCCGTCATCGACATCACTTCCCTCGAGGAGCTTGAAAAGCTCCTTTCCTGTGCCGCTTCCTGCGGCGTTTCCCTTACGTTCCGGGGCTCCGGAACCTCCCTCAGCGGACAGAGCGTGGCCGAAGACGTGGCCGTTCGCTTCCGCGGGCCGGCGTGGCACGGCATCGACGTGCTTGACGACGGGCTCCTTGTCCGCGCCCGCTGCGGCGTGACGGGCGGAGAAATCAACGCCGCGCTTGCGCCTTACGGGCGCTTCATCTCTTCCGATCCCTCCTCCATAGCCTCCGCCACCATAGGCGGCATGACGGCCAACAACGCCGCCGGCCTCGGCTGCACCGTGGCGAACAACATCTGGCATTCCATTCAGGCCATGGAGTTCGTGCTTGCCGACGGCACACGGGTGAACACCGCCGACGAAACAAGCGTACGGCGTTTCAGAAGCTCGCACGCCGCGCTTCTTGCCGGGCTCTCTTCCCTGCGCGAAAGGCTTCTTGCCTCCCCCGCAGATGCGGAAAGGGTGCGGCGCAAGTTCAGCATACGCAATACCTGCGGCTACGCGCTGAACGCCTTCACGGACTTTGAAGATCCGCTCGACATTCTCATGCATCTTTTCGTGGGCTCGGAAGGCACGCTCGGATTCATTTATTCCGTCACGCTGAAGACCGTGCCCGCGCTTCCCTGCCGGGGTACGGCCATGATGCTCTTTTCCTCCATGGACGACGCCATGGCCGCCGTGCTCGACATCCGCGCCTGCCGCGGCCTGTACGCCGGTGAGTTTCTGGACGACATTTCTCTTCGCGGCCTTGCGGAACTTCCGGGATTTCCTCAGGAATTTCGTCCCGACGGCGAAAGTTCCGACAACTGTGCCCTGCTTGTGGAAACAAGGGCCGCCGATGAGGCCTCCCTCGCCGCCGACATGGCGGAACTTGAAGCGCTGCTTGAAGTTCATCATCCCCGGGCGCGTCTCGGCTTCGTGACCTCGACCGAAGAGTGCGAGAAGCTGTGGAACATTCGCCGCGCGCTTTTTCCCGCCATGGCGGGCACGCGTCTGCCTTCCGAGTACGCCTACGTGGAGGATTACTGCGTGCCCATCGAACGTCTGCCCGAAGCAAGTCACGGCATTGTGGCCATTCTTCAGGAGCTCGGCGTTCACCGTTGCGGCGTGAACGGTCACGCCCTGCATGGCAATCTTCACTGTACCGTGCCGCTCAGACTTTCCGAAGCTTCGGAAGTGGAGCGTCTCGGTGCGTTCATCGAGCGCGCGGCCGAGCTCATTCTTTCGCTTGACGGCTCGCTCAAGGCCGAACACGGCACGGGGCTGGCCGTGGCCTCCTTCGTGCGCAGAGAGTGGGGCGATGCGCTCTACGGCATGATGCTCGAGGCAAAGCGCCTGCTCGATCCGGCGGGCATCCTGAACCGCGGCTGTCTTTTGAACGACGGCGAGCGCTGCCATCTTGAAGGTCTCAAGTTCGTGGGAGCCGTAGGGCGGGGCGTCGATCTGTGTGTGGACTGCGGCTTCTGCGAGGCCGTGTGTCCCTCGGCCCGCACAGGCTTCAGTCCGAGACAGCGCATTTATGCCCTGCGTGCCATAGCCGCCCTGGAGCAGGCCGGTGATGAAAGGCAGGCCGCGGAATGGAAGGAGTTCTTCCGCACCATGGGCGTTGAGCTCTGCGCTACGGACGGGCTTTGTTCCACGCGCTGTCCCCTCGGCATAGACGTGGCGGGATTCATGCGGCATTTGAGGCACGAGAATCTGACGGATCGGGAGAAAAAGGCCGCCTCCTTCGTGGCCGGACACATTGCTCCCGTGTCGCGCGCACTGTCCCTCGGGCTTGACGCGGCGTACGCGACGCACAGAATTCTCGGGCACGACATGGCGCAGAAGACCGGCGTTCCGGCGAAGAAGCTCACGGGCATGACGGTGCCCGATCTTGTGCAGGTGGGCCTTGCGGGCTCTTCGGCCGTGCCTGCGCCCCGTGCGAAGCGCGCGGAAAAGGTGGTGTACTTTCCCTCCTGCGCCGTACGCAGCATGGGCTATGCCGGAGATTCCGGCCGCCGCGTGGAACCGCTCATGGACGTGGCCCTCCGCCTGCTGGAAAAGGCGGGCTACGAGGCCGTCATTCCCCGCCGCGTGGAAACGCTCTGCTGCGGCAAGGCCTTTGAAACCAAGGGCATGAAGGAGCAGGCCGACGAATGCGCCGCCTCTCTCGACGCGGCGCTTCTGGAAGCCTCGGAAAACGGCCGCTGGCCGGTGATGTGCGACACGAGTCCATGCCTTGCGCGCATGAAAAAGACGCTCGACTCCCGGCTGTCGCTGTACGAGCCCGTGGAGTTCACGCTTCGCTTTCTCGCGGACAGGCTGCATTTCCGGCAGAAATACGGTCGCATAGCCGTGCACGCCACCTGCTCCACGCGGAGCATAGGCCTTGTTGACGCTCTTCTGGCCGTGGCCCGCCTGTGCTCGCGCAACGTGGTGCTGCCCGACGGCATTTACTGCTGCGGATTTGCCGGAGACAAGGGCTTTTCCAGGCCCGAGCTCAACGCCGCCGCCCTGGCCGGACTCCGGGACAAGGTGGCGGGCTGCGAGGCGGCCTTCAGCACGTCGCGCACCTGCGAGGTCGGCCTTACCCTGCACGGCGGTCTGCCGTACCGCAACGTTCTTTATCTTGTCGACGAGTGCAGCGAGGCGCGTTCCGCCCGCTGAGCCGTTGTTTTCCGGAACGGCGTCTTGACAGCGTGCCCCTGCGGTCGTTAGACAACAGAGGGGTCGCGTCTGCTGCTGGTCAGGACGCTGCGCCGCAAATTTTTCCTCAGGTGGTTTTGATGGACAAGAGTATGGATCAGGAATCCGTGGTGACGACGGCATCGGGAGATATTGTCGCCAGCGCGGAAGAACAGGCCAGGGCGCAGGCTCTGGTGGAGGAAAAGGACAGCGAATCGAGAACGCGGCAGTTCCACGGCGTGTTTGCCAGAGTTGTGGCCGTCATCTGCGTGGCGTTTTCTCTCTTTCAGCTGTACGCGTCCGTGTTCGCTACCATGGACGCCATGAAGCTGCGTTCGTTCCACATCATTTTTCTGCTGGTGCTCGCCTCGTTCATGTATCCGGCGCTGCGCCGCGAAAAGAGGGTGAGAAGTCTGCCCACGCTGTGGGATCTTGTGTGCGTGGGCGCGAGCCTGTACGCCTTCGGCTATCTCATACTGCACTATGACGCCATCGCCATGAGCGGCGGCTGGTTCACCACGCAGGATTACGTGGTGGCGGGCATAGGCGTGCTCGTGGCCTTTGAATGCGCAAGGCGCGTGGTGCCCAACCTCGCCGTGCTCGCGCTTATTTTTCTGGCCTACACCTTTCTCGGCAAGTATCTGCCCGGAGCCTTCGGCCACGTGGGCTTCTCGCTCACCCGCGTGATGGATCATATGTTCTGGGGCAGTCAGGGGCTTCTCGGCGTGGGCGTGGGCGTTTCGGCCACGTACGTCTTCCTTTTCGTGCTGTTCGGCGCATTTTTGCGCATCAGCGGCTTCAGCGAGTTCATCAATGATCTGGCGCTCACGCTGGTGGGGCGCACTGCGGGCGGCCCGGCCAAGGTTTCCGTCATTGCAAGCGCCCTCATGGGCATGATCAACGGCAGCGCTCTGGCCAACGTGGCCACCACGGGCGCCATCACCATTCCCCTCATGAAGAAGACCGGCTACAAGGCCGAGTTTGCCGGGGCCGTGGAAGCCGTGGCCAGCACGGGCGGACAGTTCGCCCCGCCCATCATGGGCGCGGTGGGCTTCATCATGGCGGAATTTCTCGGCGTGAGCTACACCAAGGTCATGCTCGCCGCGGCCATTCCCGCCTTCCTCTACTATCTCGCCCTCATCATGGCCGTGCACTTCGAGGCCAGAAAGCTGGGACTCAAGGGCCTTTCCAAAGAATATATCCCCGACGCCGTCAAGGTCATCAAAAAGCGCGGGCATCTCATCATTCCCCTTGTGGTGCTCATGGTCATCATGCTTATGGGCTACACGCCGCTTTTTGCCGCCGCCATGGCCATTTTCGCTACGGTCGTGGCCTCCTGGCTCTCCAGGGAAACCCGCATGGGCCCGAAGCGAATTCTTCAGGCTCTTGAGGAAGGCGCCAGGGGCGCCGTGGGCGTGGGCGTTTCCTGCGTGATCATCGGCATCATCATAGGTTCCGTGTCCCTCACCGGCCTCGGTCTCACCTTCGGCTTCCAGGTGCTCAAGTACGTGGGCGAAGGGCAGCTCTACCTCGGCGGCGTGTTCGTCATGGTCATGAGCACCATTCTCGGCATGGGCGTGCCCGGCGTTGCCGCCTACGTCATCGTTGCCGCCGTGGCCGTGCCCGTGCTCACCGGCGTGGGCGTGCAGCCCATGTCCGCCCATATGTTCTGCCTTTTCTACGCCTGCCTCTCCAACATTACGCCGCCGGTCGCCATGTCTTCCTACGTGGCTGCGGGCATCGCCAACTCCAACGAGACGAAGACCTCCCTCATTGCCGTACGGCTGGGACTCACGGGCTTCATCCTCCCGTTCTTCTTCCTCAATAATCCGCTTTTGCTCTACAGCTCCTCCAATCCCGGACTGGCCACGGTGTGGGCCTTCATTACCGCAAGTTTCGGCGTGTGCGCCCTGGCCGTGGGCCTTGAACGCTGGCTCTTCGGTCCCTGTACCATCGTGCAGAGCCTCATGTTCATCGCAGGTGCGGTGCTTACCATTGATCCGGGTCTCTCCACCGACGCCATAGGCATTGCCGTCATTCTTGCGGCTGCGGCGCTCAATCGTCGTTCCACGACGCAGAGACGGCGGGCGGAAGGCTCCGAGGCAACGGCGGGCTGATTTTCGGCTTTTCTCCTTCCTCCTTCCGGGGGAAGGACAACTTTCAACAGGTTCAGGAGTGATTATGTACGGTAAAGTCCTTCTTTCCATGATGGCGGCCGTGTCCATGCTCTTCGGCGGCGTTCAGGCAAAAGCCGCCGATCATGCGCCCGTGACCATCAGCATTCCCACCGCGGCCACGACCAGCACGCTGTATCCCATCGGCGCGGCCCTCGGCAATCTGTGGAGCACCAAACTTCCTTACGTGAAGGCCAGCGTGCAGTCCTCCAAGGGCGGCGTGCAGAACCTTCAGCTTCTCAGCAGAAAGGACGCTCAGGTGTCCTTCGCCATTACCAGCATCACCTATCAGGCCATGAAGGGCCTCGATATGTTCAAGGGCCATGCCTATCCCGACGTGCGCATCATCGCCGGTCTCTACTACAACCCCAATCAGGTCATTGCCCGCGCCGACAGCAATGTGAATTCCCTGAAGGACTTCAAGGGCAAGGTCTTCGCTCCCGGCGTGGCCGGCGGCACCACCATCGGTGAAACCCAGGTGCATTTTGCCGCCGCCGGTCTCAAGTATCCCGGCGACATCAAGCCTCAGTACGTGGGGCCCGCCGAAGCCGGTGACCTCATGCGCAACAAGCAGCTCGACGGTACCTGGATCATGGCCGGTCTGCCCAACGCCGGCGTGTCCGAAATGTGCGCCACCGCCGACGGCCGTCTCGTGAACATCGACGACGCCACCTTCGAGAAGCTCAGCAAGGATTATCCCTGGTACGCCAAGTTCCAGATTCCCGCCGGAACCTATCCCGATCAGGACAAGGCCGTGCAGACCACTGCCGTCAAGATGATCCTCATTACCGACGCCTCTCTGCCTGAAGACGTGGTGTATGACATTACCAAGTGCTTCTGGGAAAATCAGGAGATCGTGAAGAAGTCCCACGCCGTCATGAAGGACATCTCCCTTGAAGGCGCCGTCACCGACCTCGCCGGCATTCCGCTTCATCCCGGCGCGGCGAAGTACTACAAGGAAGTCGGCGTGCTGAAGTAGTCCGCATCCGGGCCGCCTCGCGCGCTTTGGCGGGCCGTCCTTTTCCTTCGGCGGAAAGGGCGGCCCCTTTTTCGTCGAAACGCGGTACGACCCGCGCGGTTCGGGACTTTACAAAGAGGGATAATCTTTCTACAAGAAAGTTTCTTCCGCGTCGGTTTTCTCCCGGCGCGGTCCGTATTTCAAACGTTTCCGCAGAACGGCCGGCATTCTCCGTGCTCGGCACGGCACGATGCTCCGCAGAACGTTCCGCTCCGCGGGAAGTAACCGTCAACCATGGGCTCGTGCGCCCGTGAGGTCTTGTCATGGCTAAGAACAACAAAGTTATCCTTGCGTACTCCGGCGGTCTCGATACCTCCGTCATCCTCAAGTGGCTCATTGTCGAGCGCGGCTATGAAGTCATTACCGTCACCGCCGACCTCGGTCAGGAGGACGATCTTGACGGCGTGGAACCCAAGGCCCTCAAGACCGGCGCCACCAAGGCCTACATCGAAGACCTGCGCGACGAGTTCGCGAGCGACTACATTTATCCCATGCTGCGTTCCGGCGCCACATATGAAGGCCGCTACCTCATGGGCACTTCCATCGCCCGTCCGCTCATTTCCAAGCGTCTCGTGGAAATCGCCCGTCAGGAAGGCGCTGTGGCCATCGCCCACGGCGCTACCGGCAAGGGCAACGACCAGGTGCGCTTCGAGCTGTCCATCAACGCCCTGGCTCCCGATCTTCAGGTCATCGCTCCCTGGCGTGAATGGGATCTCATGAGCCGTACCGCGCTTACCGCCTTTGCCGAAAAGCACGGCATTCCGGTCAATTCCTCCAATAAGCACTACAGCATGGACCGCAACATGCTGCACTGCTCCTTTGAAGGCAGCGAACTCGAGGATCCGTGGGAAGAACCCGGCCCGAACAGCTATGTGATGGCCGTGCCTGTGGAACAGGCTCCCAACGAACCGGAATACATCACCATCGGCTTTGAGAAGGGCGACGCCGTCACGCTGAACGGCGAACGTCTCACCCCCCGCGAAATGGTCATGAGCCTGAACAAGATTGCCGGCAAGCACGGCATCGGCCGTCTTGACATGGTGGAAAACCGCTTTGTCGGCATGAAGAGCCGCGGCGTGTACGAAACCCCCGGCGGCACCGTGCTGCACATTGCCCATCAGGATCTCGAAGGCATCTGCCTTGACCGTGAGGCTCTTGCCACCCGTGAGACCATCATTCCCCGTTACGCCGCTGCCGTGTACAACGGCTTCTGGTTCTCGCCCGAACGCGAAGCCATGCAGGCCCTCATCGACCAGATGCAGCGCGGCGTGACCGGCGAAGTGCGTCTCAAGCTCTACAAGGGCAACGCCTGGCCCGTGGGTCGCTATTCTCCCCACAGCCTCTACTGCCAGGATCTTGCCACCTTTGAAGAGTGCGCTACCTACGATCATAAGGACGCCGCCGGCTTCATCCGTCTGCAGGGCCTGCGCATCCGCGGCTATGCCGACCGCGTGAGCCGCTTCCTGAAGTAGTTCGACGACAGGCCGGGGGAATTCCTCCGGCCTGTTTTCCGAAAGGAGGGCGGGCCGGTCGCGGCCGGGCTTCGCTTTTCCCTGTCCGCGCAACGCAGGGCGCGTTCCGCTTTTTTCTTCCCGGCCGCTCCGGCGGCCGGGGTTTCTGTTCCGCTCCGAGCGGGTCTAAAACATTCTGGAGTTACCATGTCCGACAAGCCTTGGGGCGGCCGCTTCAAAGAAAGCACCAGCCTTGCCGTGGAAGC
>NZ_CALUWV010000040.1 GCF_944324575.1 uncultured Mailhella sp. | reverse complement strand
TCGTCGATGATCCACATCATTTCCTTCTGATCGGGGGTGAGCACGCACAGGGCGGAGACGTAGGCGCCTATGGCCATGAATCCGGCGTGCCCGAGGGAGAACATGCCGGTGAAGCCGTAGATGATGTTGAGGGAGATGGCGAGAATGCCGTACACGGCCACGAGGTTCAGAATCTGGACTTCATAACCGTTGAGGGGGGAGGGCAGGAAGGTGAGGCCGGTATCTTCGGCCATGCTGCCGTCGGCCCACCAGAGGAAGAGAAAGAGCAGAGCCAGCGCAAGAACGGTAAGGGTGTTGTTGCGCGCTCTGGAAGAAGCGTTGGCTGCGGGCATCAGATCTTCTCCTTCTGTTTTTCACCGAACAGGCCGGTGGGCTTCACCAGAAGGACAACGACCAGCAGAATGAAGGCGAAGGCGTCGCGGTAGCCGGAAAGTTCCGGGAAGAAGGCGACGGCCATGATTTCGATGAAGCCGAGCAGGAGGCCGCCTATGACGGCGCCCTGAATGGAGCCGATGCCGCCGAACACGGCGGCGATGAAGGCCTTGAAGCCGGGGAACACGCCCATGTAGGGGTTGATCTGCGGATAGCGCAGGGCCCACATGATGCCGGAAGCGGCGGCGAGGGCGGAGCCGATGGCGAAGGTGAGGGCTATGATCTTGTCCACGGACACGCCGAGCATGCGCGTGGTTTCAATGTCTTTGGAAATGGCCTGCATGGCGAGGCCGGGCTTGGTGTGGTAGACCACATAAAGGAGCGCGGCCACGAGAATGGCCGTCACGCCGGGCACAAGCAGCGTGAGGGGCATGAGGCGCGCGCCGCCGATGGTTATGATGCTCACGAGCCATTCCGGCTGATGCACGGGACGGGGGAGACCGGTGAAGACCACCACGGCGAGACTTTCAAGAAAGAAGGAAACGGCGATGGCGCTGATGAGCGCGGAAATGCGGGGCGCGTCGCGCAGGGGACGATAGGCTATCTTGTCCATGAGCACGCCGAGAGCGGCGGAACCCAAAATGGACACCACCACGGCTACGGGCCAGGGCAGACAGAAGAGCGTCGTGCCGTAGAAGACGAAGTACGCGCCGAGCATGAGGATGTCGCCGTGGGCGAAGTTGATGAGACGCAGAATGCCGTACACCATGGTGTAGCCGATGGCAATGAGCCCGTAGAGCGAACCCAGCGTCAGCGCGTTGAAAAAGTGTTGGAGGAATAATTCCAGACTCATGAGGGAACCCTTTCCGGCCGCGACGCCGCCAGGATACGGACGGACGGCGAAGCTCCATGGAAATGCTCCTGTCCGGCCATGGGCGGAACGGGGCGTTGTGAATGTGCGAGGGACGAGGAAAGGCGCGGGGAGCGCAAAGGCCGGAGGGGAGACCTCCGGCCTTTTTCATTGTCGGAGAGCCTTATTCGGCGATGGCTTCGCCGATGTAGGAGCGCTTGCCGTCCTTGTACTGAATGATGCCGACGGGCAGTTCGGCGTCATGGGTGGCGTTGATGGACAGGGTGCCGAGAGGCGTGGCAAAGTTCTTGGTTTCGGCGAGGGCCTTGGTGATGGCTTCGGGATCGTCGGAACCGGCGCGGGTGATGGCGTCGATGATGAGGTTGTAGCAGACGTAGCCGAGCGCGGAGTTCACGTTGGGGTCCTTGTCGGGATAGGCGGCCTTCCAGTCGTCGGTGAAGGCCTTGGCGGCGGGGCTCATGTTGGGCATGTTGACGTCATATGGGAAGGTGGTGTGGAGGAAGCCTTCCACGGCCTTGCCGCCGATCTTGACGGTGTCGGGGTTGTCCATGGCGTCGGCGCCCATCATGACGAAGGTGCCGCCGAGTTCACGGGCCTGCTTCATGATGATGGCGCCTTCGGCGAAGTAGGCGGGCATGAACACGATGTCAGGCTTCTGATTGATGATTTCGGTGAGCTGGGCGGTGAAGTCCTGGTCGCCGGAGTTGTACTTCATGTCGGCCACGATTTCGCCGCCGAGCTTCTTGTAGGAACGCTTGAAGAAGCTGCACAGGCCCACGGAATAGTCGTTGGCCACGTCCATGAGAATGGCGGCCTTCTTCATGCCGAGGGTCTTGTAGGCGTAGGAAGCGGCGGCAGCGCCCTGATAGGGGTCGATGAAGCAGGCGCGGAAGTAGTACTTCTTGCCCTGGGTGACGAGGGGGCTGGTGCAGGAGGTGCCCACGCCGGGCACGCCCGCCTTTTCGCCCACTTCGCCGCCGGCCATGGCGAGGGAGGAACCGTAGGTTCCTATGTAGGCGGAAACCTTGTCGCGTTCCACGAGGCGCTTCACGGCGTTGGCGGCTTCGACCTTGTCGGACTTGTTGTCCACGACGACGAGCTCGACATCGCGGCCGAGAACCTTGGGAGTGGCCTGCTGGGCGAGCTTGATGCCGTCGAGCTCAAGCTGTCCGCCGAAGGCGTTCTGACCGGTCAGGGGCAGATACACGCCGATTTTGACGGGCTCAGCGGCCTGAGCGGGAAAAGCGAGGCCGCAGGCCATGGCGGCCATGGCCACAGAAGCGAACACACGGGAAAGTTTCATGACGATCCTCCGATTGAGAAACACAGGTTCGTGTGAAATATATGGGGGAATACTATAGAATCTTACGATTGTGTGCAATCGTGAAGCAGTGGGAAAATGCCGCGCAATGTTGCCCAAGGTTGTATTATATGAAAGTATTTTTAGTAAATACAAAAGGTTGAATATGTTTTCCCCAAAAGAATTTTTCTTGTTCGCCAAAAAAGAAAAAGAGCGTTTGCCAATTTTGTGTTTACAAAAGCGCAAAAATGTGGAAAATGATTGTTCCTTTTTTTCAGAATGGTCACAAAGCGTTTTTTTGTGTGGAAACGGTGGATTTTGCCCGGGGTTCAGGGGCGTTCGGCGTTTCCCGCGTGTCGTCATTTCTGCCGGAGTTCTGCGTTTCGGGAATGGGGTGCGAAGAAGGCTCATGCCAAGGCGTCGAGGGTTTTCAGCACGGGAAGAATGAGCGCTATGCGGTCCGTGCTGTCGCAGTTTCGGGACTGATGTCCCTGAATGTGACGGTAGTCCACGCCGTTTTCGGAATCCATGCCGGGCACGGGGAGATACCCTTCGTCGTCGATGCCGGGATGAAGGGCGCGCAGGCGTTCAAGAGTCGCCCGCCGGGCTTTGGCCGAAGCCTTTGTTTCGTCGTCAGGGGACAGAATCCAGGCACATTCGTTCATGGTCAGGCAGAGGCCGCCGGGCAGGAGGATTCTGCACGGCCGGGAATCCGCATCCCATGTCAGATTCTTTAGGCCTTCCCTCCTCGCCGCGACGAACACGGCACGCAGAAAAGGATTCCAGTGCTTCCCGCCGCACGTCTTCTTTTCCAGCTGTACCCATTCAAAGGTCTTGAACCGGCTCACGCCTCCGAGTCCGGTGTAGTATCCCTGCCGGCTTTCGGGCAGACCGTCGGCGCGAAAGTCCGGGCGCATGGCGGCGTATCCGGCAAAGTACCAGCGCCAGGGCAGTTCGCTCCGCTTCTGCCGTTCGTCCAGCCAGCGGTCTGCGGCGAGAGAAAGAGCGCTCTCCAGCTTTTCCGTCGTGTCCGCGTTTTGACTTTCCTTCGCCAGTCGTTCCATGCCGTGCCGCAGGCGCAGGAAATGTTCCCGTTCCTCAGGGGCGTCCGGAGCGGGGCAGAGAAATTTCCGCAGATTGCTGAGGGGGCCGTCGTGTTCCAGACAGAACGTGCGCCGGGGCGGCTCGTATTCGCCGAAGCTCAGCAGAGAGCGCAGCAGCGTGTCGTAGAAGATGCGTCGCCGTCCGAAGGCCAGACGGAGAAAGTGCGCGCCCCTTACGACGCTTTCCCGTTCAAACACAGGCGGCTCGCGCTCTTCCTGTTCTACGCGGGAGAACACGGCCACTCTTCCGCACATAAGCGGATGGTCCTCCAGATAGTCCAGCGCGTCTTGAAGCTCGGCGTCGCCTTCATGGGCGTTTCGAAGAGCATTCTTTGCCTTTTCTTCCCGTATCTGCCAGGCGTTGAACTGACTGTCGTCCGCAACCGTTCCGTCGGCAATGAGGGCATGCACGTCCAGAAGCTGCCTGCCGGGATTTCTGACATGGCCATAAGGAGGCTGTTCCAGCAGATTGCGAAGAATGCGCAGCCGTCTTCCCGCCTTGTCCGCAGGAACGTTCAGGGCGATGGCCATGAGGCAGCCGAAGAGCATGAGCCGTTCCTTCCAGATCATCATGTCGCCGTATTTTCCGCAGCAGAGACGGAGAAGGTCGGCCTTGTCGTCGAGAGCGCCGCTGAAGAGGGAGATTTTTCCCGGAACGGGCAGCGTGTCGTCGGAACCTTTGATGAAGAGGTCGGCAAAGAGAGCGGCTGAGCTTTTGCCTTCCGGGAGGATGCGTTCATGCAGCCCGTCCAGCATCCGCACAAGAAGGTCAAGATTGTCGCAGGCCGGGCAGAGCTGCTGTCTGTCCGGGGAAAGGGCGGCGCTCACGAGAGAAAAAAGGTCGCCTTTCGTTTTTTTCAGTTCCGGACCGGGCAGGGCAAGCAGCACGCGCGCAGCAAAGGAGAAAAAGCGGGCAAGTCGATCGTCGGTGGCTTCCGCCGGATTTTCGTCGTCGTTTCCGACGGGAAAGCCGCTCCAGAAGGCGTCGAGCCAGTCGTTGTCCAGCTTGCGGGCGATGGCGTCGGCACGATCCCGGTACGTTGCCTTGAGCCACGGCAGAAACTGCGCCTTGAAGTGTTCCCACGGCGTGAGCGGTTTTCCCCTGGCGTTCATCGTGATGAAGATGTCGTCGGCGTTGTTGCCGAGGCTGCTCAGACGCGCGAAACGGAAGCGGACGGGGCAGTCCTGTGCGGTGAGACGCGCGCGTAGTCCGGCAACGTTGCAAAAGCCTGCGTGTATGCTGTCGAGCATGGTCAGCATGCCGGTGACGGTGGAATCGTAAAGCCAGCATGGGCTGAACCAGCATTCGTCCGTGATGAGGGAAGAAGGCTTTTCGGAGCAGGAGACGTTTTGCCGGAGAAGGTCGGTATGTTCCGCAAGCTCCCGGCAGAAGGCTTGTGAGCTTTCCCGCACCTCGTACCGGAAGCGCGTGAGCAGAGCGTCGAGGTTGTCCTGCCGCGGGTCGATCGTCTCTTCCCGGGCCGCGGCGTACCAGTGCAGCAGAAACAGCGTGGTCAGGCGCTGCTGACCGTCGAAGGGCAGAAACATGCCGCCTTCGACTTCCCCGTAAATGAAGTCGAGCATGAGGGGGGTGTTTTCAGTCAGCGCCTTTTTCAGATCCGCCGCGAAGTCACGCCGCACCCGAACGCTGTGGACGTCGTTCCTGCCTTGTGCATAGTCGCGCTGAATGACGGGAATGATAACTTCATACTTTTGGATTAATTGGAGAAATGTCATGCTGTTCATGCTTTGTTCCCTTGCTGAGACTCGCAAAAGACGCTGAGCGTTCTCTCGATTTCCCGTTCATAGTCGTCCATGTCCCGGTCGGTCCAGAAGGGCGAGACAACGTGTTGCCGGGTGAAGGCGCGCAGGAATACGGCTGCGGTGCCGAGAGGCACATAGGTTCCCTGCCGCATCATGTTGAGCAGCCTTGTCCGTTTGACGGCAAAAATGGCGTTGTTCAGGCTGGAATTGCTTCCGCCGTCCAGAAGCGCGAGATTCCCCAGCGTGTGCGTGCGTTCGTCGCTGACGCCGGAAACGCTGTGCATGAACTGCAGAACGGCGTTATACAGGGCGTCGAAGTCCTCCATGGCTTTCTCGTCGTCTTTATTCAGAAAGGCCGAGCAGGATGCCGCAAGCACACATTTTTTCTCCATGAATTCGTCGTTGCCCATCCGTCTTTCATCATCCGGCAGCGCGTCCGGAGACATCTGGCGCAATGCGTCACGGTGGTCCGCCACCCAGATTCTCTGATCCCGTACGTTCGCGAGACTCTCGACGTTCTGCGCCTGAACGTGTTCCAGACTCCAGCGTTGCCGCCGATGTTCTCCGAAGGGAAAGCGTCGCCCCTTTTCGCGCGAGAGCTCGACGTTGAAGAGAAAGAGCAGACGGCAAATGAGATCGTAGTTTCTGTGGTAGCGCAGCGATTGCAGATCAGGAAGTTCATCGCCGTCGAACATGACCGTCCGTATTTCTTCAAACAGCTTTTTCTTGAAGACCGACTTTCTGTTTTCCCGCGCCAGAGCAAGCAGCTTTTGCAGGCAGAAGGCGGCTCTGCCGTGCCTGACCGCTTCGCTGATGAGGCAGCCTGTCCAGTGATAGAGGTTATTGTCTTCGTGCCAGCAGCGCAGATGCTGCCAGCTCAGAACCACGTCCTGCCAAATGCTGCGGGCGCTTTCGCCCTGTTCCAGTCGTTGGCTCATGACACGGAAGGAAAAGTGATCGTCGGGATCGCGCTGCGGCCGTCCCGTGACGATATCCAGAAGAAAGCCCATGCAGGGAGCGCCGGAATCGTCGTTGTCCATGCCGAGAAAGTCCCGGAACGAGGGATCGTGCAGCGAGCGTTCCATGTCGTCCCACAGGCTGCCGAGCAGAATTTGAGTTCGATCGGCAAAAAGTCCGGCGGGGCGGCCCTCTTCGCTGCCCGGGCTTTCGCGTTCGCGTCCCGCGCGGCTGATGAGAAGCGCCCGGCAGAGTTCCGCGCCGGTCAGGGGAATGCAGCCCATGTTCAGGCGGGCGAAGCGCTGCTCCGCGCTTCCTTCCTCTTCCGTCACGTCGTACCAGAGCACGCGGACGCGCCGGGAGAACGTTTCATACAGCGCTGCGTCCGGCGCATGTTCGCGAAAGAAGGCCGTCACCCTCCGGCAGGCGAGGGCCATGGCATGAAAATCGGGGTTTTTCCCGGCTTCCTTTTGCCCCTCCGCGCTTTCCGCCCAGTCCGGTTCCAGGGCAAGACGGTGCAGAAATTCGCCGCTTTTTTCCCGGTTCTCGTAGCGCAGTTTGAAGGAAAGGGCGCTGGTTCTGTTCAGGGCGCGGCAGAGCACGGCATCCATGAGGAATATGGTCGTGAGCCTCTGCTGCCCGTCGATGAGTTCCCAGCTCTCGGAATCGTCTTCTTGTTTCAGGCTTTTGACGATGACGGGCTGAAGAAAGCAGGAGTCGTGTTCTTTGCCGTTTTTGGCAAAGTCCGCAATGTCTTTCAAAAGGGCGTCCACCTGCGTTTTGGTCCAGCGGTAGCCGCGCTGATAGCTTTTGACGACGAACGTTTTATGTTTCAGGGATTCTTCGAGCGACAGAACGGCGTTGTCCATGCGGGCGTTCCTTGAAAGGGCGGATGACGGCACGATGTCCGGGAAAGGCGACGAACCCTTGGAGGCTAGCACCGGGGCAGCGCAGGTTCAAGGCCCTTGTGCGGAGCAAGGAGAAATCCCGGCGATTGCGGGGAAACAGACGCTTCTTTTGAAAAAGTTTTTTCCCTTCTCCGCGAGCCCGGCCATGTTCCCAGAATGTTTTAATGGGTGAGGCCATGCGGCCCGGCAGGAAAAAGCGTGCGGGCGTCGGATGCCTGACGGTTCGGGCACGGCGGCAAAGGCTGGTCGCCGGGCAGGGCGACGGGGCACGGCCGTTTCACCGGGGCTTTTCCTTTACGGCGGCGTTTTTTCTGAGGCAGGCATAGAAAAACGCGCCTTTCGTGCCGAAGCTCGGAAGGCGCGCGTCGTTCGTTGTCCGGAGTGCCGGACCGGCGGAGCCGGGAGGCGAATCAGGGGGCGTGGCAAAATCACGTCCCCGCGACGGAGGCGGGGCAACATCCCTGACGTTTCTGCCGTCCCCCGACCTTTATAAATGCTTCTTTCTTCTTGACGATGAAGGGATGCCGAGTTCTTCGCGGTACTTGGCCACGGTACGGCGGGCGATTTTCACGCCGAGGCCTTCGTTGAGGCGGGCGCTGATGTCCTCGTCGGAGAGCGGATGGGCGTGATCTTCGCCGTCGATGAGGGCGCGTATGCGAGCCTTCACGCTTTCGGAGCCCACCTGACTGCCGTCGCTGGAGGCGAGTGCGCTGTTGAAGAAGTACTTGAGCTCGAAGATGCCGTGCGGCGTGCCCACGTACTTGTTGGTGGTGATGCGGCTGATGCTGGACTCGCTGCGGCCTATGTCCTCGGCGATGTCCTTGAGCACCAGGGGCTTGAGCTTGTAGACGCCGTACTCGAAGAAGTCGTGCTGATGCTTCACGATGCTTTCCATCACCTGATACAGGGTGCGCTGGCGTTCCTCGAGGCTGCGTATGATCCACACTGCGGAGCGCAGGCGGTCGTTCATGTAGTCCTTTTCCTCGCTGGAGCGGTTCTGCGAGGCCAGTTCCTCGGAGAGCGGGGAGAGCTGCAGATGGGGCAGGTCTTCGTCGTTCATGAGAATGACGAACTCGCCGTTCACCTTGCGCACGAAGATGTCGGGGCTGACGTAGCAGGGCGCGCCGCTGCCGAGGCTCCCGCCGGGGCGGGGGTCGAGGCCCTGAATGATGGCTATGTATTCCTTCAGGGTGTCGAGGTCGATGTGGAAATGGCGCATGAGCGGCTTATAGCGCTGCTTTTCGAGGTCTTCGAGGTGCTCGCTCACGAGGCTCACGAGTATGGGGTCGCGGTCGTCGTGGCGGGCGCGAAGCTGGATGAGCAGACATTCGGAAAGAGTGCGCGCGGCCACGCCCACGGGATCGAAGTTCTGTACGGCGGAGAGCACGGGCGGCACTTCCGAGGCGTCCACGCCCGCGAGGGAGGCTATTTCCTCGTCCGTGGCGGTGAGGTAGCCGGTTTCGTCGAGGTTGCCGATGATGCATTCGCCAATGGACTTCTGCCTTTCGCTGAGAGGAGAGAGCAGAAGCTGTCCCATGAGGTGCGCTTCCAGATTGGGTTCGGCGGAATGGCAGGCTTCCAGCGGGTTGCCGTCCTCCTCCGCGGCCTCGTATTCCTGCTGGGCCACGCGCGACTGGCTGGAGAACTCACCCAGATACTCTTCCCATTCCGCGCTGCGGGCCACTTCCTCCTGCGGCCAGGGGCTGTCCTGTTCGCGGCTCGTGCGCGTGCTGTCGGCGGCTTCCTGAGCGGCGGGCCCGGGTTCGGCTTCGCGCTCTTCGAGAAAAGGATTTTCCAGCAGTTCCTTGTGCACCGCCTCCACCAGTTCCTGACGGGAGTACAGAAGCAGGGAAATGGCCTGCTTGAGCATGGGCGTCATGTGGAGCTGCTGGCTCAGTTTGAACTGCTGTCGTATTTCAAAAGCCATGATATACCCTCGCGGCGGTTTCGAGTGCGTCGTGCATGAGACAAAAACGGGCCGCGGCACGGGAGCATGGGCCCGTGCCGCGGCAGAGAATTAGCGGAGTTCTTCGGCGGCCACGTCGGCCAGACGGCGGGCGGCACGGCGGACGAAATCTTCGTCCTGCCCCTCGACCATGACGCGGCAGAGGTTTTCGGTGCCGGAGTAGCGCAGGAGCACGCGGCCGCGGGAGCCGAGAGTTTCCTCGACTTCCTTCTGGGCAGCCATGAGCTTTTCGCACTGTTCAAAGGGCACTTTGCGGGAAATCTTTACGTTGACGAGCTTCTGCGGATAGAGCTTCAGGCGGTCGGCAAGCTCGGAGAGCGGGCGTCCGCTCTCGCGCATGATGCGCAGGATCTGAAGCGCGGCCAGCAGACCGTCGCCGGTGGTGCCGTATTCGCGGAAGATGAGATGACCGGACTGTTCGCCGCCGAGCATGGCGTTGTGCTGACGCATGGCCTCGATGACGTAGCGGTCGCCCACCTTGGTGCGCAGAAGCTGCCCGCCGCGTTCCTTCATGAACACTTCAAGCGCCATGTTGCTCATGACGGTGCCCACGAGCAGGTTGTTGTTGAGCTTGCCCTTCTTCATGAGGTCGTCGGCGCAGATGGCCATGATCTGGTCGCCGTCGAGCAGGCGGCCCTTTTCGTCCACCACGAGCAGGCGGTCGGCGTCGCCGTCGAGGGCGAGGCCCACGTCGGCGCGCACTTCGCGCACCTTGGCCTGCAGGTTCTCGGGGTGGAGCGATCCGCACTGATAGTTGATGTTCAGACCGTCGGGCGACGTGCCGAGGCGGAACACTTCCGCGCCGAGCTCTTCGAGAGCGAGCGGAGCCACCTTGTAGTTGGCGCCGTTGGCGCAGTCGATGACCACGCGCAGCCCGTCGAGAGTGAGCTGCTGGGGAAAGCTGCTTTTAAGGTAGACGATGTAGCGGCCCGAGGCGTCCACGATGCGGTAGGCGCGTCCCACCTTGTTGGAGGCGGGGTAGTCCCATTCATAGTCCTTGTCGAGGATGAGCTCGGACATTTTGTCCTCCACCTCGTCGGGCAGCTTGAAGCCCTCGCGGTCGAAGAACTTGATGCCGTTGTCGTGGTAGGGATTGTGCGAGGCGGAAATGACCACGCCGAAGTCGGCGCGCATGTTGCGGGTGAGGAAGGCGATGGCGGGCGTGGGCAGCGGCCCGACCTGATACACGTCCATGCCGGAGGCGCACAGGCCCGCGGTGAGCGCAGACTCGAACATGTAGCCGGAAAGACGCGTGTCCTTGCCGATGATGACCTTGCGGCGGCATTCGTCGGAACGGAACACGGTGCCTGCGGCAAGGCCGAGGCGCAGGGCCATTTCGGCCGTGAGAGGATAGGTGTTGACCCGGCCGCGCAGGCCGTCGGTTCCAAAAAGACGTTCAGACATGGCTAATCCTGTGTTTCCTGAGGTGCGGCTTCGGAGGAAGACGGCGCTTCCTTCGGAGCGGAGGCGGCGCTTTTCGCGCTGTCGGGCGTTGCTGCGGCAGCTGCGGCGGCAGGCCGGGCGGCGCTCTTCGGCGCCGTGGCGGCGGCAGCCGCGTTCGGGGCGGGAGCGCTTTTCTTCTGCGGCTCGTCGCCGGAGAGCGCGGGCGGAACCTTGAGATCGTTGGGCTGCGGCAGGGATGCGGCAGGCACGTTGATGTCGCTCAGCGAGAAGTTGCCGGACACGCGCTGCGCGGGCAGCTTCATGCCGAAGTTGCTGGAGGGCAGCGAGAATATGCTTTCCGCCGGGGCCCAGGCGCGGTTTTCGGGGTCGATGTCCGTGCGGCTGTAGAGCATGACCGTGGACGGATCGATGGAAATGAGGCCGGAGCCCGAGGGCAGCATGACTATGGGCGTGACCTCGGCGCTGTCGCCGGGCATGAAGTTGGAGGGCTGGCGCACGATGACGCGCACGGCGTCGAGGTAGTCGCGGTCTTCCACCAGAGCTTCGGGTACGGAGATTTCCACTTCGGCCGAGTCGGGCCGCACGCTGAAGCCTTCGTCCTCGTTGTCGAGCTGGATGTCGCGGGTGAGGGTGACTTCCTTCGTCTTGAGGTCCAGAGAGTAGCGCAGCGTGGTGACGGGCGGGGTTATTTCCACCTGCGGCGGGGCCACGATGGCCACGTTGGCCTCGTGCGGGCCTTCGCTGGCGTTCTTGGTGGGGTCGTACACCACGATGAGCCGGTCGAGGGAGTTGACCTGCGTTTCCGGCCCCTTCACCGTGACGAACGAAGGCTCGAGAATGGCGTGGGAAATGAGGTACGGAGAATCTGCGGGCAGAGGCAGCATCTTGTTTTCAAGGGGAACCACGCGTTCGGTGAGCGCGTCGGCCTCAAGCACGAGACGACTCGGCATGATTTCCAGAATTTCAAAGGCCTTGAAGTCGGGTATGGAGTCCACGGCAAGGGGCAGGGCCGTGGCTCCCCGCTGCACGCCGGAAAGATCCACGGTGTACACGAGGTCGCGGGAATGGAGATTGCGCAGAAGCTCGGCAGAGCCTCTCAGACGCACGGAAATGTGATTGACCATGCCTTCGCGAATGATCAGTCCCTCGGGCAGCCCACGATATTCCACGCGCAGTTCCACCTGCGTTTCCACGTGGTCGCGGCCTACGACGAGATACCACAGTCCCGTCGCGATGACGAGGGAGAGCAGCACGGAAAGAACGGTCTGCAGGCGGCTGTTACTGATTGAGGACATTGGCCAGTATCCGTTCCAGGCGTTCTTGGTTCAGGGGGTTGGAGAGGTGTCCGTCCTGGGCTAGGGTCACTTCTCCGCGTTCTTCCGACACCACGATGGAAATGGCGTCGCTCACCTCGGTGATGCCGATGGCCGCCCTGTGCCGGGTGCCGAAGTGCTGCCGGGCCACGTTGGCGAGAGGCAGCACGCAGCCGGCCGCCGTGATGCGGTCGTTGTGGCCGATGATGACGGCGCCGTCGTGCAGCGCCGTGTTGGGAAAGAAGATGGTGGCCAGAAGGTCCTGGGAGACCACGGCGTCTATGGTCACGCCTTTTTCCGTCATGTCGCCGAGGGCCACGTTGCGCTCAATGACGATGATGGCGCCTATGCGGCGGGCGGCGAGCGCGCAGGCCGTGCGGCTCACGGTGCTGATCATTTCCGTGCGCACGTTGCCCTTGCGCCGGAAAAGATAGCGGAAGTTCATGTTGGAAAGGGCCTGACGTATGTCCTGATGGAACAGAATGACCACCACGAGAAACAGCGAGCTGAACACGTTCTGAAGCAGCCACACCAGCGTGAACAGGCCGAGGAACTGCGCGGCCGCGTACAGGACGAGCAGAAAGAGCAGACCGTTCAGTGCGGCCATGGCGCGCGTGCCCCGCACGAAGCGGATGCCGTAGTAGCACAGAATGGCCACAATGAGAATGTCCAGCAGGTCCCGCCAGCCGAATGTCAACTGTCCCAGTGCGAACATGTCAGTCTTTCCAGGGGGTGAAGTGTTCTGCGAGCGTGAGGGCGCGCCTGGCCGAAGCCACGTCGTGCACGCGGTGATGGGTCACGCCGCGCGAGGCCAGAAGGGCGGTGCACACGCTCGTGGCCTCTATGCGCCTTGTGACGTCAAGCCCCAGAATCTCGCCGAAGAGGCTCTTGTTGGACACGCCGAGCAGCACGGGACGGCCGAGGGAAAGCAGCCTTTCCATGGAGGAGAGCAGGGCGCAGTTGTGCTCCGCCGTCTTGCCGAAGCCGATGCCCGGATCGAGAATGATGTTCTCTTCGGGCAGACCGGCCTTGACGAGCGCGGTCATGCGCGCCTCAAGAAAGGCCATCACCTCGTCCACCACGTTGCCGTAGTGGGGATCCTTCTGCATGGTGCCGGGCCGCATGCCCGGGCGGCAGTGCATGAGCACGTAGCCGGGGCGGTACTGGGCGAGCACGTCGGTCATGGCCGGTTCCCACAGACCGGCCGAAATGTCGTTGATGATGTCCGCGCCGGCCTCGAGCACGGCTGCGGCCACGTCGGTGCGCCAGGTGTCCACGGAAAGGAGCGTGTCCGGCGGAATGCGGCGTCCGCGGCCCTCGGAAAGGGCGCGCACGAGCGGCAGCACGCGCCGCATCTCGTCGTCGGAAGGAACGTCCTGCGCGCCGGGACGCGAGGAAGCCCCGCCGAGATCGAGCACTCTGGCTCCGTCTGCGGCGAGGCGTCTCGCGTGGGAAAACGCGCTTTCAAAGGAAGGGTGCCTGCCTCCGTCGAAAAAGGAGTCGGGCGTTACGTTCACCACGCCCCACAAGGTGAAGCGTGACGGCGTGCCGCCCTGTTTTTCGGTGGAAACAGGGCTGAATGCCCCGTTTCGAAGCATCCAGACCACCGTTTTTTCCATTTATTTCTCTCCCCTGTCGGTTCCTTCTCCTGCGGAGGCGGAATCTCCGTTCACGGTTTGTTCCGCGTCCTTTGCGGCAGAGGTCTGCGCAGGGGGCGTCGTGTCGTTGTTCTGTCCTGCGCCGCCGTCACGGGCCGCGCCGTTCTCCGGGTTCCCGGCTCCGGCGTTGTCCGCTTCGGCGCCGGAGGCGTCGGAATGGTCTTCCTCGAGGTGAAACTCGCCCGCGTTCTGGCCGTCGAGCTGAAAGGGAGGCAGCTTTTCGCCCCGCATGAGCATGTCGATGTCCTCGCCGGAAATGGTTTCCCGCTCCAGCAGGGCATGGGCAATGGCGTGCAGCATGTCGATGTGTTCGGTGAGCAGGGTGCGGCAGCGCTCGCGGGCCTCGTCGATGAGGGCCTTCACTTCGCTGTCCACCAGACGGGCCATGTCGTCGCTCACGGAGCGGGTATGGCCCCATTCGCGGCCGAGGAAGACTTCCTCTTCATGTTCGCCCACGGTCTGCGGGCCGATCTTGTCGCTCATGCCCCATTCGCACACCATCTTGCGGGCCATCTTGGAGGCGCGTTCAATGTCGTTGCCCGCGCCGGTGGTGATGTCGCCCATGATGATCTCTTCGGCCACGCGGCCGCCGAGCAGCACCACGAGGTTGTTGCGCAGGAAGTTGCGGGAGTAGCCGTGACGGTCTTCGTCGGGAAGCTGCATGGTCACGCCCATGGCGCGGCCGCGGGGAATGATGGACACCTTGTGCACGGGATCGGTGCCGGGCAGAAGCTTGGCCGCGAGCGCGTGGCCGCCTTCGTGGTAGGCGGTGATCTTCTTTTCCTCGTCGCTCAGAATGAGGCTGCGGCGTTCCTTGCCCATGAGGACCTTGTCCTTGGCGTATTCAAAGTCGGACATGTTCAGGCGGTCCTTGTTGAGCTTGGCGGCCTGAAGCGCGGCTTCGTTGACGAGGTTCTCAAGGTCGGCGCCGGAGAAGCCGGGCGTGCCCTTGGCGATGACGGTAAGGTCGACGTCCCTGGCAAGGGGCGTGCGGCGGGTGTGCACTTCAAGAATCTGCTCTCTGCCGCGCACGTCGGGCGTGGAAACCACCACCTGACGGTCGAAGCGGCCGGGACGCAGCAGTGCGGGATCGAGCACGTCGGGACGGTTGGTGGCCGCGATGAGAATGACGCCCTCGTTGGATTCAAAGCCGTCCATTTCCACGAGCATCTGGTTCAGCGTCTGCTCGCGTTCGTCGTGACCGCCGCCGAGACCCGCGCCGCGCTGACGGCCCACGGCGTCGATTTCGTCGATGAAGATGAGGCAGGGAGCGTTCTTCTTGCCCTGCGCGAAAAGATCGCGCACGCGCGAGGCGCCCACGCCCACGAACATTTCCACGAAGTCCGAACCGGAAATGGAGAAGAAGGGAACGCCCGCCTCGCCGGCCACGGCACGGGCCAGCAGGGTCTTGCCGGTTCCGGGAGGGCCGACGAGCAGCACGCCCTTGGGAATGCGGCCGCCAAGACGCGTGAACTTGCGGGGATTGGAAAGAAATTCCACAACTTCGGCAAGTTCTTCCTTGGCTTCGTCCACGCCCGCCACGTCGGCGAACGTCACTTTGCCCACCTGGTTCTGATCCTGCATTCTGGCGCGGGAGCGGCCGAAGGACATGGCCTTTCCGCCGCCGCCCTGCATCTGCCTGGCGAAGAATATCCATACGCCGATGAGCAGAAGCATGGGGAACCAGGAAATGAACACCGACATGGCAAGCGGCGTTTCCTCGGGCTTCTTCACGTCGATGATGACGTTCTTGTTCTTGAGTTCCTGAACGAGGTTGGGGTCGTTGGGAGCATAGGTGGAGTAGCTGCGGCCGTCGGTGGTGACTACGTTGATGTTGCGGTCCTCAATGACGACGCGGCTCACTTCCCCGCTTTCGACCTGAGCGAGAAAGGTGCTGTAGGCGGCGGAGTTCTGCGGGCTTCCGCCGTTCTCGTTGAACAGACTGAACAGGGAGACCATGGCAACGGCTATGATGCTCCACAGCAGAATATTGCGGGAAAACTGGTTCAAAGCTGCCTCCGTGGCTGCTTATGATGACTCACTCAAAGTGACGGAGAGGGCCCGGCTTGCCGGGCTGCCACAGGTGAAACGACAGGCTCCGCAGGCGGCGGTGCGCCGCCCCTGTCGTTTTTTTATATTTGTAATGCCAGATGCCGACTTTGACAATGATGCCGGGGGCTCTTTTTCCGGTCGGGAGGCTTTTTTCTGCAAGAATCATGCCGAATTGAAATGAATTTTTTCTCTCCCGCCTTCCGTTCCCGCCCTTGCCAGAGCGCGGGCCCTGGGCTAGCATCCGCAGGCGGGCGGCAGGGACGCGCTGCGCGCACGCTCTTTTTTTGTGCCGTCTGCCGAAGTGCCGGTCGAAGAGTGTTCCGCCCGTTTTCCCGGGGGCAGCCCCGCGGCTCACAGAGAAGGTTCACGCACCATGTTTGTCGACTGTCATACTCACGTCTTTCATCCCCGCATTGCTGAAAAGGCAAAACTGAAGCTCGCGGAACACTACAAGCTGTTCTGCCGCTGCAAGGGCACGCCCGATGATCTCCTCCTGCGCGCGGGCAGGGCCGGCATAGATCACTGCGTGGCCCTGTGTGCGGCCACGAGCGCTCTGCAGGTGCGCCCCTGCAATGCCTACGCGGGCTATCTGCAGCACAACTACCCGCGCATCACCGCCTTCGGCTCCATACATCCCGACTGCGAGGACTGGAAGGCTCAGCTCGACTGGCTGCGCGCCATGGGCGTGCACGGCATAAAGCTCCACCCCGATTTCCAGCACTTCTGGCTCAACGACCCGCGCCTTCTGCCCATTTTCGAGGAGGCGCAGAAGGACTTCATTTTTCTCATTCACATAGGCGACAGCCTCCCGCCGGACAAAAACCCCTCCTGTCCCTACAAGATGGCCGCCATTCTCGACGCCTTTCCTCACCTCAACGTCGTGGCCGCGCACCTTGGCGGCTTCCGTCAGTGGTCATATGCCATGGACGCCCTTGCCGGACGCGACGTGTGGATGGATACTTCCTCATGCATGAAGGAAATCTCCGACGACGTGCTCAGGGCCATTTTGAAAAAGCACCCCAGAGACCGCCTCGTCTTCGGTACCGATTACCCTATCATGGACCCGCAGGACGAAATCGACGCCCTCCAGCGCCGTACCCGTTTCTCCGACAGCGAAATCGACGAAATCCTCACCAACGGCACCCATCTGCTTTTCGGATAGAAGAGAAGAGGAAGGGACAGACCGGAGGCGCGGGGCACCGCCCCGGACCCCGGCGGGGAAAATGATAGCGCTGCTGTCGCCATCCGTAAGGCGCTGCGCGCCAACGGCTGCCCCCCCTGATTCCGCCTTGCGGCGTTGCCGCGGCGGGCGTCAGGCAGGCAAAGGGCGTTGCCGAAGAAGGGCGTAAATCTGGAAAGACAGGGGCCGCGGGGCCGGAACGTTCCGGCCTGCGCCGTTTTGTCTGCGGACGCAGTGCAGGCGTGTCCTGTCGGACCCGTCTGCGGTGGCGGACATGGATTCCGGCCTGTGCCGGAATCAATATGAACAAGGAAGGATCAGGGGGTGTTTTAGAAGGGCGGCGATTCTTCGGAATCCCTGATAAAAGGAAGCCTGCGTATTCAGCGGCTTCCTTTTTATTTTATTGCTATCGGCAGCATAACAATTTGTCATTCATGACAGTGTTTCTTCATGGCGCAGCCTTTTGCCGCACATGAAAAAAATCACGCACGGCAGATGCCGGGCGTGAATCTTTTGTGCCTCTCGTCTGTCGGCAGGCGAAGCCTGACGACAGCAACGAGGGGGCGCGGGGGAAATCATTTCCCCCGCTGCCTTTTCTGTTTTTTCTGTCTTTTTACCGGCGTAAGGTCCGGGCGATGCTGTCGGCGAGGTCCCGGATGAGGAGGGACTCGGCTTCGACCATGGACTCTATGGTGTCGCCTGCGGGGCGGGACGTGACGAAGTGGGCGGACATGAGCACGTCGCCGTCGCGCTGGAGCCTCCAGACGACGTCGAGCGTGACGTCGCCATTGAGGGGGCCGTCGAGTCTGCGGACGTCGAGCATGAGTTTGGTATCGACCTTGGCGCCGGTGCGCAGCGGCAGAGCGGATATGCCGCGCACGGCGAGGGAGTCGCAGAGCACGCGGGATATGCCCTGACCGAGGCCTTCGCCCCAGCGGTCGTATTCGTTGATGGTGATGCTCACGCCGTCGGCGTCGCGCAGGACTATCTGCTGTCTTGAGAGGTAGCCGGGCAGGGTGACGGGCAGCACGCCTATGCCTGCGCTTTCCGTGGTGGAGCTTGAGGGCAGGGGGGAGAAGAGCACGTAGTAGCGCACGGAAGGGGAGGACTTGAGCTGTGCGGGCAGCGTGCAGCCGGTCACGGCGAGAGCGAGAGCGAGGGCGGAGATGAGGGCTTTCATCAGTTGTTCCTTCCGAATATGAGGGCGTTGGGCTTGATTTCCAGGAGCGTGGCGAGTTCCGAGAGCGCCTGGGCGGCTCTGTGCAGGGAAAGCATGGTCTGGCTGAATTCCAGCACGGGGGCGGAATCTTCGCTGAACAGGCTGCCCGCGGTATCGGCGGTACGGCGCAGGCTCTTCATGGCGCCTTCGGCTTCGGTCACCGCGCCTTTGGAAGTGGCGGCGAGGGACGAAATGCTCTTCAGGGTGTCGTTTACGCTTTTGAGCGTGGCGTGCACGTCCTTCTGTACGGAGGAAGCGAGGGTGGAATAGACGCCGAGGGTGTTTCCGGCATCGGCGCGCAGGGAGCCGAAGGCGCGCACTTCTTCGCGTATGGCGTCGCTCGTGTCTCTCAGGCTGGCCACAAGTCCCGAGGCGTCGATCTCGCGCACCTGTTCGCTGAGGCTTTTCAGACTGCCCATGACGTCGAGCAGGATTTCCTGCACGGGCATGTCCTCGAGGGTGTTGAGGGCGGCGTCGAGGGATGAGAGCTGCGTGGGAATCTGGGGCGAGTCCTTGTAGGGTTCGAGAGAAGCCGGGTTCACGGGCTCGGCGTTGCGCACGATGTCGAGTTCGACGCAGAGCTGCCCGGTGAGAATGCTGGTGATGCCGAGCTTGCCGCGAAGACCCGCTTCAATGAGCCTGTCCATGATGGCGGGATTGTCGAAAAGGTCCTTTTCGCTGCCGTCTTCGAGCAGAGCCATGGCCTTGTCGCGTTCTATCTCAATGATGACGGGGGTATAGAACTTGGCCGTGCCGAGTTCCGGGCGTATCTGTATGGACGTTACCTTTCCTATGCGTATGCCCTTGAAGTACACGGGAGAGCCCTGAATGAGGCCCTTGAGGGACGTGTTGAAATACAGGACGAAGGTGGGATTTCTGTTGCCGAGAGATCCCGAACCCAGGAGAAGAATGAGTCCGACGAGCAGGGCGATGGCGCCGAGGACGAAGGCTCCTATGAAAGTTTTGGTACTGCGTTCCGTCATTGGTTTTCTCCGCGGTCGCGGCCTTTGCCGCGCGTAAGAAATTCCACCACCTCGTCCGGCCCGTGCCTGAGCAGCTCGTGGGGGTCGCCGCTTGCGGTCATGGTTTTGGTTTTGGCGTCCAGAAACACGGAGTTGCTGGCGATGGCGAAGATGCTGGCGAGCTCGTGGGTAACGACGACCACGGTCATGCCCAGCGTGTCCCGGAGCTGAAGGATGAGCTCATCGAGCCTGGCGGCGCTCACGGGATCGAGGCCTGCGGAAGGTTCGTCGAAGTAGACCACCTCGGGGTCGAGGGCGAGGGCGCGGGCGAGACCGGCGCGTTTTTTCATGCCGCCGCTTATTTCCGAGGGGTAAAAGTCTTCAAAGCCCGCGAGTCCCACGAGGGAGAGCTTGAACGAGGCTATGGCGCGTATGTCGCGGGGGGAAAGGTCGGTGTAATATTCAAGGGGCAGGGCCACGTTTTCGGCGAGCGTGCGCGAGGTCCACAGCGCGCCGCTCTGAAACATGACGCCTGTTCTGCGCATGATGGCTTCCCGTTCTTTTTCTGGAGCGTTCCAGAAGTCGGTTTTGCCGTAGAACACGGAGCCTTTTGCCGGAGGCGTGAGCCCCATGAGCACGCGCAGAAGGGAGCTCTTGCCGCAGCCTGAGCCGCCCATGATGATGAAGATGTCGCCCTTTTCGATGGTGAAGGTGAGGCCGCTCTGAATGACGCGGGAACCGTAGGCCACGGTGACGTCGCGGGTGGAGACGGCGCTGTTTGCAGGAATCATAGGTCGAGCACCGTGAGGATGATGGTGATGACGGACGTGGCGACGATGATGCCCACGATGGAATTGACCACGGCGGCGGTGGTGGCCCGGCCCACGGCCGAGGCGTTGCGGCCGCAGCGCATGCCCTGATAGCAGCCGCACAGGGAAATGATGAAGCCGAACACGAAGGCGTGCAGAAGGCCGGTCCACACGTAGCCGAGCTTCATGAACTGGAGGGTGTTGCCTATGTAGGCGGCGGGGGAGATGTCGAGCATGAGCACGCCCACGAGAAAGCCGCCCGCAATGCCCGCCACGTCGGCGTAAAGGGTGAGCAGCGGCGTCATGACGGCAAGCCCCAGAACGCGGGGCAGCACGAGAAAGTCGGTGGGGGAGATGCCGAAGCCGGTGAGCGCGTCCACTTCCTCGTTGACCTGCATGCTGCCGATGACGGCGGCAAACGACGCGCCCGTGCGGCCCGAGAGCACGATGCCGGTGAGCACCGGGCCCATGACGCGCACCATGGACACGCCCACAAGGGAGGCTACGTAGATTTCCGCGCCGAAGAGCTTGAGCTGCATGGAGCTCACGAAGGCGAGAATGAGGCCGAGCAGAAGGCTCGTGAGGGTGACGATGGGCAGGGCATCCACGCCGCATTCCCGAAAGACGTTCCAGGTATCGCGCGGACTGCATGAGGCGCGGCCGGAAAAGAAGCGCGCCATGCTCATGGCGACGTCGCCCACGAAGTCCACCACGTTTTTCGTTATGCCGGGCCAGGCGAGGGTCTTTTCGCCTATGGTTTCGAGAAAGCCGGGTTCTTCCTTTCGGCTGCCGCCGTTTCCGGGGGGCACGGCAAGGGCCATGTCGAGCATGGGGCCCATGCCGCCGGGCAGGGCGGAGGTGTCCACGGCAAGACCTGCGGCGCGCGCGGCCTGGGCTACGGCGTTGAAGGAGGAAAGGAGCACGCTGTCCCAGGCGGTGACGTCGTCTGCCAGAAAGCGCACGGTCTTTGCGTCGCGGAGCGCGGCGATGGCCTTTGAGGTCATGGCGTCCGGCACGAGGGGCGAGGAGGTGAGAGCCTGCCTTGACCAGGGGCCGGAGGCGCGGACGATGAGCGTATCCCGCTCCTGTTGTATGTCGAAGGCAGGCTGCATGATTCCTCGCCGGCGGGCGTCCGGCACGGGGAAGGCGCTTGCATGCGCACTCCGGGGCAGGAACGCCCGCCTTCGTTGTTGTCGGTTGCACGGGCGCGCCGCGTTTCGGCAGGCGCGCGTTGCCGGGCCTTCCGGAAAAGGAGGCTCCGGCGCGGACGGTTAGTCCATATGCATGGCGGCGCGCACCAGTTCCATGGTGGCGTTTATGGACATTCTGGCCTTTTTTCCGCCTTCCGCAAGTATTTCCTGCACAAGGCCGGGCTTTGCCAGAATGGCTTCGCGGCGTTCATGCAGAGGCTCGAGGAAGTTCTGCAGGTTCTTCATGAAGATCTTCTTGCAGGCCACGCAGCCCATGGTGGCGTGGGTGCAGGCTTCGCGCACTTCGTCCTGCGTGGCCTTGTCGGCGAGCAGCACGTGATAGGGGAAGAGGTTGCACACGTCGGGGTTGCCGGGATCGCTCTTGCGCAGACGGGCGGGGTCGGTGAACATGCCCCTGATCTTGGGCTCGAGCTCTTCGAGGGTATCCTGGAGGAAGATGCCGTTGCCGTAGCTTTTGGACATCTTGCGACCGTCGAGACCGGGGCACTTGGCGGCGGGGGTGAGCTTGGCCTCGGGTTCGGGGAACACGTCCGCGTTGTACATGGTGTTGAAGCGACGCACGATTTCACGGGCAAGTTCAAGGTGCGGCTGCTGATCCTGCCCCACGGGAACCCAGTGCGGCCGGTGCTGGATGATGTCCGCCGTCATGAGCACGGGATAGCCGAGGAAGCCGTAGTTGCCGAGATCCTTGTCGGTGATCTGCTGCTGCTGTTCCTTGTAGGTGGGGCAGCGTTCCAGCCAGCCGAGCGGGGTGATCATGGAAAGCAGAAGATGCAGTTCCGCGGTTTCCTTGATGTCGGACTG
>NZ_CALUWV010000039.1 GCF_944324575.1 uncultured Mailhella sp. | reverse complement strand
ACATCGGTGTGGTTGAAAGGATTTCCGGATTTTTAATGGGAGCGTTTGCCCGAAGCTCTGGAAAGCCTTCGTTGGCAGCGGACAGTCGTTTTTAACGATTTGGCGAGCTGTTGTTTGCAGAAAACTGCCGCCTCTCAACGCACCATCATACCTTCGGTTATCGTAAAAAAGTGTTTTTCAACGCTCGAACAGGTCTTCGTGTTCAAAGAAGTGCCGTTTCTCAACGCTCTGGGCTCCGGGCCGCTTTCGAGCGGCCCGGCCGACGTCCGCCAGTAGCCGCGATTCACTCGCGGCGTTAAACGCAGCGGGCGTCGTGCAAGTCAAGAGTCCGTACAGTGTGTCCGGAGCAGACGGGCAGCGGCGGTACCCGGGCGACGGAAAAAGGAAAGGGTCACTCGGCAGAGTCTTTCTGCACAGGCTCTTCCGCCGCGCCCTGCGACGGCTCGCTCATCTTTTCGCCCGCAGCCTTTGCCAAAGTTCTGCGCTTTGCCTCTTCCGTGCCGGATTCCTCCGTGGAGGCCTTCTTTCCGCCATGAGACGCGGCCTGCATCCTGCGCCTTTTTTCCGCGGCCGTATAAATGAGCTGGAACACGTATTCCTCGAGGCCGCTGCGGTTCTCCACGGGCACGTCCACAAGCGCGGCCTCGGCCCGGGCCATGGTCTTGTGCCCGCCGCCTCCGCCTATGCCCGGGAACACGCAGGACGCCACGGCCCCGAGATCCATCTTGCCGTAGCCGCCGCGGAACACCACAACCACGCGCCCCGCACTCACGCCGCACACGGCCACCCAGCGAAGCCCGTGCACCTTGAGGAAGAAATCGGCCACAACCACGAGAATGTCGGAGCTGTTCACCTTGCCGAGCCACACGTAACTGCCGCGCCCGCAGGGGCGCAGCGTTTCAAAGGCCCGCGAGAAATAGGGAAGCCACTCGGGCATGTATTCGCTGCGCAGAATGCGGTTCATGAGCGTGGCGTCGCCGAAGCGGCTCAAATAGTGGTAGGCGCGCAGATCCACGTCGGTGCAGCCGCGGCCGAAAGTGGCCGTATCGGTGCGTATGCCGTACTGAAGCGCCGTGGCCAGAAGCCGCGCCGGACGTATGCCCGCGGAATAAAGGTATTCCGTCATCATGGTGCTCACGGAACCGTAGTCGGGGCGTATGTCCTGAAACGGCGCGGCACACGGATCGTCGGTTTTGGGATGATGGTCGATGACCACGGAAAATTCCAGCCCCGCAAAGGCCGGATTGTGATGGGCCTGCGAATCCACCAGGGCAAAGCGCTGAATCTTCTTTTTCATGGAAGGCCGCCACTTCACCACGGGAATGTTGAGATACCGTATCATGGCCAGATTGTCCGGCCTCGTGATCTCGTTGGTGCGGGCTATGGTCACGCTCTTCACTTTCGAACGTATGATGCGCTGAAGGGCCATGGCGCTCGCAAGGGCGTCGGGGTCGGCGGTGATGAGTATGGCCCACGACTCTTCCCTGACAAGCAGAGCCTGAAGCTGCGCAAGCTGCGCGGAAAGTACGCGGAAATATGCCATAATCTTCTGCTCCTACGATTTCCGGTTGCGCACGAATCCCAGCGCCTCCCGGAATATCTTCTGTTCAAAACGCTGCGGCAGTTTCTCAAGACTGCGCTCGGCCCGGTCGAGATACTCGTCGGCCAGGGCGCGCGACTCCGCGTCGAAGCCGAGACGGCGTATGTCCGAAGCAACCTTCGACCGCTCCTCCGGCGTGAACGTGCCTGCGCGGAACTTCTCGCAGAACTTCTCCCTGTCGGGATGATTGAGAAATTCCACATACTTCATGATGGGCGGCGTGAACTTGCCCTCCTCGAGGTCGCCCGCCGTGGGCTTGCCGGTTTCCGCCTCGTCGGCAAAGTCGAGCGCGTCGTCCACCATCTGAAAGGCGATGCCGAGATTCAGACCGTAGTCGGAAACGGCCTCCACCTGCTCGGGAGACGCCCCGGCGTAAAGCGCGCCCAGACGGCAGGATCCGCGAAGGAGCCATCCCGTCTTGCCGGCAATGACGTCCACGTACTCCGCCGTGCTGTGGGCCATGGAGTGCTGAAGCGCAATTTCGTGCGTTTCGCCCGAAGCGGTCATGAGCACGGATTCCGACACGCAGGTAAGCAGCGCGGGAATGCCGAACGAGGCCGTCTTGTGGCTGGCCGCGGCCAGCAGGGCGTCGCCCGCGAGAATGGCGCGCGGCACGTCGAAAAGCACGTGCGCCGACGCGCGTCCGCGACGGGTGGCCGCGCCGTCGAGCACGTCGTCGTGCAGAAGCGTGGCCACGTGGATCATCTCGGGAATCACGGCAAGGTCGTAGAGACCGGCGTCCTCAGCGCCGAACAGACGCGCGGAAGAAAGCGTCATGAGAGGGCGCAGGCGCTTGCCGCCCGCAAGCAGAACGTGTCCCACAATGTCGCGCAGAGGCGCAGGCATGGCGGCAAGTTCCTTTTCCAGAGCGGCGTTTACCTTTATCTGTTCGTATTTCAGCACGGACATGAACGTTATCATAAGTCTCAGACCTCTGCCCCGCGGGCGTATCAAAGAATCTTTCCCTATCTTTTGAACGCATTTTTCATTCTTCGCAAGCATTTTCGTCCGCGCCGGGAGGCGCCGGAAGGGGCGGCGAAAGAAAAAGCCTCTTTACAATCCGCCCGATACCTAGGATACTGCCCCGATGAATTTCAATTTCTCCCTCTTTCTCGCTGCGCTCGGTCTGGCATGCGTTCTTGAAGCGCTGCCCTGGCTCATTTCGCCCCGCAAAACCCGGGAAATGCTGCTCGAGCTTCTTTCCCTTCCCGATGAGGCGCTGCGCAGGGGAGGCATCCTTCTCATGATCCTCGGCGTGGCCGTGTGCGCCGCGGGACGCTTTCTGCGTGGAGACTGACATGAATGGTACAGACGCCCTCATTCTCGCCGCCGGCAAGGGCACGCGCATGCCCTCCCCCCGGCCCAAGGTGCTGCAGACGCTCCTTGGCGAAACCATGCTCACGCTCGTGACGGCCACCCTTGCCGCCATGCCCCGCGTGAGAAACGTGTTCACCCTTGTGGGCAACGAGGCCGACATGGTCTCGGCCGAGGCAGAACGCGCCGCGCAGAGGCTGAACATCAGCGCCGCGTGCATTCGCCAGGAACGGCAGCTCGGCACCGGTCACGCGCTCATGACGGCCATGCCGCATCTTGAGGGGGACGGCCACGTTCTTGTGGTGAACGGCGACGCCCCGCTGCTCACCGAGGGCGTGCTGAACCGCTTTCTCGACGCCGCAGAGGGCGCAGACGTGGCCTTTCTGAGCCTTGTGCTCGACGACGCCGCCTCCTACGGCCGCGTGGTGCGCGAGCAGGGAAAGGTAAAGGCCATCGTGGAAGCCAGGGACTTTGATCCCGCGCTCTACGGCCCGCTTGAAGAGGCGCACGAAGTGAACACGGGCATTTATCTCATCTCCCTGCCCGCCGCACGTCGCCTGCTGCCGCTTCTTTCCTGCGACAACAAGGGCGGAGAATACTACATTACCGACCTCGTTTCCCTGGGCCTTGCCGCAGGCATGGACGTGCGCGGCATTCAGGCCGAAGGCGCCGGCTGCGAAAAGACCGCCCTCCTGGGCGTGAACACGCCCGCGGAACTCGCCGTGGCCGAGGACATTCTCAAAAAGCGCAGAAATGCGGAACTTCTCGCCTCGGGCGTGATTCTGCACGCGGAAGAAAGCGTTCGCGTAAGCCCGCTCTCCCGCGTGGAAAGAGGTTCGGAACTCTTCGGCCCCTGCGAAATCTGCGGCGACAGCGTGATACAAAGCGGCGCGCTCATTCTCTCCCACTGCATCCTGCGCGACGCCGTCATCGAAGGCAGCGTCACCGTGCGCGAGTTCTGCCACATTGAAAAGGCCGAGGTAAGAAAAGGCGCCATCATCGGCCCTTATGCCAGACTCCGCCCGCAGGCCCTCGTGGATGAAGACGCCCACGTGGGCAACTTCGTGGAACTCAAAAAGACGCATCTCGGCAAGGGGTCCAAGGCCAACCATCTGACTTACCTCGGAGACGCGGAAGTGGGGCCGGGCGTGAACTTCGGCGCGGGAACCATCACCTGCAACTACGACGGAAAGAACAAGTTCCGCACCGTCATAGGCGAAGGCTGCTTCATCGGCAGCAATACCGCCTTCGTGGCCCCGGTGAGCGTGGGCGACGGCGCGCTCGTGGGCGCAGGCTCCGTCATCGTGGAAGACGTGCCCGCCGGAAAGCTCGCCCTCGGCAGGGGCAGGCAGGTCATCAAGGAACGCAAAAAGTGACGCAACGCGCAAGGCGCGGCGCAGAACTTGACTATTGCCCCCGGAATATCCATTCTTGCAACGCGACGGCGACCAGGCCTGCCGCATGCCTCCAACACAAGGAGAACACAATGTCTTGTCGTATACTGAACATTAAATCGCCCGCCGACGCGGAAGCCGTCGATCTGTTCCGGCGTCTGGCCGAACGCGGCAACCCTGCCGACGGCAACGGGCAGGATGTGGAAAATCAGGTGCGCGCCATTCTCGCGGACCTGCGCGAACGCGGGGATCAGGCCCTCATTGAACGCCCCCGCCAGTTCGACGCTCCCGACCTGAAAGCTCCCCTCGCCGTGCCGCAGGAAGAACTTGCCCGCGCCGCCGCCTCCATTTCCGGCGAAGAACGCAGCGTCATCGTGGAAGCGGCCTCGCACATCCGCGCCTACCACGAAGCCCAGAAGGACAAATCCTGGTTCATCACCCGCGAAGACGGTTCCATTCTCGGTCAGAAGATCGAGCCCGTGGACCGCGCCGGTCTCTATGTGCCCGGCGGCAAGGGCGGCAACACGCCGCTCATCTCCTCCATGCTCATGGGTGCCATTCCCGCGCAGGTCGCAGGCGTAAAGGAAATAGCCGTGGTCACGCCTCCCCGCGCCGACGGCACCCTGAACCCCTACATGCTCGCCGCCGCCTATCTTCTGGACATCAACGAGGTGTACCGCGTGGGCGGCCCCTGGTCCATCGCCGCGCTCGCCTACGGCACGCAGGAAATCCGTCCCGTGGACGTCATCGCCGGACCGGGCAACATCTTCGTGACCACGGCCAAGAAGCTCGTGCAGGGCAGGATGGGCATCGACATGATCGCCGGCCCCAGCGAAATTCTCGTGCTGGCCGATGAAAGCGCCAACGCCGAATGGGTGGCCGCCGACATGCTCTCCCAGGCCGAACACGACAGACTCGCCTCCGCCATTCTCATCACCACGAGCCAGCTTCTTGCCGACCGCGTGGCCTCCGCGCTGGAAAGACGCGTGGCCGAGCTGCCCCGCGTCGACATTGCCCGCGCCTCTCTCGACGACTGGGGAGCCATCATCCTCGTTCCCGATCTTTCCGTCGCCGTGGACATGGCCAACCGCATCGCCCCCGAACACATGGAACTGAGCGTTACCTCTCCCTGGGAAGTGCTGCCCTCCATCCGTCACGCAGGCGCCGTGTTCATGGGCCAGTATTCCCCCGAACCCGTGGGCGACTACTACGCCGGTCCCAACCACGTGCTTCCCACCCTCGGCACCGCGCGCTACTCTTCCGCGCTCAGCGTGCAGACCTTCAGCAAACGCACCAGCATTGTGGCGGCTTCGGCCGAGTTCACCCGCGCCCACGCTTCCTCCATCGCTCTGCTTGCCAGACTCGAAGGTCTGGAAGCGCACGCCCGTTCCGTGGAACTTCGCGGCTGATCTGCCGCATTCCCCAAGCTCTTCATCCCCCGAGGTCTTCCCATGAAACAACTGCCCTATCCCGTCATTACCAGCACCAATCTCCCCGGCTTCAAGCTCCACTCCCAGGGCAAGGTCCGCGACATCTATGAAGTGGACGACGACACCCTGCTGCTCATCACCACCGACAGAATGTCCGCCTTCGACGTCATTCTCGGCGAGCCCATTCCGTGGAAGGGCGTCATTCTGAACCAGATCACCCTGTTCTGGATGAACAGGTTCGCTCACCTCATCCCCAACCACATCATCGAATCCGACGTGGACAAGTACCCCGCCGCCCTCCAGCCCTACCGCGACCAGCTCGTGGGCCGCTCCGTGCTCGCCAGACGCGCCCAGCCCCTCAAGGCCGAATGCATCGTGCGCGGCTACATCGCCGGTTCCGGCTGGAAGTCCTACAAGAAGGACGGCACCGTCTGCGGCGTGCACCTGCCCGAAGGCCTGAAGGAATCCGACAAGCTGCCCGAAGTGCTGTTCACCCCCTCCACCAAGGGCGAAGTGGGCACCCACGACGAAAACATCAGCCTTGAAAGAATGCGCGAAATCGTCGGCACGGAGCTGGCCGACAAGGCCGCCGAAACCTCCCTCGCCATCTACCGCGAAGCCTCCGAATACGCCGCAAGCCGCGGCATCATCATTGCCGACACCAAGTTCGAGTTCGGCCTCGTGGACGGAAAACTCACCCTCATCGACGAAGTGCTCACCCCCGACTCTTCCCGCTTCTGGCCCGCCGAAGGCTACGAACCCGGCCACAGCCAGCCGAGCTTCGACAAGCAGTACCTGCGCGACTGGCTGGAAGCCCAGGTGTGGGACAAGACCCCGCCCGCTCCCGCCCTTACCACCGAAGTGCGCGACACCACCGCCGAAAAATACCAGGAAGCCTTCCGCCTCACTACCCGCCGCTCCGAGTAGTCACGTCCCCCACTCACCCATCACCATAGGAGAGGATATATGATTCTTGAAGGAAAAAAGGCCGTCATCTTCGGCGTCGCCAACAAGCACAGCATCGCCTACGGCATTTCTTCCGCCTTCCGCCGCGAAGGCGCCAGCCTTGCATTCAGCTACCTGAACGACGCCCTTAAAAAGCGCGTCGAACCCATTTCCGAAGAACTTTCCGGCGACTTCACCTTCCCCTGCGACGTGTCCAGCGACGAAGACATCGCCCGCTCCGCCGAGCTCGTGAAGGAAAAGTGGGGCAAGGTGGACGTGCTCGTTCACTCCGTGGCCTTCGCGTCCAAGGACGACCTCAAGGGCCGCTACCTCGACACCTCCCGCGACGGCTTCAAGCTCGCCCTCGACGTGTCCGCCTACTCCCTCGTGGCCCTGTGCAAGGCCTTCGAGCCTCTGCTCAACCCCGGCGCCTCCGTCATCTGCATGACCTACTACGGCTCCGAAAAAATGATCCCCAACTACAACGTCATGGGCGTGGCCAAGGCCGCCCTCGAAGCCTCCGTGCGCTACCTCGCCACCGACTTCGGCCCCATGAACGTCCGCGTGAACGCCATCAGCGCCGGTCCCATCCGTACGCTGGCTTCCTCCGGCATCTCCGACTTCCACCAGATCGGCGCCATGTTTGAAAAGCGCGCTCCCCTGCACCGCCTCGTCACCATCGACGAAGTGGGCAACTCCGCCGCCTTCCTCGCCTCCGATCTCGCCTCCGGCGTCACCGGCGAAATCCTCTACGTCGACAACGGCTTCCAGAGCACCGCTCTGTAAAGGCAGCAAAGACAGAAAAGGCATCGGGGGAGATACTCTCCCCCGCGCCCCCATAGTTTGCGGGACGAACCCCTTGCGGGGCCGTCCCGCAGCTTTTTTTGGGGAACAGGAAGCGCTCTTTCCCCCTCTTCCCATGTTTTTTTCGCCCCGTTCCCCACGTTCCCTCAGTCAGCCCGCAGGTCTCTCTGCTCCCACCTTGCCCCCTCCCGCGGCGCAGGCTGAACCCGTCCGCTCAATCCGGGGCAGCGCCCCGCGAATCCTGCCTGCTTCCCTTCTCTCTTCGGGCACGGGACGTGCCTCTTCCCCTTGGGGGAGTATCAGGGTAGAATCGAGGAAAGGGCAGAACGTTCAGCAAGGAGTTGAAACATGGACCTGATGGACAGGCTGGGCACGGTTCTGATCGTTGTTCTGGCGCTATTGGCGGCCATGGCGATACGCCGGGGCGGGGGCACGACGTCGTGCTGATTCCGGGTGGACCCCATGCGGATGCGTGACATTCGCGAAAAGATGGAAGCGGCGGAAAAAAAGAAAGAAGACGGGAGCGGAAGCGGGCAAAAGAGCTGACTGCGCTCTTGCTCTCACGTGCAAGCTGGCTTATGCTCAAGGCTCCGGGCGTCGTGACGCCCGGAGCCTTTTTTTTCCGGAACGGTTTCGTTGTACGGCAGGACGGCGGACGTCTTCATCATTGTCCGGCGGCTTTCTCAAGGCGAGCCTTTCCGGCAAGCCGGTGAGCCTCTTCGCCCAGACGCACAAAGGATACCGCCATGAGACCCCGTTTTCGCATCATTCTTCTTCTCACACTGTGTCTCGCCCTGCTTTCCTCCGGCTGCGCGCTTCTGGAAAAGCAGAAGCTGCCCTTCCAGAGGCAGGACGAAGTCACGCTCTGGGCCAACAGCATAGCCGGGCTGCCCGGCGTGGAACAGGGGCGCAGGGCCGAAATGGTGTGGAAGAACCCCTCTTCCTCGCAGGCGCTCAAGCTGCGGGCGCTTTCCATGGCCGCCAGCCGTCCCGGCAGGCAGGGCTATCCCGCCCGCAAGGAACTGGCCGCGCTGTATGCCAAGGCCACGTCCGAGCAGCGCGCCGCATGGGAAACCATGTACTGGACCGACCTTGACGGCATGGACAGCGACACGCTGAAAAAGCTTGCCGCCTCCGTGTCCTCCGAGCAGGAAAAAAGCTTCCCCTGGAATCTCGTCATGCTCAAGGCCGCCCGTCGCGGTCTGCTCAACGATTCTTCCGCCGTACTTTCCCGGCTGTCCAATCCCATGCTCTACGCCGCGCCTGCCATGCTCGGTCTCGGTGAGGCTCCGGCCGTAACGCCGAGCAGCACCGTAAGCGTGGCGCTCATCATTCCGCAGACCGGTTCCGCCTCGGCTCTCGGCCGTCAGGTGGCGGCCGGCGCGCAGGCCGCCGTGGACGATCTGCGTCTTTCCGGCAAGAACGTCGATCTGCGCATCATCGACACGGGACTCACCGGCTGGCAGCAGGCCGTGCAGAATCTGCCGCCCCAGTTCGTCATGGTGGGCGGACCGCTCATTCCGGGGCGCTACAAGGCCGTAAAGGACGCCGCCGCCGGGCGCGCGCTCTTCTCGTTCACCGCGTCGCTGCCTTCCGGCGACGAAGGCGTAAACGCCTGGCGCTTCTTTGCCAGCGCCGAAGATCAGATACAGGCGCTGCTCGACGCGGCTTCCTCGCTCGGCATCAGCTCCTTCGGCGTGTTCAGCCCGGGCGACGCCTACAGCAAGCGCATGAGCGGCCTGTTCCTGCAGGAAGCCTCGGCGCGCGGCTATGCCGTAACCTCAGGCTCCTACCCCGCAGGCAAAATGAACGCCTGGCCCAAGGAAGCCGGCTCCTTCGTGAAAATGCAGGTCGGCGCACAGCGCGGCAGCATTCCTGTGGCCACGGCCGATTTTCAGGCCATATTCCTGCCCGACAGCTGGAAGAACATGGATATGCTCGTATCCAGCCTGCACTACAGCGGCGCTCAGAACCGGCTCATGATGGGTACCTCGATATGGGAACAGAGCCTCGGCCCCACCAGCCGCAGCAACGCCGCCACCTTTGCGCTCACCATTTTCCCCGGCGTGTGGAACGACCGGCTTTCCGGAGCCGGAGTGACGGCCTTCCGCAACGCCATGGCCGCCAAAAATCAGCGTACCGACGACTGGTCCGCCCTGGGCTTCGATTTCGTTCGCATGGCCGCGGCGCTCAATATCCAGCCCGGCTGGACAAGCGCGCAGCTCAACCGCGCCCTCGCCTCCGGTCCCCGCATGGACTGGGCAGGCGCTCCCATGAGCTGGGACGGCTCGGGCAAGGCCAGCCGCAAGCTCTTCATCTTCCAGCCTTCCTCTACGGGACACATCCCGGCCGACATGCAGAAGCTCAGAGAACGCCTCGCTTCGGGCGACCTTTCCGTTTCCGAGCCCGACGCCCCTGCCGCGCCTCAGCGTCCCGTGAGCTTCGACGCGCTCGTCGACTCCCTCAGCAGGCAATAAGCGTCTTTCCTCCGCCCCTCGTTCCGGCCCGTCTCCTCACCGAGACGGATGCCGGACGGGGACTTGCGGCCGGCTGCGTTGCAGCATACAAAAGACCCGAAGCGTGGCGGATGCCGCGCAAGCGATGACCAGCCGCAATTCACTTGCGGCGCAGGCAGAGCGAAGCGTGCAAGCCTCGCAGACCGTAAAGCGTGTCCTGCCCTGACGGGACACCATGAACGCACAACGTTTTAAAAAGAGAACCACCAGCATGTCACTCGACAAAAACGACTTTCTGCATCTGTGCCGCCTCTCCCGGCTGGCTCCCGATCCTGCCGTGCAGGAGGAAATGGCGCAGCAGTGCTCCAGCATACTTGCCTACATGGACAAGCTCGCCGAAGTGGACACCACCGGCGTGGAACCTTTGTATTCCCCCGTCATCCATGAATGCGCCTTCCGCGACGACACGGCCGTGCGCCGCTGCGACCGGGCCGACATTCTGGCCGGAGCTCCTGCCACCGACGGCGCGTTCTTCATTGTTCCCCGTATTGTGGAGGGAAAATAAATGTCTGAAATTTTTGAACTCTCCCTCTGCGAAACGCGCGACGCCATAAAAGAAGGCAAACTGAGCGCGGAAGAAGCGACCGCCGCCTGCCTTTCGCGCATCAACGAAACCGAGCCGAAAATCAACGCGCTGCTCGCCCGTCGCGACGAAGAGGCGCTGGAGCAGGCCCGCGCCATGGACAGGGAACGTCCGGCCGATCTTTCGGACAAGCCTCTGTGGGGCGTGCCCGTCACCGTGAAGGACGTGCTTGCCACAAAGGGCATGCCCACCACGGCGGCCTCGAAAATTCTGGAAGGCTTTCTTTCCCCCTACGACGCCCTTGTAGTGGAACGCCTGAAAAAGGCCGGGGCAATCATTCTCGGCAAGAACAACATGGACGAGTTCGCCATGGGTTCCACCACCGAGCATTCCGCCTACAAGGTGACCGCCAACCCCTGGGACGTGACCCGCGTGCCCGGCGGCTCCAGCGGCGGTTCCGCCGCCAGCGTGGCCGCCTGCCAGTGCTTTGCCTCCCTTGGCTCGGATACGGGCGGTTCCATCCGTCAGCCCGCCTCCCTGTGCGGCTGCGTGGGCATCAAGCCCACCTACGGACGCGTGTCCCGCTACGGCCTGCTCGCCTACGCTTCCTCCTTCGATCAGGTGGGCCCGCTCACCCGCACCGTGGAAGACGCCGCCGCCGTGCTTCAGGTGATTGCCGGACACGACGAGAGGGACAGCACCTCCTCCCCCGTGGACGTGCCCGACTACCACGCCGCCATGACCGCGCAGGCCGACCTGTCCGGCCTCACCCTCGGCATGCCCCGCGAGTTCTTCGGTCATGAAGGCCTCGACAAGGGCGTGGCCGACGCCTGCAAAAACGCCGTGGAAACGGCAAAGAGCCTCGGCGCCAAGGTGGTGGAAGTCTCCCTTCCCCACACCGAGTACTCCATCGCGAGCTACTACATTCTTGCCGCAGCCGAAGCCAGCTCCAACCTCGCCCGCTACGACGGCGTCCGCTACGGCCACCGCACCGCCGAACCCAGGAATCTTGAGGACATGTACACGAGCTCCCGCACCGAAGGCTTCGGCCCCGAAGTGCAGCGCCGCATCCTGCTCGGCTCCTACGTGCTCTCCGCAGGCTACTACGACGCCTATTACCGCAAGGCCGCCCAGGTGCGCCGCCTCATCCGTCAGGATTACCTCGACGCCCTCAAAACCTGCGACATGATCCTTGCTCCCGTCTCCCCCGTGCCTGCATGGCAGATGGGACATATGTCCGACGACCCGCTTCAGATGTACTTCATGGACATCTTTACCCTGTCCCTCAACCTCGCAGGCCTGCCCGGACTCTCCATCCCCGTGGGCTCCTCCAATGGCCTGCCCGTCGGCATCCAGCTCATGGGCCGCGCCTTCGACGAAGGCACCCTCTTCCTCGCCGGCGACAAGCTCACCCGCGCCCTCTGCACCCATAACCAGCACGCCCCCATGTAAAGGCAGAAAAGACAGAAAAGGCATCGGGGGGAATGATTCCCCCCGAACCCCCTCGTTTCCGACGGCGGGCGTGTGCTTCCGCACCCGTCCGCCGTCGGTACGAAGGGTTTCAGAAAGAAGCATGACCTGCTCCCGCAGGCCGTGCTTTTTTTTTCGCCCCTCCTTTTCATAAAGCACTCCTTCCGGAGTCATGTTCTGTCCGGAATGCCGCCGGAACATTCCATCGCTTTTTCTCACAATATCCTGTAATCCCTTCCTTATTTACCTTGTTTTCGGCCTCGGCCGGAAACAAGGTCGGCCACCGCAGGTGGGCGCAGCAGCGCACACCTGCACTGAATCCGCAGACCGGACAGCTCCCGCCAGACACGGCGAGCCTCGCCGCAGAACCTTCCCGAACTCCCGTCCGCTCCCGGCAGCGAGCCCTGCCCGCTCCCGACCCGCCGAAGGCGAAGCCGTCGGCGGAACCATGGGGGCCCGGGGGAGATTATCTCCCCCGGCGGGGTCCGGGGCAGCGCCCCGCGGCTCCTGCCTGTCCTCCTTCCTCTCAATCCAGACCAGCGCCCGCTCTCCGGTCTGTCCTCCTTCCTCGCAATCTGGAGCAGCGCCCGTGGCTCCGGTTATCCTTCCGCCATCAAGACCCTTGACATGGCAGGGCTTTTTCCACGAAATAGCTTGTTATGTTTCACGGGCGAACGAAGCCGTTCGCTCTTTTCTTCTCCTGCGAGGGAGAAGGCGGGGAAGGCAACCACAAGCGGAAAAAGCGCCTTCTTCGCCGCCAACATCGCTTTCCGCCCAAGTTATGAACAGCTTCAAGCCTTATGCGGCCATGCCTTTTTATCCCGGTCCCGTTTCCGTTCATCCCGACGTTGCCCGCGCGCTTTCCAGAGACTATGCGCCTCCGCGCATGGGCACGGAATATCTTGAACTTTACAAGTCGGTACGAACGCGTCTCCAGAAGATTCTGGGCACGAAGGAAGACGTGCTCATGGGCACCGGCGAAGGCATGCTGGTGCTGTGGGGCGCGCTGAAGAGTCTGCTCAGGCCCGGCGACACGGTGCTGTGCGTAGGCACGGGCGTGTTCGGCGACGGCTTTGCCGACATGGCAAAGGTCATCGGCTGCAAGGCCGTGCTGGTGTCCGAGCCCTACGACAGAACCATTTCCGCTTCCACGCTGGAAAGGGTGAAGGACGCCGTGAAGGAGCATCATCCCGTGCTCATGACGGCGGTGCACTGCGAAACGCCTTCCGGCACGCTGAACCCGCTGGAAGAACTCGGGAAGCTGAAAAAGGATCTGGGCGTGCCCTTCCTGGTGGTGGACGCGGTGGCCAGCGCGGGCGGTGCGCCCGTTCTTGCCGATGCGTGGCATGCCGACTGCGTGCTCGGCGGCTCGCAGAAATGTCTTTCCTGCCCGCCGGACATGAGCTTCATGAGCGTAAGCGCTGCGGCGTGGGAACGCGTGCGCGAGGTGAACTACACGGGCTACGACGCCGTACGCCCCTTCGACAACGCCATTGAAGACGCCATGAGATTCCCCTATACTCCCAACTGGTGGGGCGTTGCCGCAATGGATGCTTCGCTCTCGGCCATGGAGAAGGAAGGCCTGGACAACGTATTTGCCCGTCACGAGGCCGTGGCGTGTCAGTGCCGCGAAGGCGTGAAGGCGCTGGGCCTTTCGCTGTGGCCTGCAAAAGATGCCGTGAACGCCCCCACCGTGACCGCCATCCGCGTGCCCGAAGGCTGGCTGTGGAACGCCCGGCGCACGGCCCTTGCCGCGCGCGGTCTGTATGTGGGCGGAAGCCTCGGTCCGCTTGCGGGCAAGGTGTTCCGCATGGGACACATGGGCACGCAGGCGAATGCCGAAGCCATGAGTTCGGCGCTTGCCGTCATGAAAGACGTTCTCTCAAAATAACCAAAGGATCATATTCATGAGCTACACCAAGGAAGACGTGCGCCGCTATCACGGACTGCCCCGTCCCGGCAAAATTGAAGTCATGCCCAGCAAGAAGGCCGTGGATCAGGACGACCTCACCCTCGCCTACAGTCCCGGCGTGGCCGAAGCCTGCCGCGACATCGTGGCCGACGAGGCCATGGCCGCCAGACTCACGGGCCGCAGCAATCTTGTGGCCGTGGTGACCAACGGCACCGCCGTGCTCGGTCTCGGCAACATCGGACCGCTCGCAGGAAAGCCCGTCATGGAAGGCAAGAGCATGCTCTTCAAGCTCTTTGCCGACGTGGACGCCTTCGACATTGAGCTCGACTGCTCCGACCCCGACCGCCTCATCGACGTCGTGAAGGCTCTCGAGCCCACCTTCGGCGGCATCAACCTGGAAGACATCCGCGGCCCCGAGTGCTTCTACATTGAAGAAGAACTCAAGAAGAGCATGAACATTCCCGTGTTCCACGACGACCAGCACGGCACGGCCGTGATCACCGGCGCGGCGCTCATGAACGCCTCGCGCGTGACGGGCCGCGACATTGCGGACATGAAAATCGTGGTCATGGGCGCGGGAGCCGCGGGCATGGCCTGCGCGCGCTTCTACGCCGCCATGGGCGTAAAAAAGGAAAACATTTCCATGTTCGACATCAGGGGGCTCATCCACAAGGGACGCACCGACCTGTCCGACGTGCAGATGACCTTTGCCCAGCCCGAACCCGCGCCGGGCGCGAGCATCGACGACACCCTCTACGCCGCCATGAACGGAGCCAATCTCTTCCTCGGTCTGTCCGGCCCGGGCACGCTCAAGCCCGACATGCTGAAGGGCATGGCCGAAAATCCCGTCATCTTCGCCTGCGCCAACCCCGTGCCGGAAATCGGCTACGAAGAGGCCAAGGCCGTGCGTCCCGACGCCATCATGGGCACGGGCCGTTCCGACTACCCCAACCAGGTGAACAACGTGTCGGGCTTCCCCTTCATCTTCCGCGGCGCCCTCGACGTGCGCGCGAGCAAGATCAATGAAGAAATGAAGATCGCCGCTTCCCGCGCGCTGGCCGACCTCGCGCTCGAGCCCGTGCCCGACGAAGTGCGCGCCGCCTATCACGGCCGCGACTTCACCTTCGGTCCGGAATACATCATTCCCATGCCGCTCGATCCGCGCATCATCGAATGGGTGGCTCCGGCCGTGGCCCAGGCCGCCGTGGACAGCGGCGTGGCCCGCGGCAGCATGGAAGACATAGGCGGCAGCGTAGAAGCCTACCGCCTCATGCTGCGCGAACGCATGAAGAAGGCCAAGGCCCGCACGGCTTCCTACTGGAAGAGCTACGAAAACTAAGAGAAAAAGGCCGGGGTGCTTCCCCGGCCTTTTTGCCGCGCGGCAAACGCCGTCGAAAAACGCCCTTTTCCGATCCGCTGCCCGTCCGACCGCCGGCCGGACGGCACGCCGCTCCGCCGTACGGTTCCCGCCCCTTTCCTGTCCGGGCGAGCGCCCTGTTCACGCTCCCGCCCCTCACAGGCTCATGAGGATTTTTCATGAAGATATGCCTCATTACCCGCGACAAGAAGCGCTTTCTTCCCCTGCTGCTCGAAGCCGACGAACAGGAGAGCATGATTGACCGCTACCTTTCCCGCGGCGATCTTTTCGTGGCCTTCGACGATAAGGACAATCCCCGGGCCGTGGCCGTGGTCACGAAGGAGGACGAAGGCGTGCATGAACTCAAGAACCTTGCCGTGGACGCCTCCTGCCGCCGGCAGGGTCTCGGCAGACTCATGGTCCGTTTTCTGCTCGAGCGCTTCCGGGGAGGCGGCGTCATGCTCGTGGGCACGGGAGAGAGCCCCGCGACGCTCGGCTTCTACCGTGCCTGCGGCTTCGCCTTCTCCCATGTGGAAAAGGACTTCTTCGTAAAGAACTACGATCATCCCATTGTGGAAGACGGCAAGGTGCTCCGGGACATGATATACCTCAGGCAGGAACTTCCGGTCTGAGAACTCCCCCCTGTCCGCATTCTTTTTTCGCGTTTCCTTTCCGCCGTCAGGCGCGTTCTCCGGATTTTCTGCGGGAGAATGTCTGCGGCGCAAAGGCCTTCATTCTTCGAGACTCTTCACGCTTTCCCACGACAGGTTGAAGGAACGCAGATACTTGTTGAGTCTCGCGGTGTCGTCGTTGCTGCTCTTTCTGAGCCGGGAGCTGGCAAAGAGCAGACGCCCCGCTTCGGAACGACGCTTGCAGGCAAGGCAGACTTCAAGCACCTTTTCCAGCTGCACCTTGTCGAAAAGATCGAGCTCGCGGTCTATGAGGTGAGAGGCCCGGGCAATGAGGGGAAACTCTATGCCCTCTAGCTTTTCGGTCCTTCTGCGCCACAGGCCCCGCAGGTAGGCTATTTCCTTGTCCACGGTCTCTTTGGTGATGATGCCCTGAAAGGCGTAGGTGTGCATTCTTTCCATGCTGCTGGCGAGCGTGCGGAAGTTGCCGGGCCACACGGCCTCGGGTGAACGGGCAAAGCGGAGGTAGGCTTCGCGGGCTTCCGGCAGAAAGTCGGCAAACACGCCGCGCTGTTCGGAAAGGCGCTTGAGCTCGTAGTCGATGTTGACCTCGATGTCTTCGGGCCGCTCCCTGAGGCTCGGCAGCCGGAAGTGCCACAGATTGATGCGGGCAAACAGATCCGTCCGGAACCTGCCGTTGCGGGCTTCGGCAAAAAGATCGCAGTTCGTGGCCGTGATGAGCTGAAAGTTGCTGAACACCGGCTTGTCCGAACCGAAGGGGAAAAAGCGCTTCTCCTCTATGGCCTTGAGCAGCAGCGCCTGTATGTCCATGGAAAGCTCACCCACTTCGTCGAGGAAAAGTATGCCCGAATGCGCCATGGCCAGCATGCCCTTGCGCTCGTACGTCGCCCCCGTGAAGGCGCCCCGGACGTGCCCGAACAGCGCGGACATGGCCGAATCGCCGCGAAAGGACGCGCAGTTCACTTCCACGAGCGGCCCGGTCACGGCTCCGGTCTGCAGCCTGAGCTCATAGATGCGGCGCGCCATCTGCGTCTTGCCCGTGCCCGTGGCCCCGGAAAGCAGTACGGGCGCGGCGGAGTGCACCGCCACGCGCTCTATGTCCTTCACAAGCTGGTTGAACTCGGGATTCTTCGTGCGAATGCCGCCGCGCAGTAAATCCTGCTGCGCGTGCTTGCGCTGCTCTATGTCCCCTATTTTGGAAATCCAGTGGTTGATGGCGTTGTCGTATATCTGAATCGTGGAATGGATGCGGCCGAACCGGTCCTTGGAACTGCGAAGCTGTATGATGCGGCAGCGTATGCGCTTGATGTTCACGAGCATCATGATCATGAACGAATGCGCAAACATGTTGCCCGGGCCGAAATGCAGAAAATAGTCCTCCTCTTCATCGTTGAAGACAAAGGTGCTGAAGAAGGAATCAAAGAAAAGATAGTTTTCCGCAAAGGACTGCGGAGAAAAATTGTTCTTCGTGTCTATGACCACGGGAACCACTTCCGTGTGCGGGGCAAGTTCCTCAAGATCCTTCTGCAGAGCGCTCAGCCTGTCCTTGAGCGAGGGCGGAATGAAGTAGTACAGCCGGTGAATGAAAAACCTGCGCACCTGCACAAGTTCCACCAGCGGTCGCCACAGCTTCCAGCGAGAATCGGCATCGGCAATGTCGTGATCTATGGATATGGTGCTGAACACCACATTTTTCTTCATGATTCCTTCAGACCGGCACGATTCGTTTCTGACCATTCCGTCCGCTCCCCCGAGCGGATGCGCAAAGGCTTCCTATACCACAAAAGCAGACTCAGGAATAATCTCCCTCCTCTGCTTGTCAAAGTCTCCACAAACGCCACAGAGCCCCGGATTAAAGCTATTTTTCACATATTTTCCCAAAGAAGCAATATTCAGAATTTTATCTGATAATCAAACAATTCTCTGAAAAATCTGCCACCGTGCACGAGCACTTTCGGCAACATGGCGTTTTTCCTGCTCTTTATTTATGTGCACTCTGGCACGATTCTTGCTCCATTTTTGTCATGCAATCACGCATCTGTCACCAAGGAGCATATATGAAATCCGTCAAACACGATTGGGGCACTCTTTACGAGACCGATGTGCTCATCCTCGGCACCGGAGCTTCCGGCATAGGCGCGGCCCTGAACTCGACCGGCAAGGGACTTGACGTCCTCATGGCTGGCAAGGGCACGCTGGAAAGTTCCGGCTCCCTCGGCGGCGGCAACGACCACTTCATGGCCGTGCTCGACTCCGACGAGCCCTTCGACAACATGGAAAGCTTCGTCAACTTCTACATGAAATCCGCCTTCGGCTATCGCGAACGGCAGATAGAGCAGTGGCACGACGCGCTCAAGCCCTGCGTGAAGATTCTTGAAGAATGCGGCGTGGAATTTCTGCGTCGTGAAGACGGCTTCTATTTCCGCTCCGTGGGCTTCGGTCAGCCCGGCGCGTGGTGGCTGCACATTCCCAACGGCAGAAAGATCAAACGCGGCCTGGCGAAGCGCGTCCGTTCCATGGGCGTCACCGTGCTCGACAACTTCCAGATCACCAGGCTCTTCAAGAAGGACGGCAAGATTGCCGGCTGCATGGGCTTCAACGTGCTTACCGGCGAAATCGCCGCCATACGCTGCCGCACTGCCGTGAACTGCCTCGGCTGGCACGCTCAGCGCTGCACCAACAACTCCTCCCACAATCCCTACAACTGCTGGTTCACGCCCTTCACCACGGGCAGCTACTTCACGCTCGCCTACGACATCGGCGTGCCCATCGTGAACGCCGACATTTCATGCCGCGGCACCATTCTTCCCAAGGGCTGGGGCGCGCCCGGCATGAACGGCATCAACAACATGGGCGGCCACGAGCTCAACGCCCTCGGCGAACGCTTCATGTTCAAGTACGATCCCATGGGTGAAAACGGCATTCGCCGCAATCAGATGATGGGCACCAACCAGCAGCAGGTGGAAGGCTACGGCCCGCCCTTCTACATGGACATGCGCCACCTCAACGAGAAGGACGTGCATCATCTGCAGTACGTGCTCATGCCCGCCGACAAGGCCACCTATCTCGACTACTGCAAGGCCCGCGGCATCGAGTTCAGCAAGTATCCGCTGGAAGTGGAAGTGGGCGAACTCAGCCTCTCCGGCATGCTTCTTGCCGACGACAACCTGGAAACTCCGGTGCGCGGCCTGTACGCGGGCTGCAACTTCACGAGCTTTTCCGGCGCCATGTGCGGCGGCTACGTGGCGGGCGGCCATGCGGCCGAAAACGCTCCCTCGCTGGACATGGCCGGTCCCTCGGAAGAGGAAATCCTTGCCGAACGCGACCGCATTCTCGCCCCGCTGAACAATGCCTCGGGAACCATGACCCACAGCGACTTTGAAGATCCCATCCGCCAGGTCATGGACTACTACGCCAAGTTCCGCCGCAACATGCCCGGCATGGCCGTGGCCCTCGACCGCCTGAACTTCATCGACGGCTACCGGGACCGCGTGCGCGCGAAAAACCTGCACGACCTCATGCGCGTACACGAGGCCTTTGAAATTCTCGAACTGTGCCGCATACACCTCGACGCCTGCATGCAGCGCAAGGAAAGCGGCCGGGGCATGTACGTTCTTACCGACTACCCCGAAAAGGATCCCGCCCTTGCCAAGGGGCTCGTGGTGAGCCGGGGCGAGGAAGGCCCCGTCTATTCCTGGCTCGAGCCTGCCGCAAAATGATGTGACTGCCCGGTTCCGGCTCCCTTCTTCCGGGGCGCCGGACCGGACGAATCCCCCAACCCGACAACCACCGGAGTTACTATGCCTCCCGTATTTCACGACGATAAATGCATCCGCTGCGGCATGTGCGTCAGAGACTGCCCCGCCTACATTCTGGCCCTCGACAAGGAACACGACAAGACTCCTCACCTCATTGAGGAATACAAGCACGAATGCTGGCACTGCGGCAACTGCCGCATAAGCTGCCCCAAGGATGCCATCAGCTTTGAGTTCCCGCTCTACACCCTTGTCTGAACGGAGGAAACGCATGAACAGAATCTCTGCCCTTCTGCTCGGCGCGGCCATGACGCTTGTCGCCGCCCTGCCCGCGAACGCCGCGGACTACGTGCTTTCCCTCAACCTCGCCATTCCGCCGGTGCACAACCGCTGGACCATGGCCATAAAGCCCTGGGCCGACGAAATAACGAAACGCAGCGAAGGACGCATCGTCATCGAGCCCTACTTCGCCCAGGCGCTCAGCAAGCAGGCCGAAGTGGTGGAATCCGTGCGCACGGGCGTGGCGGACATTGGCGAAGCCACCTTCACCGTGGGCGGCCTCGGCCGCTATCCCTTCCATGAACAGATCCTCAACCTCGTGCGTCCCAGCCTGTGCACCGTGGACGCCGCCAACCTCGTCCGCTCCATGCACGAAAGCTTCCCCAAGGAAGCCATGCAGGACGTGGAAGGTACGCACCTGCTCTTTGTGGAAGGCCATACCATGGGCATGCTCATCGGTACCCGCGACAAGCCCGTGAAGAGCCTTGAAGACCTCAAGGGGCTGAAGATAGGCGTATCGGGCGGCGGCATCCGTCTGGAACGCGCCCGCGCCCTCGGCGCCACCGTGGTGGGCATTTCCCTGCCCGATATGTACATGTCCCTGGAAAAGGGCGTTATCGACGGCGCCGTGGTGGACTGCGAAGTGCTCGTTTCCCGCAAGCTCGGCGACATCATCAAGCATCTCTCCCTCGTGAACCTCGGCGGATCGGTGTTCTACTGCGTGATGAACAAGGACACCTACGACAGCATGCCGCCCGACCTCCAGAAGATCATCGACGACGTGTCGCGCGAGTATGCGCCCAAGCTGTTCAGCGATTTCTGGAACGACATGCAGTACAACAGCCTTGAACGCTGGCAGAAGGAACAGGGCGGCAAGCTCTACGTGCTCTCCGATGCCGACTACGCCAAGGCCGACGCCCTTGCCGAACCCACCTACAAGGAATGGGTGGACTTCACCAACAGCAAGGGGCTTCCCGCCGAAGCCATTCTTGCCAAGTTCCGCGAACTCGAAAAGCGCGACATGACCCCCTGGGCCCAGTCCCGCGCCGCCAGCTACGTGGAAAAGTAACGACTGACCAGGCCGGGGAATGCCCTTCCCCGGCCTTTACTTCTCTCGTCCCGTGCCGGAGGGACGAAAGCCGAACCGTTCCCGCCGGCGTGCGGGAACCCCCTGAACCTGCATGCGGCGCAGTCCGCCTCTGCCGGAGCGGGCCGCAAAGGCACGCGCTCCCTGTTCAACGCCCAGGAGTCCAGTCATGGCCACATCACAAGCAACCTCTCTTTCCCCTCAGTCCTCCGGCCTGGCGCCCCTGCGCGCGTGCGTCGGCATTCTGAAGCACCTCGAGACCGTATGCCAGAAAGTCAGCGCTCTCGGCATGCTCTTCTTTCTGCTCATGGTGCTCATCACCACGCTCGACGTCGGTCTGCGGTATTTCTTCTCCCGTCCGCTCAGCGGCACGCTGGAACTCACCGAGTTCTTCATGGTCATCGTGTTCTTCACGTCTGTGGCCTACGCCCAGTGGACGGGCGGCCACATCGTCATGGACGTGGTGACCGCCAAGCTCAGCGAAAAGGCGCAGACGCTTCTTTCCGTGGTCACCACGTTCTGGTCCGTGGCCACCGTGGGCGTATGCCTTGCCGCCATGGTGCGCTACGCCTCCACCTGCGAGCTCTATTCCCCCACGCTCAACCTGCCCGTGGCGCCCTTCGTGTGGTTCGCCTCGGCCGGCTGTCTGCTGCTTCTGCTCACCCTCGTGCATGACTTCTTCGCCGCCATTCTGAAGGCCCACGACAACTACGGCTCCGGAGCCATGCTCCTGGCCCTTCTTGCGGCCTTCATCACCACCGCCGCCTTCGTATGGTTCGCCATGAACAAAATGCGCGGCGTGTCCAGCGTGGCCCTCGGCGTGTGGGGCTGCGCGTTCATGTTCTTCCTGTTCTTCTCGGGCATGCCCGTGGCCTATGCCCTCATGGCCTCGGCCGCCGTGTTCATCGCCAACATGCGCGGCACCATGGCCGCGTGGAACATGCTCGGCCAGTTCTGGTACAACACCGTGGCCAGCTACGACTGGTCGCCGCTCATGTTCTTCCTGCTCATGGGCTACGTGTGCTTTGAAGGGCAGTTCGGTCAGGATCTCTACCGCGCCGCCCGCTCCTGGATGGGTCACTGGCGCGGCGGCCTCGCCACCGGCAGCGTATGCGCCTGCACGGCCTTCGGCGCCGTGGTGGGCGACTCGCTCGCAGGCAGCGTGGCCATGTCTGCCATAGCCCTGCCGGAAATGCGCAAGAGCCACTACGACGACGCCCTCGCCATAGGCTGCCTTGCCTGCTCCGGTACCATAGGAAGCCTCATTCCGCCTTCCACCACCTTCATCCTTTACGGCGTGCTCGCCGAACAGTCCATCGGCGAACTGTTCATTGCCGGCGTCATTCCCGGTCTTCTGTGCATGCTCTGCTTCATCGGCGTCATCGTGGTGTGGGCCCGCATCAATCCTGCGGCCGCGCCCGCCTCGCCCCGCGTGTCCCGTCTGGAAGCCTTCTCCTCCCTGCGTTCCGCCCTGCCCATCATGGCCATATTCATTCTGGTCATCGGCGGCATCTACGGCGGCATCTTCACCGCCACGGAAGGCGGCGGCGTGGGCGTGTTCGGCATGCTGGCCCTTGCCTGTGCGCTTCGCCGCATGACCCGGAAAAAGCTCTCCTCCGCCCTCAACGACGCGGGCAAGTTCACCGCCATGTGCTTCGCCCTGCTCGCCGGCGCCAACCTGCTCGGCAACTTCATGACCCTGAGCCGCATTCCCATGGTGCTCGCCAACGCCATTGCCGCCCTCGACATCGCGCCCATGCTGGTCATGGTGGCCATCATCATCGTGCTCTGCTTCCTCGGCTGCTTCATTCCCGCCATTCCGCTCGTGCTCATCTGCGTACCCATCTTCGTGCCCATCGCCAAGGTGTTCGGCTGGAACCTCGTGTGGTTCGGCGTGATCTCCACCCTCGTCAAGAACATGGCCTGCATCACGCCGCCCTTCGGCATCAACCTCTTCGTCATGAAGGGCATTGCCGACGTGCCCATCGGCCTCATGTACAAGGCCTCGCTCCTCTACGTGGTGGGCCTGTTCGTATGCGTCGGTCTCATCGTGGCCTTCCCGCAGCTCAGCCTGTGGCTGCCTTCCAAGATGCACTGATTCCCCTCTTTCCGCCCTCTTTCAGGCATCAAAAAAGGACTTAAAGCACTTTCGTGCCTTAAGCCCTCGTTCTCTCTCTTTTTTACTTGCGCCTTTTTGGGGGATTTTTAGCGCGTTTTATTTGGGAGAACCACAACAATCACTTATCCTTGAGCAGCGAATTGAGCTCCTCCATAAAGGTGTTGATGTCCTTGAACTGGCGGTAGACCGACGCAAAGCGCACATAGGCGACCTCGTCGACCTTGCGCAGCTGCTCCATCACA
>NZ_CALUWV010000038.1 GCF_944324575.1 uncultured Mailhella sp. | reverse complement strand
GTGCCGCCAAGACGCATGAAGTTGCGCTCCTGCAGAATTCGCAGCAGCTTTACCTGGAAGCGGGGGCTGATGTCGGGAAGCTCGTCCAGAAAAAGCGTTCCGCCGTCAACGAGTTCCAAAATCCCCTTCTTCTGCCTGTTGGCTCCGGTGAAGGCGCCCTTTTCATACCCCAGCATCTCACTTTCAAAAAGCTCTTCGGGAATGCTAGACAGATTGACGGCAATGAACGGCCCCTGTCTGCCGCTCATCCTGTGAATCCGGCGGGCCACAAGCTCCTTGCCCGCTCCCGTTTCCCCGAAAAGAAGCACAGAAGCATCTACCGCGGCCACACGGTCCGCCTTTTCCAGAAAGCTCCGCATGACGCCGCCGACACTTATGAGCTCATCCTGCGCCAGAAACGACGAAGATGCTTCTCTGGCGGCAGGCCGTCCCGTCAACCAGCGCCGCACCGGGATTTCCGCCATTTCCTTCAACTGTGCAAGCAGCTCTTCCGTCAGATCATCGGCACTCCACAGCCAGTTCTCCCCCTCCAGACAAAGACAGCACCACGACTCATCACCATGACTGACGGGAAGCAGCAGCCCCATGCCCCTGCTCAAACCTGTCCCCTGACCGCCGGAAAGCGGATACATAAACGGAATGTTCTCTTCCGCTTCCTTCACAATGCGAAGGCGTTCCCTTGTGGCGAACTCAGCCGTACTCACGCCGCTGCTTTCCAGCAGCTCCGCCCGGCCGTCACGGGAGCATGTCCAGAAAGCCGCCCGCGAAGCGCCGAGGACCCGACAGAACGCGCCGAGCAGATGCCGAAGAAAATGCTCCGATCCCGCATCCAGCTCCAGAAGCAGTCTCATCAGTTGCCGCTGGAGGGGAACCGTTCGATCCCGGGGCGTCGGAACGCCTCTGCTCGGCAGCAGAGGCAACAGCTCCTGAGGCCACAGATCGTACAGGCCTTCATGCGCATTGAAGGCAGGATAGGCTTCGATGATGAAGCGCAGCGCCGTGCGACGGTCATGTCTGCGCAAATAGGAGAGCGCGAGCAGCGCTATGGTCTTTGCCGCCTCCCAGACCAGACCGTGCTCCACGAAAAACGTCCGACACTGCTTCAGAACGGCGACGGCCCCGGTCAAGTCCCCGCCTTCCATCAGGGCTGAGGCACGAAGCCGCAGCGCCACGTGGCGCAAGGTCAGATTGGGAGCGTCAAGATACCGCTCCAGAAGTTCCTCATATTCGTAGCCCGGAACGTCGGGACAGCCACCAACGTGAAGCGCCTGCAGCAGTTCCAGAAAAAAGGGCAGCGGCGGCGCGTAGCGAATGCCCGAGGCCTCCGCCTCCCCCAGTGTCGTCTTAAGAATGCGCCATGCCGTTTCCAGCCTTCCACATACGGCATGATATCGGGCAAGCGCCACCTGTGCCCCCACCCAGCAGGTCATGACGCCTCCTCTGCTCACACCGGCCAGAAGGGAGTCAAGATGCTCCAGCGCCCCTTCGACATTGCGGACGTCAAGCAGCTCATGCACAAGATAAATCTGAAGATAGTGCACGGCCGCAGCGTTGCGCCACGGATGCCGGCTGCGCAGATAGCGCAGAAGAAGAGCCTGCGCAAGCTCAAAGTCTCCCGTCAGTCCCATGGCCAGAGCTTCCCAGGGTCGGTATACCTCATCGGCAAACGTCTCAGTTCCGGTCTTCTCGCGGGAAAGCAGCAGAAAATGATCCAGCGCCAGCCGGGGATGACCTATGGCCAGATGATACGCGCCGAAGAACAGCCCGTTCTCCGGCCGATATTCCCCGGAAAGCCCGACAAAGCCCGTTCCCTGCTCCGAGGTTCCGAACAGGCTCCCGTACCGGCACTGCCGCGGAAAGCGTATGGACTGAAAGTCCGCCAGAATGTTCATGAGGCCGATGTTGTGACTGTCCATGAGCCATCGGGCTGCCTTGCGCCCCTTCAGAAGCGCAAAGCGCATCAATCTCGGCTCCACGACATAGAGCACGGAGAGAGGCTGAACCTGTATGCAGAGCGCTATATAGCCGCTGAGCTGCCGTGACTCCGTATGCTCCAGAGACACGCTGGCCAGACATCCGAGCGTGAAGCGAAGCGAGGCTTCCACCATCCAGGCCCGACTGTCGTCATTGAGCGCAGCCGTCCAGTCCAGCAGCGTTTCCGCCGCTTCCATGTACCTTCCGGCAAGAGAGCTCTTCACGGCCGCCCAGAACGGCGTTCCTGCACGGCGTTCCGAGACGGTTCCGCCCTTTTCGACGGAAAGAACGGGCTGCCTGCCGCTTCGTCTGTCGGCCAAAGTTCCGAACGGTTGAAACGCACTGATCACGCGCTCCTCGGAAACGCCGCACAACAGAACAAGGCGCTCCTTCACGCTCTCCCCGGAACGGCAGGACTTCAACAGCCAGGACGGATCGTAAAGATGAGAAAATCGGGTCATGTTCATGCTCTCCCTTGTTACTGATGCTTTTATCAACAAAAAATCATCAAATAAACATCATTTTTCCTTGCCTATCTCGGCACAAAGCAAGTCAATCCCAATCGTTTACCCCGTATTATACTGAATTCAAACAAAAAATTGCTTATGGCACGAACCTTGCAATAAACTTCGCATCATGTTTGCTACATGCGCCTTTTCATCAAGGAGTATCTATGATCTCACATCTGGATCAAACCAAATGCAGCGGCTGCGGAACCTGCTTCAAGACCTGCCCGCTGGACGTCTATCGGCTGGACACGGATCAGCCCGAACTTTCTCCATGCATGGATGCCTGCCCTGCAGGAACCGACATACGCAAGGTCAATTACCTGCTGCAGCAGGCCAGGTTCGAGGAAGCTCTCGAATGCCTGCATGAGACCATGCCCTTCCCCGCCGTCACCGGCCGCGTCTGTCCCCATCCCTGCGAAAAGGAGTGCACCAGACACCGGCTCGACGAGTCCGTCAACATCAACGCCGTTGAACAGTTCCTCGGCGATCTTGATCTCGACACGCCCGCTCGTGTCCCGGTCCGCAGGCACGTCTTTCCCGTGGCCGTGGTCGGCTCCGGTCCTGCCGGTCTGTCCGCCGCCTGGTATCTTGCCGTTGCAGGTTACCCCGTGACGGTGTTCGAGGCACGCAGGGAGCCGGGCGGCATGCTGCGCTACGGCATTCCCGCGTACCGCCTGCCCTCTTCCGTGCTTGATGCCTATATCGAACGCATGAAGACCATGGGCGTGACCTTCACGTGCGGCGTCACCGTCGGCGAACACGCCTCCGTCAGCCTGCACGAGCTGAAGCGCCGGGGATTCCATGCCGTCATCCTTGCCCCCGGAGCCAGCCGCGGACGCACCCTTCCCGGAAAGGCCGGTTCCATGTCCGGCGTGTACAGCGCACTTTCCTTCCTTGCTGAGGCCAGAAGCGAACAGCCCGTGTCTGTCGAAGGCAAGACCGTGCTCGTCATCGGCGGCGGCAGCGTAGCGGCGGACGCCGCCATCACGGCCGCGCGCAGCGGCGCGGAAAAGGTGCATCTTGTCTGCCTCGAGCAGCGCGAAGCCATGCCTGCCATGCCTGAAGACATCCGCGACGCCGAAAAGTACGGCATCTCCATCCATGCTGGCTGGGGTCTGGACGCCATGGAAGAACATACGACGGGCAAGGCCCTGCGCTTCAAGGCCTGCACGAGCGTTTTTGACGACGACGGCCGCTTCCATCCCGAATTCGACGAAGAGAACACGCTTGAGCTTGAAGCCGACATCGTCGTTGCGGCCATCGGACAGGTCGTGGATGCCGGAGACTTTTCCAGCGAGCTTGCCCTGAGTCCGAGAGGCTGCATCGTTGCAGATGAACACACCTTCGCCACGTCCATGGAGCACGTCTTTGCCGCAGGCGACGCCGTCACCGGCCCCGCGACGGTGGTGCGGGCCATCCGTGCCGGACGGGAAGCCGCTGTTTCCGTCCATCACGACATCATCGGCATGCACCTCAACCTGAACAGAGAAGGACACCGGGAAGTGGTTGCCCCCATGCCGCTGGAAGGTCTTGAGCATCAGCGCCGCGTGAACCGGAAGGAACTGCCCGCAGATGCTCCGATCATGCGGGAAGGCCTTGACATGGAACAGGCCATGACCGAAGTGCAGCGCTGCCTCACCTGCGGAAGCCGGGCCCGCATCGCCTACGGCGACGAGTGCATGACCTGCTTTTTCTGCGAACTTCGCTGTCCTGCTGGAGCCATTGACGTTCACCCTTACAAGGAAGTGCTTCCTCGCACGCTGGAAATGATGGGAGGTTCCGACTGATGCATGCCACGAAACTCAAGACAGACGTACTGATCATCGGCGGCGGATTTGCGGGGCTCTGGGCAGCCAGACAGGCCGCCCGGCACGTGAAAGACGTGCTCATCGTCGACAAGGGACCCAGGGACTGGGGCGGACTCGGCGGCATGAGCGGCGGCGACATGATCACGCTGCACGCAGATCAGGACATCAATGAATGGATGGATGAAATCGTCTTCTTCAACGACGGTCTGTGCGATCAGCTCATGATGCTGGACACCCTGCGCGACTCGCTGCCCCGCTTCCACGACTATGAAGCCATGGGACATACCTTCACCCGCGACGAAAAGGGCGACTACGTGCGCATTCCGCAGCGCGGCCTCACCCACGTGAGCCTCACGACCTCCGCGCCCACGGGCAAGGGCGGCATCAACATGCGCGCCGCCCTGCTCCGATCCATGGAAGGCTGCTCCGTCAGACGCATGGGCAACATCATGATCACCGCCATCACGAAGGACGGCAACCGGGTTTCCGGGGCCGTGGGCTTTTTCAACCGCAGCGGCGAACCCGTGTTCATCGAGGCGAAGGCCGTGCTCATCACCGCCGGCACCGGCGGATGGAAGGCCTCCTATCTTCAGAACTCCATGGCGAGCGGCTGTGTGGAACTCGCCCTCGATGCCGGAGCCAGACTGCGCAACTTTGAATTCATCGACAACTGGAACGTGCCCAAACTCTTCGCATGGGAAGGTCAGACCGTTCTTCTGCCTCTTGGCGGCCGGTTCATCAACAACCAGAACGAAGAATTCATGGCCAAAAGATATTCCCCCGTACTGGGCTCCAAGACGGACACGCAGTACAACATCCGCGGCATGGTTCTGGAAGTTCGGGCCGGAAGAGGCCCCATCGTCTTTGACACCAGCCGCATTCCCGAAGAATGCATGAAGGAGGTCACGCCTGCGGCGGGCTGGATGAAGCTGAACAACGACAAGCTCAAAGAGCTCGGCGTCGACTTCTTCAAGGACAAGATAGAATGGATGCCCCAGCCCATCGCCTCCGAAGGCGGCATTGCCACCGATCTCGAAGGCGCTACGGGCGTGGAAGGACTGTTTGCCGCAGGAACCGCACAGAGTCTGCCCACGGGCGTGTACTTCGGCGGTCTGAGCATCTGCCACTGCGCAACTTCCGGCTACAAGACCGGCGAGGCCATCGGTCGCTATGCCGCGGGCTGCAACGCGCCCTCCTTCGACCAGGATCAGGCCGAAGAGCTTCTGAACAGGGAACTTTCCCATCTGGGCCGCGCAGGCATTGCTCCGAAGGACATCGTGCGCGTCACGCAGGAACTCATGGCTCCCGTGGACGTCTGCGTTCTGAAGACGGATCGCGGTCTCAGACGCTCTCTCGCCCGTCTTGAAGAAGTCAAGCATGAATTCCTGCCCGCTCTGGGAGCCGAAGACCCGCACTATCTGTGCAAGATGGTGGAAGCTCGCGGAATGCTCAAGCTCACGGAAGCCTATCTGCGCTCGTCCCTCGAACGAACGGAATCGCGCGCGGGGCACTTCCGGGCCGACCATCCCTGCCGTGACGAGGCCACGCCGCTGTACTGGGTGGAGATATGCCAGAACGGACAGAACATGGTCATCGAACGTAAGGAACTGCCCATGAGTGACTATCCGGTCAAGCCCTACCGGTACTACATGGACCAGTTCACCTTCCCTCTCGATGAAATAGAATCTTTCCTTCGCTGACAAAGCATTCCCCCATAACGGCTTTTCCCGGCCCCACTCTCCTCTGAACGTCAGACCCGGGAAAAGCCGGCTCATTGCAAGGAAATAACAATGATTTCAAGCATTGATGAAGAAAAATGCACCGGCTGCGGCTCATGCGTCAAAACCTGCGCACTTGACGTGTTCCGGCTGGACACCCGAAACGAGAAGATCGCGCCGTGCATGGCCGCCTGTCCGGCCAGAAACGATCTGAGGGAAATCCATTATCTTCTCCAGCAGAGCAGACTGGACGAAGCGCTCGACTGCCTGAAGCTCACCATGCCTTTCCCCGCCCTGGCGGGCAGGCTCTGCCGGCGTCCCTGCGAGCGTCCCTGTTCCCGTCACGCTCTCGACGAATCCGTCAATATCGGCGGCATCGAGACCTTCCTCGGCGACCGGGACCTTGCGCGCGCCCTCTCTCCCGTCCCCCGCAGGCACATCTTCAAGGCGGCCGTCATAGGCGCGGGAATAGCGGGGCTGTCGGCCGCCTGGTATCTCACGAAGTCCGGATTTCCCGTCACGGTCTTTGAAGCCGGAGAAAAGGCCGGCGGTCATCTGAGAAGCGACTCGGTCTGCGCCTCCATCATCGACATCTATGCCGCCCAGCTTCAGGCCATGGGTGCGGAGCTGCGCCTTGAGTGCCGATTCCCCCTGACCGGCCCGTCATGGCGGGAAGAACTTGAGGATCTCGATTTTCGCGCCATCGTCATCGCTGCAGGAAGCGAGCTGAAAGGAAAGACTCCCTGCGGACTCGAGCTTTCCGACTCCGGCAGGATCAAGGTTGATCCCCACACCTTCCAGAGCTCCGTCCGCACGGTGTTCGCCGTCGGAGACGCCGCCCTCGACAATGCTTCCGACGTACTCTCCATGGTCTCCGGACGCCGTGCCGCACAGGCCGTCGGGAACATTCTCCAGGGCGCCAACGCCGACATGGGCATGCATGTACGCCTGCACACCGTCGCATCCCGCGACGTCTCCGGCATGGAACAGCGTTCCCCTCATCCTGCAGGAAGCGACGGAAGTCTGACGCTGGAAGGAACCCTTGAAGAGTCTCTGCGCTGCCTGACCTGCGGCAGTCGGGCATACATTGCCTACCCTGAAGACTGCATGACCTGCTTTGCCTGCGAGACTCACTGCCCCGCGGGAGCCATTGATGTGGACCCCTTCAAGGAATTCCATCCCCGCCATCTGGACAGACGTTTCATCGGAGGAAGAAAATGAACGCCAACATCACGGTTCTTTCTACGGACGTTCTGATCATCGGCGGGGGCTCCGCCGGGATGTGGACCGCAAAAATGGCCCGCCGGCACGTCGACGACGTGCTCATCGTAGACAAGGGACCTCTCGACTGGGGAGGACTTTGCAGCATGAGCGACGGCAACTTCATCGTTCCCCACGAAGGGGAAAACCTGATGGACTGGCTGGACGACATCGTCTACTACTACGACGGCCTGTGTGATCAGAAGGAAACTCTCGCCACGCTCGCCAAGGCACGCGAACGCTTCCGCGACTATGAAGCCATGGGACATACCTTTGCGCGCAATCCCGACGGCAGCTATCACACGGCTCCTCAGCGCGGTCTGCCCCACATCAAGGCGACCACGTCCGCTCCGCTCGGCAAGGGCGGGCAGAACATGCGCAGGGAGCTTCTCACCGCGCTCAAGGCGCTGAACGTCCGGCGCATGGGCAACGTGATGATCACAAGACTCATCAAGGACGGCGACGCCGTTTCCGGAGCCGTCGGCTTCTTCACCAGAAGCGGCCTGCCCCTCATCATCCGCGCCCGCGCCGTGGTGCTGGCCACGGGCATAGGCGGATGGAAAACGTCGTATCACCAGAATTCCATTTCCAGCGGCTGCGTGGAACTCGCCCTCACCGCCGGCGCAAAGCTCCGCTCCATGGAATTTGCCGGCATATGGAACACCCCGGAACGCTTCGCCTGGACTGGTCAGAGCGTGCTTCTTCCTCTCGGAGCCCGTTTTTTGAACTCCAGGGGCGAAGACTTCATGCTGAACCATTACTCCCCGATCATAGGTTCAAAAACCGACACGCTCTACAACGTGCGCGCCATGGTGCTGGAAACGAGAGCCGGCAGAGGCCCCATCACCTTCGACGTCAGTCGCATTCCGCCTGAAGGCATTGCCAGCCGCCGTCCCGAAGCCGGATGGATGAAGCTCAACGACACCAAGCTCAAGGCCAAAGGCATCGACTTCTTCACGGACACCCAGGTATGGGTACCGCAGATCCAGACCAGTCAGGGAGGCGTGCAGACGGACAGCGAAGGCGCCACCTGCGTTCCCGGTCTTTACGCGGTGGGCACCGCGCAAAGCCACCTCGTGGGCGTGTACTTCGGCGGTTTCAGCCTGTGCCAGGCAGCCACGAGCGGCCACGACACCGGCCTTGCCGCCGGAGCGTACGCCTCGTCAAAGGAGATGCCCGCCTTCGACTTCGGCTTTGCCGAAAAGTGCCTTGACGACGAACTCGCCCATCTCGGCAGGCAGGGCATCATGCCCAAGGACATGGACGTCACGGTTCTTGAAGTCGTCACGGCCTCGGACGTCAGCATTCTCAAGTCGGCAGGCGCGCTGAGCAGAGCCCTCGACCGCATCACGGAAATCAGAGCCGAACTCATCCCCTACATGGCCGCTCCCGACTCCCATTATCTCGGAAAGCTGATCGAGTCCCGAGGCATGGCTACGCTTACCGAAGCCTACATCCGCTCCTCTCTGGCAAGAACGGAAAGCCGGGCCGGTCATTTCCGTGAAGACTTCCCCCTCAGAGATGAAAGCACGCCTCCCTACTGGGTGGTGCTCAGCATGGAAGACGGCAAGATGAAGACGCACAGGGAATACCTGCCCATGGATGAATATCCCATCAAGCCCACCAGATTCTACATGGATCAGTTCAACTGGTCATAAGTCCGGGAGAAGACTGTCACGCCCGGGGCGCGGCTGTCTTCTTCCCCGGCAGTTGACGACCGGAACACGGATTCTCAGCATGATTCCGGCTTCCGCACTCTGCCGCGTCTTCAAGTCCTTTACCGACTCGTCAAAAAAAACGCCCCCTTCCGGAGGTCCCATGTTCACCGCAATACAGGATATCAAAAAGTCCAATCTGTTCGGCTGGGTCGCCAGTCTCGTCATCGCACTCGCCGTCACGTTCTGCTTCTATGACCCCGCCGAGCCCAAGGCCAACCTTTACTGGTTCGGCACCGTCATGGGGATATGCATGTTCGCATTTGACGTCCTCCCCACGTTTGCGACCGCCATTCTGCTGCTCATGTTCTATATCATCACGGGAATCGCCCGTCCGGGCATGGCCTTCGTCGGCTGGACCAAGCCCATCCCGTGGATGTGCATGTGCGGCATGCTCATCGGCATTCTCATGGACAAGTGCAACATTTCAAGCAGAATCGCCCTGCTGACCATATCGAAGATCGGCAGAACCCCCATACGTCTCTACATCGCCTTCTACATTTCGGGCATGATTCTCGGCGCCATCATCCCCGACACGCTGACCGTCATCATCATCTTCATGGCCATAGCCTCGACCATATGCAAGAAGCTCGACCTGCCGCCCATATCAAGAGCCTCGAGCACCATCATTCTCGGCGCGTTCATCGGCGCTCAGGTCGCCTGCGCCACCTATCTGCCCGACAACGTGGGCATCATCGCCATGGAAATGGTGAAGGAAATCGGCATCACCACCTCCTGGCTCCAGTACTTCTGGGAAAACCTCCCCTTCTCCGTCCTGCACGCTCTCGTAGCCTTCACCATCCTCCACTTCTTCGGCAGCAAGCAGCTTGCCGCACACATCAATAATGCACGTGTGTATGCGGAAGAAGAGCTTCGGGCTCTCGGTCCCGTCAGCAGCTCGGAGTACAGAACACTCGGGCTCGCCGTCATGGCCCTCATCGCCTTCATGACCGAACCCTTCCACGGCATTCCCGGCTACTATGCCTTCTGCACCGTCGTTCTGCTCGGCTTCACGCCCTGCGTCGGTCTGCTGGACAAAGGCGACCTGAAAAAAATCGACTTCCCCATCCTGTTCTTCATTTCCGCGTGCATGGCCATAGGCATCATCGGCATGGAACTCGACATTCCCAAGAAGGTCGTCGCCGGCATCATGCCCGTCATGCAGGCCGTGGAAAGTTCCTCCATCATCGCCATGGCCAGCTACTGGTTCGGCTTCGTGGTCAACATGCTGCTCACTCCCGTTGCCGCAGCCACCACGCTCAGCATTCCCATCGCCGAAATCGCCACAAACCTCGGCGAACCCGTCAAACCGGTGCTCTACAGCTTCCTCTACGGCCTCAATCAGTTCGTTCTTCCCTATGAGCTCGGTCAGGCCCTCGTCATGTTCGCCACCGGCTACGTACACATCAAGCACATCGTCATCGTCATGGGACTCAGAACAGTCTTCGTCACGATAGTCATCGGCATCATGGCCACCTTCGTGTGGCCGCTCATGGGAATATAGTAACAATGCGTACAATTCGATAACACAAAAGGGGAAAGACGGTTCCGCGCACAAATGTCTCCTGCAGGCGAAACCGGCTTTCCCCGAACCTCTACCGGCAACATTCAGGGGGATTCCATGGAACTGCTCAAAAGCAAAGGAATAAGATGGGCGGTCTGCCTTCTTTGCGCCATCACCGCAACGTTTCTGCTGCAATCCGAATCATCGTCCGGCATCACCCTTTACTGGTTCGGAACCATCTTTGCTATCGGCATCTTTGCCTTCGACCTGCTGCCTACCTTCGTCACGGCATTTCTCCTGCTGATTTTCTATATTCTCACGGGAGTCTCGACGCCTGACACGGTTTTCTCAGGCTTTCTCTCACCCATTCCCTGGATGTGCCTGAGCGGAATGCTCATCGGCGTGCTCATGGAAAGAAACGGCCTTGCCTCGCGCATCGCGCTTTTCACCGTCAGTCGAATAGGCACGACGCCCATCCGTCTTTATCTGGCCTTTCTCTCGGCAGGCTACCTTGTCAGCGCCATCATCCCCGACACGATTACCGTCACCATCGTCTTTATGGCCATCGCCTCGGGCATATGCCACAGTCTCAATCTTCCCCAGCATTCCCGCGCCGCATCCACCCTCATACTGGCGGCCTTCTTCGGCTCCAACATTTCCAGTGCATCCTTCCTGCCCAACAACATAGGCCTGCCCGGACTTATCATGGTCAAGGACATGGGCGTAACGTTCAGCTGGCTGGGTTTTCTTATGGAAAACCTTCCCTATGAGCTTCTCAATGCTCTGGTATCATTCACTATTCTCCATTTCTTCGGCAGCAGGGAACTCGGCCGGTACATCTCGGAGTTCAGAAACAGCGCCACCCGCGAACTTGAGTCACTCGGAAGCATGAGCTTCGGCGAAAAGAAAACCCTGCTGCTCGCCCTTCTGGCGCTGCTTGCATTCACCACGGAAAGCCTGCACGGCCTGCCGGGCTACTATGCCTTCTGCGCCGTCGTTCTGCTCGGCTTCACGCCTCTTTTCAACCTCCTGTCCACGGACGATCTGAAAGAAGTCCAGTTCCCCATTCTGTTCTTCATCGTCGGCTGCATGGCCATCGGCACTGTTGCCGGAGAGCTCGGCCTGCCCGCGCTGCTTGCTCAGAATCTTCAGCCGGTGCTTGAACAGTTCAAGTCCGGCCCGCTGGTTTCGCTTTTCGCCTACTGGACAGGCATTCTTGCCAACATGGTGCTCACGCCCATAGCAGCCGCCACCTCCCTGAGCGTCCCCATGGGCGAAATAGCCAGCTCACTCGGTCTTACCATCAAGCCCGTGCTCTACAGCTTCCTGTACGGCCTCGATCAGTTCATTCTTCCCTATGAGCTCACGCCTGCGCTTCTCATGTTTGCCACAGGATACGTCCGCATCAAGGACCTTCTCGTGGTCATGCCCCTGCGCATGCTCGGCACCAGCGTCGCGGTCGTCATCGTCGCCGCCTTCATCTGGCCGGCCCTCGGCATATAGTCCTCTCCCCCGCCGGGCGGACCTTCCGGTCCCCCGGCACAAAACTCCGCACCTCAGCGAACGCCTGCAAAAGAAGCGGCCTCATCGCGCGCCCCTTCTCTCCGTTCGCCGCTGCGACCGCTTCCGCGGAAAAACGCTCGAAAGATTCAGTCACAAAGGTTCATCATGTCCAAAAGTCGTCTCTACGCCTTCCTCTGCCTGATATTCACCATCATCGGCGGCGGAATGGTGGCAACCAAGTACGCCCTTCTCTCCTTCTCCCCCGTTCAGATAGTCTTCATGCGGCTGCTCATTCCCGCCTGTGTCTACGCGGCCCTTTACAGGCGCTGGCTGCCGTTGCCCTACCGAAAGGGAGACTGGAAATTCCTCGCTCTCATCGTGCTTTTTGAGCCCTGTCTCTTTTTCATCTGCGAAACCCTGGGCATGATGTACACCACGGCATCTCAGGGCGGCGTCATCGCCGCCTGCCTCCCCATTCTGATGGGGCTTGCCGGCTGGCTCTTTCTCAAGGAAAAGCCTCGCGCTCAGCTCATGATCGGCATACTGCTCGCCGTCATCGGCGTTGCAGGAGCCTCCTGGTTCGGCAGCGCCAGCGACGCGGCCCCCAATCCGCTGCTCGGCAACCTCTTCATGTTCTGCTCCATTCTTGCCAGCAGTCTTTATGCCGTCCTTACCAGACGAATGACGCAGCGCTATCCCGTGCTTGCCATCGCTGCCATTCAGTCCATAGGCGGAGCGCTGTTCTTCCTTCCCCTCAACGCATTCTTCCCGCTTCCCGAAGCCGTGCACGCATCCTCCATCGTCAGCGTGCTGTATCTCAGCATCATGGTCGGTCTCGTGGCCTACTGCGGATTCAACTATTCCCTGCAGCAGCTTACGGCCGGAGAAGTAGGACTGTTCTCAAGTCTGGTCCCCATCGCCACCTGCTTCTTCGCCTTCATACTCCTGGGCGAAAGGCTTTCTTCCCTGCAAAACCTGTTCATCGTCGTCACCATTGCGGGCGTCGTTGTGGCAGCCCTGCCGGAAAGGAAAAAAACTCGTCCGTAGCTTCCTGCCCGGCAACACCATGACCTAACGCGACAAACGCCGTGCTTCCCATTAGGAAGCACGGCGTTTGTCAATATCTTGCAGGCTGATCCGGGCGTTCCCGGCAAACGGCAGGACTCCGTCCTCCGATGCTCAGCTCCGTGCGCGCCGCGTGAATGCGAAACGAAATGAACCTCTGCGCCGTACCCCGACACAGGAAAATGCTGTCGGAATTCATGAGCGATGAAGCCCGGTCCGGGAAAGCAGATGCGGTCTTTCCCCGGATCCTCGTTCCTCTTTGGGGCGTCTCCCCCTTTCTCTCTCAGCGGGGGGAGATATCACGGCAAAAAACGCCCCACTACACCCAGATAAGCTCGTATTCACTGCTGCCGAGCCCCGTTTCCTTCATGTAGGAAAGCTGTCTCAGCCCTTCACGGCTTTCCATGCGTTCCACCATGGGTGCGCGCACGTTTTCAGGCAGCGCATAAATCATGTCCACCGAGGCTCTGTCCACGGCCTGAAGGTCCGTCGATGCAAGAATACCAAGATCGGGCAGACGCACGGGCTCTGCCGCCACGCCTTCACAGTCGCAGCTCACCGACATGTTGCGCAGCACGTTGACATAGGCCATATGCCCGTTGAAATGATCGACAATGGCCCGTCCGCCTTCCACCATGCGCTCCATGAAGGGCGCTCCCCCCGGCCATCCGCCCTCGGGCGTCACTCTGTGCAACTGCTGCTTGCCGACCTTTCCTGAAGCGCAGCCTATGGAAATATTCTTGAGAGAACCGCCGAAACCTCCGAGCGTATGTCCCTTGAAATGGGTGAGCACCAGCATGGAATCATAGTTGAGAAGATGCGACCCCACGGCAAGTTCCTTGAGCCACCGACCGTTTTTCACCGGCAGGGAAACATCACCTTCTTCATCCATGATGTCCACGGGACAGAAGGTCCAGCCGTTCTGCCTGATGACCTCTCTGTGCCCTTCCGTCGTCTGGCGGGGACTTGGATAAAGAACATTGCACTCCACAATGGTACTCTCTGGAATGGTTGCCTGCAGATCCCGCACCCATTCTCGGGGAAGAATGTTCGGGCCGTTCGGCTCGCCGGTATGAAGCTTGATGGCCACCCTGCCCGTTATACCGCCGCACACGAGCGCATACATTTTCCGCAGCGACTCTCTGTCCAGAGATTTCGTGGCGTACACTCTTGCCTTCGTTTCCGCAGCCCTGCCGTGAACGGGCAGCGTTGCGCCCGTTGCGAGCGTACCGGCCAGGGCGGCTCCGGCCCTGAGAAAATTCCGTCGAGAAATGCCCATGAATACCTCCTGATCAACATGAAAACAGGCGGGTTCTTTGCCCGGCTATTGTGGAATACTACAAGGAGCCGACTCAAAAAAACAGATACGATTCTCTCAGCTTTTTGCCCGATTCTGCCGGGACTGCCGTCATCTCCCGCACTGACGCCCCACCACGCTGTTGACATTCGCACCGTTTCATGACAATGCCGGAGCCCTTCGGCAGAATCAGGCAAGAAATCGAAAGAATAGTATCTTTCTTTCTTCTGGACCGGACATTAGATTCCGTGTCATGGCCATGGCCTTGTCCATGGCGACTTGCGAAAAACTTCCGGGAACGCTATTCCCCTTGCAAGAGGAACCATCATGAATCACGGCATTCTTTTCGACCACGCCCGAGCGTCACGCATCGGCCTGCCCGAAGCGGTGTTCTGCGAGGGAAAACCCGTCGCCGCAATCCGGGAACTTCTGGAGTCCTTCGGCAGAGGGTCGGGGCGTCCCATACTGTTCACGAGGCTCGCCCCGGAAGTGTTCGGGCAGATGCCCGCAGAAGTGCAGGAACAGTACGACTATCATCCGCTGTCCCGCACGGCCTTCGGCGACACCCTGCCCGCCCGGGGCAAAGGCAGGGTAGCCATCGTCTCCGCCGGCACGTCCGACGGCTCCGTCGCCTGGGAAGCAGCCCGGACGCTTCAGTATCTCGGCATAGATCACGCCGTGTTTGAAGACTGCGGCGTGGCGGGACTGTGGCGCATTGCGGAACGCCTGGATGAAATCAACCGCTTTCAGGCCGTCATCGTCGTGGCCGGCCTGGACGCGGCGCTGGCCAGCGTCATGGGCGGACTCACGCCGCTGCCCGTGTTCGGCGTGCCCACCTCCGTAGGCTACGGCGTGGCAAAAGGCGGAAATGCGGCGCTCTCCAGCATGCTCTCGAGCTGCGCCCCGGGCATTGCAGTCATGAATATCGACAACGGCTACGGCGCAGCCTGCGCCGCGGCGCGCGTGGTAAACAACTTATGAGCAGCGAACATCACGAACACCACCACTCTCACGAACGGGAAAACGCTTCTGGTCCGGTGCTGACCATACGCGCCCATTCCGGCCTTTCCGGCGACATTTTTCTCGCCGGTCTTCTCTGCATGACCGGCACGACGCCGCAGCAGATGGAGGCGGATCTTTCTTCCATCATGCCCGAGCTTGCGGGCAGCGTTCAGCTCGTGCGCAGGGAGGTGAACCACATAGGCGGCTGGCACGCCGAGGTCACCCTGCCCCACCAGCATGAACACCGCACGCTTGCCGACATCCTCGCGCTCATCGCCTCCAGCGGCATGAGCGAAGGCGGAAGAGCGCTTTCCTCCCGCGCCTTTACCCTCCTTGCCTCGGCGGAAGCCGCCGTACACGGTCGTTCTCCGGAAGAAGTTCACTTTCACGAGGTCGGGGCGCTGGACAGCATACTCGACATCTGCCTGAGCTGCGAGCTGTTTCATCGCCTCTCGCCCTCGCGCTTTGTCGTAAGTCCCCTGCCCGTGGCCGACGGCTTCGTGCACTGCGCGCACGGCATTCTTCCCGTACCCGCTCCCGCCGTGCTGGAGCTCATGGAAGGCGTCCCCGTACGCCCCTTCCCCGGTGAAGGAGAAACAGTCACCCCTACGGGCATGGCTCTGCTGAAGGCTCTCGGCGCGGAATTCGGCCCCTGGCCTGCCATGAGAATGGAAAAAAAGGCCATCATCTACGGCAGCCGCGTGTTTGAAAACGCACCCAACGGCGCCATCTTCGCCTGCGGCAGTCCGGAAGAAGCATGAACGGGATCTCCAACGCCGTCGTGGAAGACAAAATGCTTTCCAGCTTGCAGCGCATTCTCTCGAACGTATCGGAAAACGGTCGGTTCGCCCTTGCCTACTCCGGCGGTCTCGACAGCCGTTTTCTCGCCCATGCCGCGCATCTTGCGGGATTCTCGCCGCTGCTGCTGCACGTGACAGGCCCGCACGTTCCGCCGGAAGAGCATGAGTTTGCCCGCTCCTGGGCAAAAAAACACGAGCTTTTGTACAGGGAGATCCCCGTGGATCCGCTGAATCTTCCTTCCGTGGCCTGCGGAGCAAGAGACCGCTGCTACGAGTGCAAGAAGACCATGTTTTCAAGACTCATGCAGGAAAGCTCCCTGCCTCTTTGCGACGGCACCAACGCTTCCGACCTGCTCGCGTATCGACCGGGACTTCGCGCCGTGCGTGAACTCGGCGTCACGTCTCCTCTTGCCCTTGCCGGGCTGACCAAGAAGGAGATACACGAGCTTGCCGGAAAAACAGGCATGGAGATTGCCTGGCAGAAGCCTCGCCCCTGCCTTCTCACCCGTCTTCCCTACGGTGAACGCCCCACCAGAGAACTTCTGAGCGCCATTGCCGCGGCAGAGAACGCCATACGGCAGACGCTCGTCAGGCACGACATGCCGCAGGCGGATTTTCGTCTGCGTCTTGTGGCGAAGAACAGGCTCGAGGTGCATATGCTCTTATCCGACATGGAGCTCATGCCCGCAGAACTGAGACACGAGCTCCTCCGGAACGCTCATGCGTCCATGCCCGGACTCCCCTGCCCTGTCCTTTCGGCTCAGGAAACGCTGTCCGGCTTTTTTGACAGAACATCCGCATAACCTCTTACCGCACATACCCGCACCAGGAGGATTTTCCATGGCAGCATCAAAAGTTTACTTCACCGACATGCGCTGCAAAGTAGGCGTCAGTCTGCTTGACAAGCTCGACAAGCTCATCCGGGCCGCAGGCATCGAAACCATCGACTTTGAAAACAAGTTCGTGGCCATCAAGATGCACTTCGGCGAACCCGGCAACCTTTCCTTCCTCCGTCCCAACTTTGCCCGCGCCGTGGCCGAACGTGTGAAGGCCCTCGGCGGACGCCCCTTCCTCACCGACTGCAACACCCTCTATGTCGGTCGCCGCAAGCACGCGCTTGAGCATCTCGACGCCGCGTATGAAAACGGCTTCTCGCCGCTCAGCACCGGCTGCCAGATCATCATTGCCGACGGCCTCAAGGGGACCGACGACGTGGAAGTTCCGCTTGAAGGCTGCACGGAGTTCAAGAGCGCCCTCATCGGTCGAGCCGTCATGGATGCCGACATTTTCATTTCCCTCACGCACTTCAAAGGGCACGAAATGACGGGCTTCGGCGGCACCATCAAGAACATCGGCATGGGCTGCGGCAGCCGTGCCGGCAAAATGGCCATGCACTGCCTCGGCAAGCCTACGATAGATCATGAAAAATGCCGCGGCTGCCGCACCTGCTCCCGCTTCTGCGCGCAGTCGGCCATTTCCTATGGTGAAGACCACAAGGCCACCATCAATCATGACCTGTGCGTAGGCTGCGGCCGCTGCATAGCCACCTGCAACTTCGACGCCATTTCCAGCAAGACCGACGCCGACAGCGGCATTCTCAACCGCCGCATGGCCGAATACACCAAGGCTGTGGTTCAGGGACGCCCCTGCTTCCACATCAGCATCGTCAATCAGGTGTCGCCCTGCTGCGACTGCCACGGCGAGAACGACGCCGCCGTGGTGCCGGATCTCGGCATGTTCGCCAGCTTCGATCCCGTGGCGCTGGACAAGGCCTGCATTGATGCCGTCAATGCCGCGCCCGTCATCGCTTCCAGCGTGCTCGGCCAGTGCAGTCACGGAGATCATGACCACTTCACCAGCATTCATCCCACCACGGACTGGCGCAGCCAGATTAAGCACGCCGAAGCCATCGGTCTCGGCACCGCCGAGTATGAACTGATCACCCTGTAGGACGCACAACGCTCCGGGGCATGACAAAAAAGGGGTCGCTGATGCGACCCCTTTGCTGTTCAGGCAAAATCCAGTCCTTTCCAGACTCAGGCATGCGACTGCCGCACGTTTTCCCCGAGACCGGCCTGGCGACACGGGCGATCGAAAAGACCGCACGACGCCTCAGGCGTCATGATCGACCATTTCTTTCTGCAGCGCCTCAAGAAACACCTCGGCCGCACGGGAAAACACCTGGTATTTCTTCCAGGCCACGGCAATGCCCACTTCCAGCCGTGGTTCCAGCGGGCGGAAGCAGAGAGGCCCTTCCCCGCAACGTATGATCCCGTCAAGACAGAGCGCATAGCCCACCCCCTGTTCCACAAGCAATGAGGCATTGTAGAGCAGATTGTAGGTGGCCACCACGTGCAGCCTGTCGAAACTTTCTCCCAGCCAGCCTGAAAACTCATTGGTTACGAGCGTCTGCCGGGAACAGATCAGCGGAACGTCCCGCAAATCGTCAGGACGCAGGGTCGCCTTTTCGGCAAGCGGCGAGTCCGAACGCATGAGCACTCCCCACCGGTCCGTCACCGGCAGCCTTATATACTCATAGCGGGAAAGATCGGCGGGCTCGATGAACACGCCGAAGTCCACCAGTCCCTTGTCCAGCCTTTCCATGACGTCCTCGGCATTGCCGCTGAAAAGATGAAAGGACACGTGCGGATGAGCCAAGCTCATCGCTCTGGCGGCTCCTGCGATCACCCCCAGGCTCCGAGTCTCTCCACCGCCTATGCGCACATCGCCGCTCACGTCCTCGTTCGTCGAACGGAACTCCTCGGCCGTGCGGTCGGCAAGAGACACGATTTCCTGCGCACGTCTGCGGAGAAACTTTCCCTCCTCCGTCAACGTCATCCGTCTTCCTCCGCGCAGAAAAAGCCTGCAGCCGAGCTCATCCTCAAGCTCCATGAGCTGCCTCGACAGCGTAGGCTGCGTAATGTGCAGAAGTTCCGCCGCCCTTGATATGTTTTCCTCACCGGCTACGGCCAGAAAATAACGCAGTACTCTCAATTCCATGGTTTTCTCTCCTGTCCGGCTGCCGGATCGGCACGCCATTCCGGTCTGTCGTAGCGAACGATCTGGCAACAGCGATCAGCACCGGATGACGGCTTTTCATAAGACGACGGACACAGGCTTCCCCGTGTGCCCTGCTGCCTCTTCTCTGCCAGACAGACCCTGATTTCCGTACCGCCATTCCTCAATGCCGACTCGAAAAATTCTCTCCTTGCCGATGACGCGCCTCTCCTTACCGAAAATTTGCCGGAAACTTGAAGGCGGCAGGCCTTGACGACGGCAGACGTTTTTCTTTTCAATAAGGGTTAACTTCATGCCTGTAAAGCATTGTTTATGATTTTATATAAGTATTTGCTATGGAGTGACGTTTTTTCTATAACGAGCAGGTCATCCCTTCAACCGCCTGTCCGACAGGCGTCTGCGGAGCCGTCATGCATTATCTTTACCGCGGACTTGTTTCCGCTGTTCTTGCCCTTGCATTCGTTGCCCCTTCGATGGGCAGGGAATCTGACTTTCCCGTGCCCGACACCGTCAGCCCTCAGTTGCAGGCCATGATCGGCGCGGGCATTCCCCGGGGATGGGACAAGCCGCCCCGAACCACGGAAGAGTGGAAAGCCTGGATTGCCGCAGCAGCAGAAAAGCAGAAGGCGGCTCTGCCCGCATTGCGGGAAAAGCTCGGCGTGACCATGACTCACACCGTCATGGCCGGAGTGCCCGTATTCGTTTTTGAGCCCCGGGACTTCACGGACGACGGACGTCTTCTTCTCAATCTTCACGGGGGAGGCTATGTGCTCGGGCCCGGCGAGGCCGGCACGCAGGAAGCCATACTCATGGCCGGCATCGGAAAATTCAGAGTCGTATATGCAGACTACCGGATGGCTCCCGACTTTCCGTACCCTGCGGCCATCGACGACGCCATGGCCGTTTACCGCGAACTGCTGAAGACAACGCCCGCAAAAAACATAGGCGTGTTCGGCACGTCCACGGGCGGGGCCATGACGCTCATTCTGGCTCTCAGGGCCAAGGCTGAAGGCCTGCCGCTTCCCGGAGCTCTGGCCTCGGGCACCCCGTGGGCACAGATGAACAAAAAAGGCGACAGCTACTTTACCAACGAAGGTGTGGACAACGTTCTGGTAAGCTACGACGGCTGGCTGGCCGGGGCAGCCAGCCTGTATGCCGGAGGACACGACATGGAAGCCCCCTATCTCTCCCCAGTCAACGGCGACGTTCACGGCTTTCCGCCAACCCTTCTCACCTCCGGCACCAGAGACCTTTTTCTCAGCAACACCGTGCGCATGCATCTCAAGCTTCGGGAAGCCGGCGTACCCGCCGATCTCATCGTGTTTGAAGGACTCTCCCACGCCCAGTACCATATGGACGAAAACATGCCGGAAGGTCGCTTTCACTTTGAGGAACTCGGTCGTTTCTTCCGGAGAAATCTTGCCGAAAGACAGTCCTGACAAAACGACAACGCAGGACAACGCTCTCTCAGCGTTTTCCACCTCTCTCCGACCTCCGCCGGTCCTCGGAACATGAGCGTACAAAACGCCATCGTCCCAGCGGCTCTCCCCTCCCGCGGTCTTGTCGTGCACGGTCTGTCCATGACGACAGTCCCATCATCACCCTCAACCAATCCGAGGTCTTCCATCATGGAAGCTGTCATGAGTCAGTCTCATTTTACCAAAGCGCGCTGGGCCGCCGTATTCTCCCTGTTCATGGGCGTCACCTGTCTCATTTCCGCAGAATTCATCCCCGTCAGTCTGCTCACGCCCATCGCCCAGGGACTCTCCATTTCCGAAGGCATGACGGGACAGACCGTCACGTCGGTCGGAGCTCTCGCCATGCTGACCAGCCTTCTGCTCGCCCCTCTCACACGGCATACGGACAGGCGCCGCATTCTTCTCACCCTTTCCGCACTGCTCATCGTCTCCAATGTCGTGGTGGCCACGGCCTCCGGCTATGCCATGCTCCTTCTCGGTCGCGGTCTGCTCGGCATATGCGTAGGCGGCTTCTGGTCCATGGCCTCCGCCGTCACCATTCAGCTCGTGCCGCCCAAAGACATTGCCCGGGCTCTCAGCATTCTCTATTCCGGCGTGTCCGTGGCCACCATCATCTCTCTGCCTCTCGCCAGCTTTCTGGAAGAGCTCTGCGGCTGGCGCAACGTTTTTCTGCTCTCCATCATTCCCGGACTGATTTCCTTTATCTGGCAGTTCCTGACACTTCCCCCCATTCCCCCGCGGCCGGGCAACGACTTTCACGGCATGATCTCCCTGCTCAGGGTCCGCTGGGTACTGGCCGGCATTGCAGCCACCATCTTCGCCTACGGAGGCTACCACTCCCTTTTCACCTATCTGCGCCCCTATCTGGAACACGGTCTTGCCCTGAACTCTTCCTCTCTTTCCATCATGCTTCTGGCCTACGGCGCGGCCAACACGGCAGGAACCTTTGCCGCAGGCGTGCTTCTGAACAGAAAATTCAAGCTCACCATGGCCGGAATGCACATTGTCCTGACGGCCCTGGCCGTGCTGCTCATCTTCTGTCAGAACGTCGTGTCCTTCAGTCTTGCCCTGCTTCTGCTCTGGGGATTCCTCTTCGGCATGCTCTGCGTAGGCTGGACGGCATGGATAGCTCTTACGCTGTCCGACAAGGCGGAAATAGCCGGCGGCCTTTCCGTGGCGGCCATACAGTTTTCCATAGGCTCCGCCGCCGCTCTCGGCGGTCACATCTACGACGCCTCCGGAATGACGGGCATCTTTCTTGTTGCGGCCGTCATTCTCGCCGGAGCTACCGTGCTCACCCTGGCAAGCTTTGCCCTTTACTTCAAATATACAGGAAAGAAACTCTGAACCTTTCGTTGTTCTGCCCTACCTTTTTCTGCACAGCAGGACAGAATCAGGCAAGAAAAGGAGAGAATACGCTCTATGCTCTCTCCGTCCTGGGCGTTACGTTTCCCAAAAGAACAGGATGAGCCATTCTCAGAAACGCGGTCCCGAGGTATCCTCTGGCTGAATAAGCCGGACCGCGCATGAATCTTCCGGCTTCGGAGTTTCAAAAAACGACTGCCGGACAACCTTTCAGAGGCAGGCCTCTTGCCTGCCCGCCCATGAGACGGCCCCCTCGACATCTGTCATCCACGAACTCTGCATGCAGGAGCAGACACATGAACACCATCATCGACCTCTTTCCCCGCGGCGAAGCCAACACCGCCTATGCCCGGTACTTTACGGGAAACAGCTATCTGAACATGCTTTCCACGGAAGGCGTGGCCATCGGCAACGTGACTTTTGAGCCCGGCTGCCGCAACAACTGGCACGTCCATCATGCCGACAAAAACGGCGGACAAATCCTTCTGTGCACGGCAGGACGCGGCTGGTATCAGGAATGGGGCAAGCCCGCTCGCGAGCTGCACGCGGGCGACGTGGTCATCATTCCCGCTGGCGTCAAGCACTGGCACGGCGCGGCAAAAGACAGCTGGTTTGCGCATCTGGCCGTGGAAGTTCCGGGCGACAACGCATCCAACGAATGGCTCGACCCCGTAACCTCCGCCGAATACGACATGCTTCCCTGATCCTTTCTCCGACGCATGCGGGACATGAACGTTCCGACGTTTTCATCGGCCATGCCCATCGTGCAACACAGCATTGCCCCTTCATAGTCTCGTTCCACTCAACGCTTCACAGTCGTCCGCAGGGCCGGCATCTTTCAGCGCGTCTTCGTCAAAAAGCTGTCGGAGACGCGCTGTTCATTTCCACGGAAACGCCCCGCAGACATTTCGTCGGCGTTAAGCTTCTTTTTCGGAAAACACGCATATCCTCTCCCCATGTCCTCCAAAACAACCTGCGAAAGCTCTCCGTCCCGGAAAAGTGTCATGCAGCAGTCCTCTGCCGCCGCTTTCTCGGACGCTTTGTGCTTCTTCAAAAAATTTTCTTTTTCTCTTAAAATATTCCCGGATTTTCTCCTCAAAGAACCCCTCTGAACGTATGAGCCGCAGGCTCCGGACGACAGATGCAAGGAAAATCCGCAAGTTCCGTCCACACTGCTTGACATTTTTGAAAGGCGTCTATATAAGGATTTCCAGATATAGAGTTATATCAAAGACAGGCATGACATGGAATACTTTCTCGAACTTCTTGACGAACGCATGTGCAGGGGCGAAACATCAGTCGCACCGATCTTTCTTCATGCCTGAGCAATACCGGCAGGAAGCCCGTGCGACAAGCGCGGGCTTTTTCATTTTTGTTCACCAGTTCCTGTCGGGCATCGTCTTTTCACCGACCCCCCGCGTGTCCGACCGGCACAACAGGAATGCAAACACGGCTTAAGCCTCAACAAAGGATATCGCATGAGCAAGCATATCGAGACCACCTGCGTACAGGGCGGTTACACTCCCGGCAACGGCGAACCCCGTCAGATTCCCATCATTCAGAGCACCACGTTCAAATACGACACCAGCGAAGACATGGGCAAGCTGTTCGACCTTGAGGCCAGCGGCTACTTCTACACCCGTCTTCAGAACCCCA
>NZ_CALUWV010000037.1 GCF_944324575.1 uncultured Mailhella sp. | reverse complement strand
GACGTGGTCATGGGCAACGACATCACCATAGCGCTGGCCGTTCCAGAATTCCGCAAGGCCGGAGCCGACAGGGTCTTCGACAAGGACAAAGTCGTGGTGGTGCTCGACCACTTTGCGCCGAACAAGGACATCAAGGCCGCCATGCAGTGCAAGGTATGCCGCGAATTCGCCCGTGAAAACGAGCTCACCCACTTTTTCGACGTGGGCCGCATGGGCATAGAACACGCGCTTCTGCCCGAGCAGGGCATCGTGGCTCCCGGCGAAGTCATCATCGGCGGCGACTCCCACACCTGCACCTACGGCGCGCTCGGCGCGTTCTCCACGGGCGTGGGCAGCACCGACCTTGCCATGGGCATGGCCACGGGCGAAAACTGGTTCAAGGTGCCTGCGGCCATACGCTTCAACCTTACCGGCAAGCCCGGAAAATGGGTCTGCGGCAAGGACGTCATGCTGCACATCATAGGACTCATCGGCGTGGACGGCGCACTGTACCGCTCCATGGAATTTTCCGGCAGCGGCGTGGCGAACCTGTCCATGGACGATCGTTTCTCCATGACCAACATGGCCATTGAGGCCGGAGCCAAGAATGCCACCTTCCCGGTGGACGACATCTGCCGCGCCTACCTTGAAAAGCATTGCAAGAAGAGCTGGACGGCCTACGAGGCCGACCCCGATGCCGAATACGAAAAGACCATCGACATTGACCTTTCCTCCATCCGTCCCACCGTGGCCTTCCCGCACCTGCCCTCCAACACCCGAACCATCGACGAGGTGGGCGAGGTAAAGCTCGACCAGGTGTTCATAGGCTCCTGCACCAACGGCAGAATGGAAGACATGGCCATGGCCGCACGCATTCTCAAAGGCCGTAAGATACATGACGGTCTGCGCGTCATCGTCATTCCCGCCACGCCTTCCATCTATATGGAATGCATGGAGAAAGGCTACATACGCACCTTCATGGAAGCCGGATGCGCGGTAAGCACGCCCACCTGCGGCGCGTGCCTCGGCGGCCATATGGGCATTCTCGCTGCGGGCGAAAAGTGCCTTTCCACCACCAACCGCAACTTCGTGGGCCGCATGGGACACGTCGACTCGGAAGTGTATCTGTGCAGCCCGGCCGTGGCGGCCGCCTCGGCCATAGCGGGCCGCATCGTCAGCCCTGAAACCATCATGGACAAGGAAGGAGAGGACTGATGCAGAACGCACGCGGCAAAGCCTTTGTCTTTGGCGACGACGTCAATACCGACGTCATTCTTCCCGGCAAGTATCTCAACGTGACAGACCCGAAGGAGCTGGCCTCCCACTGCATGGAGTCGGAGGATCCCGACTTCGTCAGGAAGGCCCGCCCCGGCGACATCATGGTGGCGCACAAGAACTTCGGCTGCGGCTCCTCCCGCGAGCACGCGCCGCTGTCCATCAAGTACCTTGGCATTTCCTGCGTCATCGCCTCCACTTTCGCCCGCATTTTCTTCCGCAACGCGCTCAACATCGGCCTTCCCATTCTGGAATGCGACGAGGCTGCCCGGAACATCCATGAAGGCGACACGGTAAGCGTGGATTTTGAAACAGGCGTTATCACCAACGAAACCACGGGCCGCACCTTTCAGGCCGAGCCCTTCCCGCCCTTCATGCAGAACCTCATCGCCTGCGGCGGTCTGGTGAACTACTCGAAGGCCAAAATAGAAAAGCTGCGCTCCTTGCGCTGATCGCTCCTCCTCACGACTTCCGGAGCGGGGAACTTTTCCGGCAATATTCACAAAACGCCGTTTCCGGCGTTTGCCCACCTCTCTTTTCACCCATAAAGGACAACATCATGGCAACGTATCGCATCGCGGTCATTCCCGGCGACGGCATCGGCCCGGAAATCGTGACCGAAGCCCTCAAGGTTCTCGAAAAGGTCGGACAGAAGTTCGGCCATGAATTCATTTTCACCCATCTTCTCATGGGCGGCGCGGCCTACGACGCCGTAGGCACCTGCTTCCCCGAAGACACCGTGGAAATCTGCAAAAAGAACGACGCCGTGCTGCTCGGCGCGGTGGGCGGTCCCAAGTGGGACAACCTGCCCGGCCCCGAGCGCCCGGAAAAGGCGCTTCTCAAGATCCGCGAGGGCCTCGGCCTGTACGCCAACCTGCGTCCCGCCATCATGCACAAGGCCCTGAGCGGCGCCTGCCCCATCAAGCATGAGAACATAGGCGACAGCATGGATCTCGTCATTGTGCGCGAGCTTACCGGCGGCATTTACTTCGGCGAACACGGCTGGCGCGAAGGCAGGTACGGTCAGGAAGCCTACGACGTTGAGCGTTACAGCGAAATGGAAATCCGCCGCATCGCCAAGGTAGCCTTCAACGCGGCCATGGCCCGCAAGAAGAACCTCGTGAGCGTGGACAAGTCCAACGTGCTCGAAACCTCGCGCCTGTGGAGACGCGTGGTCAACGAAATGAGCGCCGACTATCCCGAAGTGACCGTTTCCCATATGTACGTGGACAACGCCGCCATGCAGCTCGTGTACCGTCCCGGTCAGTTCGACGTGATTCTCACCTCGAACATGTTCGGCGACATTCTTTCCGATGAAGCCAGCATGATCACAGGCTCCCTCGGCATGCTGCCTTCCGCGAGCCTCGCCGACGGTTCCTTCGGTCTGTACGAGCCCAGCCACGGCTCCGCGCCCGACATCGCGGGCAAAAACATCGCCAACCCCCTCGCCACCATCCTGTCCGTGTCCATGATGCTGCGCTACAGCTTCGGCCTCGAAAAGGAAGCCGCCGCCATCGACAACGCGGTCACCGCCGTGCTTGAAGCGGGCATCCGCACCTGCGACATCGCCGAAGCCGGCATGACCCCCGTTTCCACCACGGAAATGGGCAAGGCCGTCTGCGACAGAATCTGAGCGAACGCTCTCGTTCTCTGACGGGAAGGGCGCCGGAAACCAAGGTTTCCGGCGCCCTTCTCTTTTCCTTGGCGGGGCATCCGTTCTCCCGCCTCAAACGCCTCAATCCGACCACGGAGTCAGCGTGTCCTGCATGGTCCTGTTGAGCGTTTCATAAACGTCCTTCACGGGAATGTCCCGCACGTCGTCGTTCACCTTCGACACGGCGGAAAAATTGCGCGGACCTCGCGGCGTCCAGAGTTCTTCCGACCATGGATAGGTAATGGACACCGTGGGCACCTTCACGGCACCGGCCAGATGCTGCGGCGACGAGGTGCACGTGACGAAGGCTTCGCACGTCTTCAGAAACGCCGCCGTATGCTGCAGCGACTTCTGTCCTATGAACTGATGCAGCCTCGGGTTCTTCATGTCTCTGTAGGCCTCAAGCAGCGGCACGTCGCTCTCGCCCGCCACGATCCACACGTCGAGGTCGGCATTCTTCTCCAGAAGAACGCTGGTCAGCTCCACGAATTTTTCAATGGGCCAGCGCAGGCCGATCTTCTTGATGTTGCCTATGAATATGCCCACGCGGCGAAGGCCCGGAACCTGGGGATACCTGGCCTGAACGTCTTTTTCCACGGATGCGGGCACGGTGAAGCGTATGCTTATGTCGGGATGCTCGTCGTGCGGAAGGTCGAATTCCGCCTCAAGCTCCCTCAGCATGACGCCGGAATAATGGCATCCGTCCTCGGGACTGCCGCTCCACGGGGCGAGTCTTCCCGTATTGAGGGCCCCCTTCTTTGTGCCCCTTGCCAGAGCGCAGAGCAGACGAAGCGTCTTCGATCTGCCGTTGAAGCTTACCACAAGATCATGCGGAGCCAGCAGCTTCGGCAGAAGACGAAACCAGGAACGGACGGACTTCTTGTCGTACAGAAACACATGATCCACGTCGGGATTGTCTTCCAGAGCCACGGCCCCCAGAGGACTCGCCACCACGTCCAGCACGGCGTCGGGATAAAGCTCGCGCAGACGATGAATGACGGGCGTGCTGACCAGCATGTCGCCTATGCGATCGCTTCTCAAACAGAGTATATGAAACTTTTTCAAGTAGTCCGCTCCTTCCCGATGCGCTTCCGGGCATTCAGGTCTCCTCCGCCTTCCTTTTCTGCATTCAGAAAACGGATGATTTCCGAAAATACGACTGGCGACACCGGACGCCCGTCCTTCAAAAACGACAAGCTGCATCATGATTCACAGAAAATATAACGCAACATCGCACACCAAAAAACTGCGGTCAACCGCAGGACCGCTCCAGAAAGCACCTATCTCCTTTTCCTCCGCTCCGTCTGCATGGTGGCTCATGTCGCCGACTCTTCTAAGAATTACCCATAAAATCATAGCGTAATGGTAGGATTTTTTTAGCGACTCCGACCCGCTGCGGCCTTGCCAAGACAGGACAAAAGGTTATCGTATATGAAAGGCCCGCGCGGCCACATCATCCAAAGCGAGGACACCATGCCAGCATCCAGTGAAGACGCGCCCAGACCGAACCTTCAGGTTGCCGCCCGAGTGGAAGAACTTCTGCGGGAACAGCTTGAAGAAATGGGGATAAATCCCCGCCGTCTCCAGCCCGAGGAAATCGCGGCAAACATGACATGCCGCATCGCTCCGGACAACAGCATGACGTATATGTGGAAAAATGAGCCCATTTTGTACGTCACGCCGGAAAAACGCGAACAGGACGGCGAGACTTCCGTTCTCTGGCGCATGTTCACCAAGGACGACATGCCCTCTTCCCCTGATCATTCGTGAGGTATCCCATGAACATTCTCGATACCATAGGACATACGCCGCTCATTTTTCTCGACCGCGTTTCCGCTCATCTTCCTGCAAAAATTCATGTAAAGTACGAAGCCCGCAACCCCGGCGGCTCCATAAAGGACAGAGCAGCGCTCGGCTACATACGCGCCGCTCTGAAGGAAGGAAAGCTGGCGCCGGGAGGCACCGTGGTGGAAGCCACCAGCGGCAATCTCGGCATCGGCCTGGCTGTGGTATGCGGCAAAATGGGCCTCAGGCTCATGCTCACCATGCCCGCATCCGCCAGCAGGGAACGCATTGCTCTGCTTCGCGCCATGGGGGCGGAAGTGGTGCTCACCCCTGCGGAAGAAGGCATGCAGGGCGCTCAGGACAAGGTGGACGAGCTGCTCGCAACGCTGCCCGGAGCCTTCCGTCCCAACCAGTTCAGCAATCCCGTAGGCCCCATCGTACACTATGCGACCACGGGCGTGGAAATTCTGGAAGACTGCCGGAAGGAAGGCTTCATGCCTGCGGCCTTCGTTGCCGGTACCGGCTCCGGCGCCACGCTCATGGGCGTGAGCCGCAGACTTAAGGACACCGACGCCTCCGTGCAGAGCTTCGCCGTGGAGCCTGCGGAATCGCCCGTGCTTTCGGAAGGCCGCAGCGGTGCCCACGGCATACAGGGCATAGGCGCGAACTTCGTGCCCGACGTGTTCGACCGCTCTCTTGTCGACGGCATTCTCACCGTAAGCACCGAGGAAGCCATGGAAACGGCCCGCATGCTCATGCGCGACGAATCCATGAGCTGCGGCATTACCACCGGTGCCAATGTGCGCGCCGCCATGACTCTTGCCATGCGTCCCGAATTTGCGGGAAAGCATATCGTCACCGTTGCCCCGGACACGGGCGAACGTTACCTTTCCACTCCTCTTTTCAAGGACTGAGCTTCATGACTCCCTGCTTCCCCGCCCCAGACCAGGAACTGGCCCTTTCCCGCATGCGCGAGCTTGATGACGTGACCGAGGCCTTGTGCCGGCCGGAATCGCTTTCCGCCGTGCTCAACTCCAAGGACTGCTCCACGCCCCTGCCTTCTCAGGAAGTGCTCAAAGAAGTGATGGAACGCCTCAAGGCCGTGCTGTTTCCCGGCTATTTCGGCCCCTCGCACGTGCACAGGGAATCGCTGCGCTATCATGTCGCCGCCAATCTCGATTCCATTTTCCGCCTGCTCAGCGAGCAGATACGCCGCGGCGGCTGCTTCGCCTGCGCCGACTACGTGAACGACTGCCGTGGATGCGACGTGGCCTCCAAAGAAATGGCCATGAAGTTCATGCAGCGCATTCCCGCCATACGCGACATGCTTGCCGAGGACGCCCGCGCCGCCTACGAAGGCGACCCCGCAGCCACAAGCCCCGGCGAAACGGTGTTCTGCTATCCCTCCATGCTCACCATGATCCATCACCGCATCGCCCATGAACTCTATGCCCTGCATGTGCCCATTATTCCCCGCATCATCGGTGAAATGGCCCATTCCCGCACGGGCATCGACATTCATCCCGGCGCACAGATAGGCGAAAACTTCTTCATCGACCACGGTACCGGCGTGGTCATCGGCGAAACCTGCATCATCGGCAAGGGCTGCCGCCTGTATCAGGGCGTGACGCTCGGCGCGCTCTCCTTCTCCAAAAATGACGACGGCTCGCTCGTCAAGGGCATACCGCGCCATCCCATTCTCGAAGATAATGTCACGGTGTACGCAGGGGCCTCCATTCTCGGTCGCATCACCATAGGCAAGGGCTCGGTCATCGGCGGCAACGTGTGGCTTACGCACAGCGTGCCCGAGGGCAGCCGCATAGTGCAGAGCGGCCCCAAAGCCAAGCCCGGCGAATCCCTTACGGGAAAATGCGAAAAAAGCGCTGAAAAGAAAAAGGACTGATCTTCCGTCCGAACAACAGAGGCCCGGCCTGAACCGGGCCTTTTTTTCGCGTGAGCCTGGTCGCCGAAGACAGGTCCCCGGCCCGAACAGCGCCAGCTTTCTCATCTTCTCCACCGCGCCTCGCTCCGGCACGCCTGTGTGACGTTTATCGCAGACTGCCGCATTTTCCGCGCCACAGGCGCTGTCATGCTCCCTTCATACTTTCAGGCCATACTGCCCGCCAAAAGGAGCCTCTTCATGACAGCAGAAAATACCCTTCGCGTCGTCGTGGCCGGCGGCGGAAGCTGGGGCACGGCGCTTGCCCATGTTCTGGCCTCGGCCGGGCACGACACGACCCTCGTTCTGCGGGACGAGTTCGTGGCGCAGGCCGTCAACGAAAGGCACGAAAACCCGCGCTATCTTCCGGGAAAGCCCGTGCATCCCGGCGTGAAGGCGTCCACCTCGCCCGAGGCGCTGCGCGACGTCGATGCTCTGGTGCTGGCCGTGCCCTGCCAGCATCAGCGAAGCTGGCTTGCCTCCATGCGGCACGTCATTCCCGAGGGCTGCGTCGTCGTCAACGCTTCCAAGGGACTGGAAAACGGCACGAGCCTCACCATGAGTCATGTGGTTCAGGAAGAGCTCTCTGCGCTTCGCCCCCGCTATGCCGTACTTTCCGGCCCGTCGTTTGCGGCGGAGGTCATGGACGGACAGCCCACGGCCGTGGTGCTCGGCTGCGAGGACGAAACGCTCGGCGCAAGGCTCAGGGAACTCTTTTCCACGTCCTTCTTCCGCTGCTATTCCAGCACCGACGTCACGGGCGTGGAAACGGGCGGCGCGCTCAAGAACGTCATGGCCATTGCGGCGGGCATAGGCGACGGCCTCGGCTTCGGTTCCAACGCCCGCGCGGCGCTCATCACCCGGGGCCTCGCAGAGCTGTCCCGTCTCGGCACGGCCATGGGTGCAAGGCCGCTCACCTTCATGGGACTTTCCGGTCTCGGCGATCTCGTGCTCACGTGCACGGGCGGCCTTTCCCGAAACCGTCAGGTGGGCATACGACTCGGCAGGGGGGAAAAGCTGGGCGACATCGTCGCCTCCCTCGGCATGGTGGCTGAAGGCGTGAAAACGGCAGTGGCCGCGCGCGACCTGGCACAAAGACTCCGCGTTTCCGTGCCCGTCACCGAAGCCATGTGCCGGGTGCTGCACGAAAATGCCGATCCTGCCGAAGCCGTGCGCAGCCTCATGGAACGACCGCTCAGAGAAGAATGAGTTCTGGGGAGGCCTGTACGCCTTCCCGCCACGCGGAACACTCCCCCACAGTCTCAACGCCCCGGCACGGTCACCGTCATACTTGCCGTTGCCGGGCCTTCAAAGCGCCGCTGCCATGCCTGCGTATCACCGGCTGTTCAAAAAGCACGTCGACAACACGGGGCGCAGCACGCTCCTACCTGCCGGAGCTGGCATTTTTCAGGCGGGTGATGTTCCTGTGCGGGGGCTCGCCAAAAAGCCGCTTGTATTCCCGGTTGAACTGCGTGGGGCTCTCATAGCCCACGGCAAGACCGGCACTTGCCGCGTCCACGCGCTCGGCAAGCATGAGTCGCTGCGCCTCAAAAAGACGCAGTCTCTTGTGGAACTGCAGGGGACTCAGGCTGGTCACTTCCTTGAAATGACGGTGGAATGTGGACGTGGCCATGTTCACGCGACGGGCCAGCTCCTCCACCTGCAAAGGGGAGCGGTAATTGTCGCGCAGCCAGGTGACGGCCTGCGCTATCTGCATGCTCTGGGAGCCCAGCGTATGGAAACGCCGCAGAAACTCCCCCTGCGGACCGATGAGCATTCGATAATAAATTTCCCGGGTGATCATGGGCGCAAGCACGGGAATCTGCTCCGGCCTGTCCAGAAGTTCCGCAAGACGCAGAAAGGCATCAAGCACGGATACGTCCACGTCGGCCACGGACACACCGCGGAGCGTGCCGTCGGACGAGGTTCCGACGGAAGGAGGCACTTCCGCAGCCAGTCTGGTCAGCATGAACTTGTCCACTTCCAGCGAAAGACAAAGGAAAGGAGCCTCCTCCGTGCCGTCCATGACATAGAAGGAACTCGGCACGTCCACGCCGACGACGAGACACTGTCCCTCGCCGTACACGTATTCCTCCGTGCCGATGACGGACTTCTTACGCCCCTGAAGCATGACCCCTATGCAGGGGTGATACAGACTGTTTTCCAGTACCTCGTGTGCCAGACGCCGTGACATGGAAAGGCCCGGAACCTCCGTCTGCTTCAGGCCGTTTTCCGGCATATGCCTCAGCACCAGATCCATGAGACGGTCGTTGATACGTTTCCATTCTCCCATGAGCACCTCCAGACAGGGGGGACGGTCTTTCCTGAACCTGCCCTCCCTTTCTCGTCATTCTTTCTCGAGCATCTGTCATGATACCGCCGCCGCTCTCGACGGAACAGATACGATTTCTTCTTTTTCTTGCCTGATTCTCTCACCACGGCTTCTCCATGTCCATTTTCGACAACGTCCTCGATTTCGGATACAAAGACCTGTCCCTGCAACTTCAATGAGGCCTCTGTCATGGAATTTTCCCTTGCCGTCATCGTCATCCTGTGCCTGTTCTTCTTTCTTGCCGGATTCGTGGACTCCGTAGCCGGAGGCGGCGGACTCATTTCCACGCCCGCCATGCTTCTGTGCGGCCTGCCGCCCCATGTCGCCCTCGGCACCGGAAAGTTCGCCAGCACGCTGGGTTCACTCACCTCGCTTTGGACCTTTGCACGCAACCACCTTGTCGTGCTTCGCATCGCGCCCGCAGGCTTTGCATCCGCCTTTGTCGGCGGCATGGCCGGGTCCGCCCTCGCCATGCACGTGGACAGCGCCCTTCTCGGCAAGCTCCTCATCGTTCTGCTGCCCGTAGGCATGGTCATCTCGCTGTTCTCCGGCAGACTCGTCAGTGAAGAAGGTGAACTTCCGGAAAAGCATCTTTTCCTGCGCGTCATCATCATGGGGTTCTTCATCGGCGCCTACGACGGCTTTTTCGGCCCCGGCACGGGCAGCTTCTTCATCATCGCGCAGCACCTCGTGCTGCACATGGGACTCGTTCGCGCCTCAGCCACGGCCAAGGTGTTCAATCTCGCCTCCAACGCCGGTGCCTTCGCCGTGTTCGCCTCCGGCGGCGTGGCGCTGTATTCCGTCGGCATTCCGTGCGCCGTGGCCAACATCCTCGGCAATCAGCTCGGTACGCATCTGGCCATACGCATCGGCACGCGCATGGTCAGAAACTTCCTCTACGTGACGCTCAGCCTTCTGCTGGTCTCCCTCATCTACCGCTTCTTTCTTGCCTGACGCAACTTTTCAGCACGAACGCTCCCTCATCTCTGGACACGACTGCCGATTGCTGGCATCATCTTAACAATAACGTTTCCTATCAACACAGAAAGGAGCCCCATGCTCTTCATCGAGAAATGCAAGGAGTCCGTGATATCGGTGGTGCCGATCGTCGTTCTCGTACTCCTGCTTCATCTGACAGTTGCGCCCCTCGGCGACGCCCTGCCGAGATTTCTCGCGGGCGCCGTGCTCTTCATCATAGGTCTCGGTCTCTTTCTGGTCGGAGCCGACATCGGCGTTCTTCCCGTAGGCCAGAAGGTGGGCTCAACGCTCACCGGCAAACGGAATCTCACCCTCATGCTGGCCGTGGGCTTCGTGGTGGGCTTCATCATCACCGTGGCCGAACCCGACGTGCAGGTGCTGGCCGCCCAGGTCACGGGCGTGGCTCCGGTCATCGCGCCCATGGCGCTCGTGTGCATCATTGCCGCAGGCGTGGGCTTTTTCGTGGCCGTGGCCATGGGACGCATCATCTTTCAGCTTCCGCTCAAGCTTCTGCTGTTTCTCTGCTACGCCGGAGTGTTTCTCTGCGCCTTCTTCACGCCCGATCTCTTCCTCGGCATAGGATTCGACGCCGGCGGCGCCACCACCGGTCCCATGACCGTGCCGTTCATCATGGCGCTCGGCGTAGGCGTGGCGGCGGTGCGCGGCGGCAGCCGTGCCGGAGACGACAGCTTCGGTTTCGTGGGGCTGGCCTCCGTGGGGCCCATTCTCGCCGTGCTCATGCTCGGGCTCTTCGCCTCTCCCGCCGCACCCGCCGTTTCCGCAGCTGCTGAAGAAGGCGCGTCCGGTCTTGCAGAGCACTTTCTGAACCTGCTGCCCGAAGTCACGCACGAAGTGACCATGGCTCTCGGTCCCCTGGCCGTGCTCTTTCTGCTCTTCCGACTCTTTCTCATCAAACTTTCCCGCAGACAGACGCTGCGCATGGTCATGGGCCTTGCCTACACCTTCTTTGGCGTCATCCTTTTCTTCCTCGGCGTGAAGGGCGGATTCATGCCTGCCGGAGACGCGCTCGGCGCGCTGCTCTCCAGCCCGGAAAACCGCTTTCTGCTCATCCCCGTGGCGCTCGTCATGGGGGCCGTGGTGGTCTGCGCCGAGCCTGCCGTGTGGATTCTCACCGAACAGGTGGAACAGGTCTCGGGCGGCGCCATCCGCCGCTCCCTCATGCTGACGGCCCTTTCCGCCGGCGTTTCGCTGGCCGTGGGCATTGCCATGTACCGGGTCATTTCTGGTACGAGCCTGTGGTTCTTCCTCATTCCCGGGTACGCTGCGGCCATGCTGCTCATGCGCTTCTGCCCGAAAATGTTTACGGCCATCGCCTTCGACTCCGGCGGCGTGGCCTCCGGCCCCATGGCCTCCACCTTCATTCTCGCCTTCATGCTGGGCGTGTCCAAGGGCGTGGGCGGCAATCCCGCCGTGGACGCCTTCGGCGGCATCGCCATGATCGCCATGACTCCGCTCATCGCCATACAGCTTCTCGGCATCGTTTTCAGCCGCAGGACGGGAGATCGTTCATGAACAACCATCGCAACGAAAGCGCAGGCAAACTGCTCGTCGTCGTCATGGAAAGGCACAAGTGCGACGCCGCCGTGGCGGCAGCCAGAAAGGCCGGAGCCCCCGGCGGTACCGTGCTCATGGGACGCGGCACGGCACAGAACAAATGGCTTCGCATCCTCGGCCTTGACGACGTGGAAAAGGAACTTCTCTACGCCCTTTTGCCCTCATCCCTCGTCCGTCCCGTCATGGAAGCCCTGCGCACCGATCCCGCGCTTTCCCGAACCCGGGGCATCATGTTCACCATAGATGTCATTGAAACATTCCGGCATCACGTCTCCTCTCCCGCCGTTCTTTCCCTGACTCAGGAGGACCTCATGTCTGACAACAGCCCGGAACAGTCCGGCTACGAACTTCTTTCCATCATCGTCAACAACGGCAATGCCGATCAGGTCATGGACGCCGCCAGAAGCGCCGGAGCCACGGGCGGCACGGTCATTCACGCGCGCGGCACGGCCCGTCCCGACGACGCCACGTTCTTCGGCATCACCATCGTTCCGGAAAAGGAACTCGTCATGATTCTCAGCCCGAAGGACAAGAGCGACCGCATCATGGAAAGCATCAAGGCCGAATTCAGCAACGCCGAACCCGGTTCCGGCATTGCCTTCCGCACGGCTGTGGAGTCCTTCGACATGCTGGGCGTGAAGCGACGCTGAGCCGCGCCGCCCCTGTGCCATCATCCCCGCAGGCCCTGCGCCTGCGGGGATTTTTCGTGCCCTGCTTTCCCCTGCGGCCGAACAACGTTGACAAGCAGTACACCTCTCTTTATTTAAGTATTTACTTAATTAAAATTCTGCCGACGCTCCTCACTTTCGCGGCGTCATCCTTACTCATGAGAGCTGCGGAACATGGCGGAGCAGAGAGAATCGTCATGGACAACGCCATTCTTTTTCGCGCACTGGCGGACGACACCAGGCGCGGCATCGTGCTTCTTCTGCTGTCGGGCAGCTACTGCGTTTCCGCGCTCGCCCGTGCGCTGAACGTGAGTGAAAGCGCCGTTTCCCAGCACCTCGGCGTTCTTCGCCGCGCAGGCCTGCTCATCGGAGAAAAACGCGGTCACTTCATGCATTACGACATACGCCGGGAAAGACTGCTCGACCTTGCGCGGGAACTTGAAGCCATGGCCTCCACCAGAAGACCGCAGGAGCACGCAACATCCCCGGCCCCGGACGGCCGGACTCCGTGCCCGGAAGACATGCGGCGCCGCTGCCATGGCATCCCCCCCATGCGCCCCCTGCCCATGGCTCCTCTGACGGAAAAGGGACACTAGTCATGTCCACAGCCGCTCTTTACATGCTCACCGCCGTTCTGCTTGTCCTCTCGTTCCGAAAGGACCGGAAAAAGACCCGACAGGCACTGAAAAAAGCCTGGAAGTCCTTTGAAAACATTCTGCCGCAGTTTCTGTCCATTCTCGTGCTCATCGGCCTCATGCTCGCCGTGCTCGACAGGGAAACCATCACCCGCCTGCTCGGCGCGGATTCCGGAGCAGCAGGCATGGCCGTGGCCGCGGCCGTCGGCTCCGTCACGCTCATTCCGGGCTTCATTGCCTTTCCCCTGGCGGCGTCTCTGCTCTCCTCCGGCGCAGGCTACGGCCAGACGGCCATGTTTCTCACCACGCTCATGATGGTGGGCCTTGTCACGCTGCCGCTTGAGACCACCTTTTTCGGAAAAAGGCTCGCCGTCATGCGCAACGCTCTGGCCTTTGTCTACGCCGTCGTTTCCTCCGTCATTCTGGGGGTGATCCTGTGATTCTCACGCTCTGTCGCCGCTACCGGATGTTTCTCATTCTTTTCGGCGTGAACGTCGCGCTTGTCTTTCTCTATCCTTCCGTCGGTTGCACGGCCTTTGCCCTCACCGGCGACAACGTCCTTGAAATGCTCTCCTTTCTGCCGCCCATTTTCGTGCTGCTCGGTCTTCTGGACGTATGGGTGGACAGAGAAACCATGATGAAGTACATGGGCCGGGGATCCGGAACCCGCGGCATGCTGCTGGCATTCATTCTGGGCTCGGCCGCAGCCGGGCCACTCTACGCAGCCTTTCCCATGGCCGGAGTCATGATGAAAAAGGGCGCGAGCATGCTCAACGTCTTCATTTTCATAGGAGCCTGGTCCACCACCAAAATTCCGCTCATCATGTTCGAGACCGCCACGCTCGGCTTCCGCTTCATGGCACTGCGGCTTGTCTTCAACCTTGTCGGCATATTCCTCATCGCGTTCATTCTTGAACGGGAAGTGCGCAGACATCCCGCACCGCTTCCCGAACAGCGCCCCTGAACCGTCACCACCAGTGTCCGGCGGCCCCGATCATCCCCGAAGAACGTTGACGACGCCTGACCTTGTCGAGTACTCTGACCATGGTCGTTTTCCATCCCTTATGGCGTGCGATGAAAAAACGGAACGAGGACTGTACCGGCCGTCGTCCGAAACGCGCCCTCGTCTCAAGGCCGTGCGGACATCCCGTAATTTTCCGGGCCCTGCGGCTCTTTCTCATGGCGGCCATGCCGCCCCCCTTCAAGGCGAACAATCCATGCGCGGAAGACTCATCTATGTCATGGGAGCGTCCGGCTCGGGCAAGGACAGTCTCATTCTGGAAATGCAACGACGCTTTCGCGGCCTGCCCCTCACTGCGGCCAGACGCTACATCACCCGTCCCCTCTCCCCGGAAAGCGAGCGGCACATTCCCGTCAGCCACGAACGCTTCGAGCATCTGGCTTCCTCGGGCCGCTTTGCCCTGCACTGGTCTGCCCACGGCTGCCGGTACGGCATTTCCGTTCACTCGCTCCGAGCCCTCGAACGCGGCGTCTCCGTACTTGTCAACGGCTCCCGTGCGGCATTCGACGAAGTCTCTCTTCGCTACCCCGACCTTATTCCCGTGCTTGTGACTGCGCCGCTCCACACGCTGCGCGAGCGACTCGCGCAGCGTAAGCGGGAGTCTCTCGTCGAGCAGGAAGAACGTCTTTCCAGCGCGCTGCTTCCCCTCCCCGCAAACGTCACAGGGCAGTGGATGATACGCATAGACAATTCCGGCCCTCTCAGCGACGCCGCCGATCTTCTTGAGCGGGAACTTCACCGCATCCTTTTCGGGCCCGCCGATGCCCGAACCGAAAAATCTTCTCTCGTCTGAAAGATTCCGCCGCGAGTAATGGCACGACCGGGCCTCGCCGGAGCCCTCTGCTTCCGGCCCGCAGTCTTTCCTGCTCCCTGCAAAGCAACGCCTCCTTTTTTCAAACCCGCTTGACAAAAGAGGCGTCCTCTGCCTATTTCAAAAATAAGTTTTCGAGTCGGTCCGGCTACAGCACACGCCATGCCGCTCCGACCTGAGTTTCTGCTCACAGGGTGGTTCTGGAAACGGGGCCGCCTCCCGCACGACCCTTCATGGTCTGGAAAGAAAACGCTGCGCTTGTTCCATGCCCGGGCTTCCCTCATGGTTCTGGTGTTTTCGTCTGTGAGCAACACCGGAAAACCGCCTTTGTGCGGCATGGAGAATCGCATGAAAAGATTTCCCCCCCTTCTCAGTGTTGCAACCGCCATTCTTTTTTCCCTCCCTCTTTCCGCGCATGCCGAAATGTCCCTTCACGTATACTGCGGTGCAGGCATGACGAAGCCCTTCAGCGAAATAGCCGAGGCCTTCACCCAGAAAACGCAGGTGAACATGGAAGTCACCTATGCCAATGCGGGGCAGATTCAGTCGCAGATCAATACCGCGCAAGAAGGAGACTTCTTCATTGCCGGAGCTGCGGAAGAGCTCAAACCCGTGGAAAAATACGTGTCCGCCCGTCGTGATCTCGTGAAGCACGTTCCCGTGCTCGCCGTGGCAAAGGGCAACCCCAAAAACATCAGAGGCGTCAAAGACCTCGGCGACAGTACTCTCAGGGTCGTTCTCGGCGACGCCAGGGCCACGCCCATCGGCAAGATTGCGGACAAGGCCATTGCCGACGCCGGTATTGCCGGCAAGGTCAACGTGGTCAGCCGCGGCGTAACGGCGCCCTCCATCTTCAACGCGCTGAACGCGGGCGAATGCGATGCCATCATCGTATGGAAGGAAAACGTCTCTCCCGCCATGGACATCGTGAGCGACCCGGCCATGAATGCCTATGTGAAGACCATTCCCGCGGCGTCTCTCTCCTTTTCCGTCAATCCCGAGGGGCAGAAGCGCTTCCTTGAGTTTCTGAATTCCGACGAGGCCCGCGCCATCTGGGAAAAGCACGGATACGTCGTTCTGAACTGATCTTCCGGGAGCCGTCCGCCCTGAAGGTCGTGCATCCTCTCCTACGGCAGACGGCTCCCCCATCTTCTTCCTTCGCCTGCGCATCGCGGCGTCAGGAGCTCTGCGCGCCATGAAACTGAAGATGTCCCTCTTTGACGGCGCAAGCCTTTTCATCGCCTTCCTGACCATTATCTTTCTCACGGCCGCCATCGGCACCATCATCGTCGGCGGGCTGCCTTTTCTTGCCGAAGCTCTCCGCTCGAAGGAAGTGCTTTTCTCCATACGGCTGAGCCTTGTCACTTCCACGCTTTCCACGCTGCTGTGCTTTGTCGTGGGCATTCCCTGTGCGTATGCCCTGGCGCGGTGCAGAATGCCGCTGCGCAGTCTCTGCCGCCTTGTGCTGGAACTGCCGCTGTCGCTGCCCTATCTCGTGCTCGGCCTGTGCCTGCTCATGATGTTTTCCTCGGGGGCGGGCAAGATGCTCAGAGACTTCGGCATACGCGTCATCTTTGAGCCGGCGGGCATCGTCATGGCGCAATGGCTCGTCAACATTCCCTTTGTCATACGACTCATGCGCACGGCACTGGAAGAGCTGGACGGCAGGCTGGAATTCATTGCAGGCACGCTCGGAGCCTCGCGCTGGCAACGGTTCTGCACCATCACGCTGCCTCTGTGCCGCAATTCCATACTCATGGCCGCCATACTCACCTGGTCACGCGCCGTGGGAGAATTCGGCGCGACGCTCATGCTCGTGGGCGTCACGCGCATGAAGACGGAAACCCTCCCGGCAAGCATCTACCTCAATATAAGCACGGGCGACAACGGCATGGCCATGGCCTCGGCCATCATCCTGCTGGCGCTGTCGGGCACGGCTCTTCTGCTCTCCACCCTGCTTCGACGCCGCACCGCCAGCCGCATGGAAGGAGCACTCCGCCCATGACGCCGCTCACCTTCGATAATTTCTGCCTCACCAGAGGCAGCATGCACATCAGAAACATTTCCTTTGCCCTGGAAGAAAGAGAAACGTTCGCCATTCTCGGCCGCACGGGAGCAGGAAAAACGCTTCTTCTGGAATCGGCGGCCGGATTCTACGCACCAGAAGGCGGCAAGGTGCTTCTCTACGGATCTCCGGTACAGGACATTCCCCTGACCGAACGCCGCATAGGCTTCGTGTATCAGGATCACGCGCTTTTTCCCCATATGAGCGTGGAAGCCAACATTGCCTACGGTCTGCGCGTCCGCCATGCTCCCCGAGACGAACAGAAGAACAGGACGCGGGACATCGCCTCCATGCTCGGCATCGAGCATGTGCTGAAGAGCTATCCGCAAACGCTGAGCGGCGGAGAAAAACAGCGCGTCGCTCTGGCCAGGGCTCTGGTGCTCAGACCGCGCCTGCTGCTTCTCGACGAACCGTTCTCCTCGCTCGACCCGGCCACGAAAAAAAAGCTTTACGACGAGGTTCGGACCATACCGCAGAAATTCGACTGTGCGGTGCTCTTCGTGACCCACGACTTCCGGGAAGCGCAGATGCTCGCCTCCCGCATAGGCATCATGGACCACGGAAACATGCTCTGCATACGCCGTTCAGAAGATCTTTTCGCACGCAGTAACCATGCAGGGCTCAACGCCTTTCTCGGTCTGGAGGATAACGCATGACCACACAGGAACTTTACCGGCGACTCAGGCAGGAATTGAAGCGTCTTGTCGACACCAACCGTCTCAACGAACGCCCCATAGCGCTGAAAAGCCGCGGGCTGTCTCCGGAAGAAGCCATAGGACGCACGATCCGCAAAGATTACCCCATCCTCGCTGGCAAAGAAGTCATGCTTCAGGCAAGGTTCGGCGACGCTCTCGGACAGGCCTTCACGGACGCCCCTTCGGAATTCTGCGGCACTCTCGACGACGTGCTCTCCCTCGATACGGAAAACGATCCGCACGGACGGGCCCTGCTGATCGCCACGTTGAATGCCGTCATGCGCCACACCGGGGACATCGACCACACCGTTCACTGCAAAAACGACGATCTGGAACGCTGCGCCGAAGCATACGCAGCCTACGTCCGCGAAAACTTCGGCAGCCCCCGCATCGCGCTCGTTGGCTATCAGCCCGCCCTTACCGCCAGACTGTCTCAGGATTTTCCCCTGCGCGTTCTGGACATGAATCCGCAGTTCGTGGGCAGCGTGAAATCCGGCGTCACCATCGAACACGGCGGCACGGGCTACCGGGATGCGGTGCTCGACTGGTCAGAACTCGTGCTCTGCACGGGAAGCACGCTGTGCAACGGCACCTTCGTCAACTTTGTGGACATCGGCAGGCCGGTCGTTTTCTTCGGCATTTCCGGCGCTGCGGCGGCACGTGTATTCTCGCTTCCCCGATTCTGTCCGTGTTCCTGCTGACGAAGAACTCCGCTACTTCGGCAGACGATGCGCCATCCTGCACCGCTCGCCCCCTCTCCCCGAGAGCAGAACACCCGGCGGAAAAGAGCACTCTTCCGGGCGCCGCTTCGAGCCGCGTCATTCGCCCCCTGCGGCATGATGCGGCTTTTTCAATGCTCTCCCTCTTCCCTGCGCGCCGGAACTGCTTATTAACAATGACAAGGATGAATTTTTCTCCAAAAAACAAAAAACTTTCCCATGTAAGGACGACGTAAGTTTCTCATGCTCTACTGTCCTCAAGTGGAAAAGGCAACAACTCAACAACACATAGATACCATACTCATGGAGGCTCCTATGACCATGCTTTCCTCCCGTTCTTCCCGGCTTTCCGCCCTCATCGGCGCTTCTCTTGCCCTCTCTCTCATGATCGGCGCTTCGACCGCTCTCGCCAAGGGACCTGACGGCGGATTCAACCGCGGCGGCGGCTTCACCGGCCCCGGCCCCGCGCTCAGCACCGTGCAGCAGGCCAGGGACATGCGCGACGACTCTCCCGTCACCCTTCAGGGCCACATCGTGCAGCACCTCGGCGACGATCACTATCTGTTCAAGGACAACACCGGGACCATCAACGTGGAAATCGATCACAAGCGCTGGCAGGGCCAGAACGTCGGTCCCAACGACCTGGTGGAGATCTCCGGCGAGGTGGAAAAGGACTGGTCTGAACTCGGCATCGACGTAAAGCGCATCATCAAGAAGTAAATTCCGACCGGCGCGCCCTCCTTATGGCGCGCCGGAATCACAAGGGAGCATCATGCGCATTCTTCTCATCGAGGATGACACGCTCATAGGAAACGGGCTTAAAATGGGACTTCCCGCCATGGGCTTTGCCGTGGACTGGTTCAAGGAAGGTCCGCTCGGCATGAAAGCCCTTGAATCGGCCACGTATGACGCCGCCATTCTCGATCTTGGACTGCCCGGCATGGACGGGCTCGACGTTCTGAAACACTGGCGCGCCGCCGGCCACGACATTCCCGTGCTCATTCTTACGGCAAGAGACGCCATCAGTCAGCGCGTGGAGGGTCTCAATCTCGGCGCCGACGACTATCTCGGCAAGCCGTTTGATCTCGACGAAGTGGCGGCAAGGCTGCGCGCTCTCGTACGGCGCAGGCTCGGGGTCACCTCGCATCAGCTCGCACACGGAGCCGTCAGCTTCGATCCGCAGACCCGCACGGTATCCCTGAACGGTCAGCCAGTGGCCCTTGGACAGAAGGAAGTCATGCTTGTGGAACTGCTTCTGCTGAACAGGCAGAGCGTGCTTTCCCGCAGTGCCATAGAGGAAAAAATCTATCCCTGGGGCGAAGAAGTCAGCAGCAATTCCGTGGAAGTGCTGGTGCATCGCATACGTCGCAAACTGGGGTCAGGGTTCATAAAGACCGTGCACTCCGTAGGATACACTCTGGGAGACGCCTCATGAAAGCCCGCCCGGGCGCATGGCTCAGCAAGATCGGACAAGCGTGCCTCCACGCCGCGGCGTCATGGGCAAAAACGCTTCCCGATCTTTTTTTTCGCGTCGGAGGTCTTGCCGGTCGTCTGTGGAACCGCCTTCTCTCACAACCAGCCAGCCGCAGAAGCCTCAGGCTCAGGCTGAGCCTTTTCTTCTCCCTTTTCATGCTTGCCTCATGGCTTGCCGCCGCACTGTTCACCTGGCAGACGTGCAGAGACTACATCAACGAATTTTTCGACTCCCAGCAAATGGTGGTGGCCAAAACGCTGGCCGTAGCCGATCTCACACGCGCGCCGAAGAAGATTCCAAAACTCGGTGACATGATGCCCGGCGTCAAAAAACACGGATTCGGCCAGCAGGAAGAGGATGCCATAGCCTTTGCCGTCTTCTCGCCGGACGGCCGCCGTCTTCTCGCCGACGGGAAAAAAGGCGGACGCTTTCCCTTTGAACCGTCAAGACGAGGCTTCATCAATGAGCCTTTGCGCAACGACGACGATGTATGGCGCATCCTGTGGATAAACTCCCGGGATGGAAAATATGTCATCGCCGTAGGACAGGAACTTGAATACCGCAGCGACATGACGCTGGAAATGCTGGGCGGCCAGATGATCCCATGGCTCATTCTGCTGCCCGTGCTTCTCGGCGGCCTCTTTCTGCTGCTCACCCGCGAGCTCGCGCCCCTGCGCTCCATGGCCGCCGATCTTCAGTCCCGGCAACCGGAAGACGACACGCCGCTGGATCTGCAGAAGCTGCCTTCGGAAGTTCTTCCCATGGCACAGTCGCTCAACGGCTTTTTTGCCCGAACCGGAGAAATGCTGACCCGGGAACGTTCCTTCATTTCCGATGCGGCGCACGAGCTGCGCACGCCTCTCGCCGGACTCCGCATTCAGGCACAGGTGGCGGCACAGCCCGGCATGAATCCGGAAACACGAAACGAAGCGCTCGCCTTCCTTCGGCAGGGCATAGACCGCTGCTCCCGGCTCATCGACCAGCTTCTTACGCTCTCACGACTCGAGGCCTCCCAGGGAACCGGATCCCCGGGGTCCACAGGAGGGCTTTCTCTGTCCACGGTAAGCTGGAACGAGCTTCTGGCACAGGCTCTGCCGTCCTACGGCCCGCGTCTTGAACAGGCAGGCATCCGTCTCGAATCCCGCATAGAGTCTCTCAGCGCTTCCGTGGAAGGCAACAAGGCACTGCTCGCCATGCTGTTGCGCAACCTGCTCGAAAACGCCACGGCCTACACCACGGAAGGCGGACTGATACGCATAACGCTGGAACAGCACAGTCTTACCGTGCAAAACGATTGTGCCTGTCTGCCGGAAGAGAGCATCAGGCGTCTGGGAGAACGCTTCTTCCGTCCTCCCGGTCAGGAAAAAACCGGCAGCGGTCTCGGTTTGTCCATTACCCGGCGCATTGCCGCCATCCACGGTTTTCGCCTGAACATAGGCATGGACAACCGCGCGCCCGATTTTGCCGACTGTTCATTCAAGGTCACGCTCACCTGGTAATCTCTGGCGCATACGCTTCGCCGTCCCCTCAAAGACCGGAATGCCGAAAACTTCTGTGGACATATCCGCGAGGAGCCGTTTTCCCGAAAGGGAAAACGGCTCCTTTGATTACCATGAACCTGTCCGGCCTTTCCGCTTTGCAGTCCTGCCGCTCTCTTCCGCTTCTCCTCTTAAGGCATCATCCTGCCGTCTTTCTCCCGGCAGCCGCTGCAAACGTCGTGCCTGCCCGGCGCTGCCGCCTGCCAGGCACGCCCCAGATGGACAAGAAAGCCCCGCTCACGCCTCCTTCCCAGCTCTCTGACTCGTTGAGGAAAACAGACATCCCTTCAGACAGCTCTCGGTCGTCCCTATCGTTGCTGAAAGCAATATTGCGGAAAAGTAAAGATAAAGACTTCCTTCCGACTCAACAGGTTGCGGGAAGATAACCAGACTTCCAAAAAGGCCTATCTTTCAAAGTGTAACAGAGTATTATTGGCGATCTCCCAGCGCAGGTGACTATGTTAGAACACTACTATGACCGATTGCAGCCAACGGCGTGTTCGAGGCAAAAGCATCTCTGTCCTCTGAAAGCGCGAGAGGAGCGTCAACGTCTTCGGACGACAATCTCACCTGTCATTCATGCAAACAAAAATGACGACTGAACGCAGACATGAATATACAAAAGTACCGACATCATGCGTCCTTCAGGACAGCACGATATCGGCACTTTTTCCTTCCGGTTCTCAGTCGTCACGGAAGAGGCGTCAAACGGAAACCGACACGCGGCACCGTCTTGAGAATGGGCTTGTTCTGCTTTTCGAGATGGCTCCGCAAAATGTGGATGTAGGTGCGGAGCGCATCGCTGTTGGGAGGCGTGTCGCCATAAAGCTCATTTTGCAGCTCGCTGCGGCTGACCACATTGGGAGCGGCCTTCATGAGGCGTGCCAGAAGTGTGAATGCCATGGGAGGAAGATGCATGCTCTTCCCGTCACACGTGACGGTATGCGCCTGAGAGTCAAGCTCTATACCCGCCCAGCTCAGCCGGGAAGAAGACAGATGAGCCTTGGAAAGACGTATGGAGGCCAGAATACGGGCCTCAAGCTCCAGCAGATGCACGGGACTCGTTACGATGTCATCGGCTCCGCTGTTCAAATAGCGGGGCAGATTTTCCAACGTGTTTTCGGGCACCAGCAGAATGATGGGTCTGTTGAAGCCTTCCATGCGCAGGCAGGTATAAAGGGGAATTCCGTTCTGATCGGTGAACAGGGCATCGAGAACAAGCGCATCATACGCGGATGTCTTCAGACAGTTTCTTACTTCGTCACTGTCCGCAGCGCTGTCAAGCTGATACCCCATGGGTTCCAGATACGCAAAAATTTTATTCATGACCAGCGAATCGGAAACCCCAACCAGCAGATGAAGCTCAGAAACGGAAAGCTGTTTTTTCAAACTGTATAGCATAAGCAGCTCTCTGACAGACTTTTACTTTACAGAAAACAGGAGAAAAGAAACAGATATTCCGAAAATTAAAACTTATACGATATGGAGCGACAACAATATTTCGCTCCTGCTGTCCGTTACATGCAACTTCAAGAAAATACTAGGCTATGGCCTAGTGCCCGTCAAGTTTTTCCCTGTCAAAACACATATCTTTCGGAGGGGATGCGTCAATGATAATCAGCAACCTCGGAATCATCATGAAGCACAGGAATCTGACCTATGAAGACCTGCAGCACCTCTCTCAGGTGGCTCCCGACACCATTGCCAGAGCAAAGGACGGAAGAATAGCTACCTGCAAGCTGGCGACACTGGACAAGCTGGCCACCGCGCTCGACGTCGACATCTGTCAGCTTTTCAGCCACATCCGGGAAGAAGAGTCTCCCAGGCAGGCGCTGCGAGGAGAAGCAAGGCCATGAAGGATATATCAAAAAAAATGCGGGAGAGAACTTGCGTCCTCTCCCGCGTAAGCCGGATCTCATCCAGCGCGGGCTAGGCCCGCGTCGAATTAGAACTTGTAGGCGAAGCTAAGAGCGGTGCTCCAGCCGTCCTTGTCGATGTTCTTCATGCCATGGTCACCCTTGTCGTAGTCGGTGATCATGTAGGAGAGTTCGAGAACAGCGGTGAGGTTCTTGTAGATGTCGTAGCTGTTGACCAGGTTGAATTCAACAACGCTGTCGCTGTTGGTCATGTAGAGCCAAGGATCCATGCCGCCGGCCAGCTTGTTGTCGTTGGTGCCCTGCCAGTAGGTGACGGTAAAGGCGTGGGTCAGATTTTCAAGGAAGGACACGTCTTCGATACCGGCCTGAACGCCCCAGGTGCCGCCGATGTTGTGGCGGGCGGTGGTGTCGTACAGACCATATTCACCGGCGCTGTAGCCGATGGTGGGATGGAAACGGCCGCCGACAGTGGGGATCCAGCCCTGATAGGCGTACTTGGCGTCGCTGTCGTCACCGGAAGCATACCAGCCGCCCAGAACGGGAGTACCGTAGGCGGTCTTGTAGGAAGCCTTGGCCTGGATGTACCAGCCGTCGCGATCGTTGGGAGCGCCGACGCCTTCGTAGTTCATGGTGCCGTAAACGCCGGAGAGCTTCAGAGTGAAGGGATCGAAGTAGGTCATGGTGGCGGTGGCGCCGAACCAGTAGGCGTTGCCGTCAGCAATGTTCAGGGTGCCGTCGGTGGAGTCCTGCATCTTGTTGCCCTTGTCGATGGCGCCGTACATCACATAAGGAGTGACGGAGAAGCCGTCAAACTTGAGGGCAGCGGCCACGGAGAACAGATCGGACTTCTTGGAGGTGTCGGTATCGTTCTCGATACCACCGAAGGGACCGTCGCCGGAGAGATAGCCGGCGCGCACCCAGAAGGCGGTCAGGTCAAGCCAGTCAGTCACAGGAGAGGAGACCACCACACCGTCACGGCTGTTCAGACCAGGATGCATGACGGCGTTCTTGCCGAAGGCGTCCTGGGGAAGACTGACGAGCTGCTTACCCCTACGAACCTTCACGGTGGTCTGGGGGGTGCTCCAGTCGA
>NZ_CALUWV010000036.1 GCF_944324575.1 uncultured Mailhella sp. | reverse complement strand
GTCAACTACAGCTTTGAAGGCCATCAGATAGAGCGCACGCGCGGCGTTCGCGTGCTCACTCAGGACGAACTGGCGCTCAAGGACGTCAGCATGACCTATGTTTCCCGCCTCATGGGCCGCGAGTACACCCGCGCTCCCCTGTTCCGCAAGGTCCTCCAGTCCATCTGCTGGCAGGTGAGCAGCGGCAGCGAAGTGCTGGTCGTCGGTGAAATTCAGGACGACAAGACCGTCAAGGGCGGCACGGGCTGGGGCGCCGAATTCGCCAAGCTGTGCAACAAGCCTCTCCTGGTCTTCGACCAGAAGCGCGACGCCTGGTTCCGCTGGATCAACGACGACTGGGTGAAGAAGGAAGATCCCATCATCAAGCATTCCCGCTTCACCGCCACCGGCACCCGCTTCCTCGAAGCCAAGGGCCGCCGCGCCATCGTGGAGCTCTACGCCCGCTCCTTCAACCGCTAGCGCGCAGCCCGAAGACCTCTGCCTTTCCGTCCGGACTTCCGCATGACGCCGGTTTCCTGATGGAGCAGTCTTCCGCCCGCTTCTGCGGGCAACAGTCCTTGTCTCTTGCAGTCCGCTCTTCCGCCTTCACACGGGAGAGCGGACTTGCTGACTGCAGAGAAGCCGCAGCCGCCGCGCGGAGCGTCTTCTTCCTTCCGGGCGTCAGCTCTCCCTCTCCGCCATGATGCATCCACACCTGCCCTCCCTTCTGCCCAAAGAATGTTCCGGTTCCTGCGCCGGCACCGGAGCGGGACTTTTCGCCCATCTGCTCTGGGGCGTCGCCGTGCTTTTCTGGCCGCTGCTCGGCGGTCTGAATCCCATTTCCATCATGGCGCACCGCATGATATGGACCGTGGTCTTCCTCGGGCTCGTGCTCGCGGCAAGCCGCCAGTTCCATGCCGTCAGAACGGCGCTCGAAAACAAAAAACTGCTGCTGCCTCTCTTCGCCGCCGCGCTTCTGCTCGGCCTCAACTGGAGCGTGTATCTGCTGGCCGTCACGAGCGGCCGCATCGTGGAATCCTCGCTCGGCTACTTCATCACGCCTCTTCTCAACGTGCTCATGGGGCGGCTTTTCCTCGGCGAAACGCTCTCGCGCCCGCAGGCTGCGGCCATCGCTCTGGCCTTCGTGGGCGTGGCGGCCAGCATCATCGCCTACGGGCACATTCCCTGGATAGGCTTCATCCTTGCGCTCTCCTTCGCCCTGTACGGCTATGTGCAGAAAACCCTGCGCATGGCTTCGGCTCCCAGCCTGTTCGTGCAGGCGCTCATGCTCATGCCCGCCGCGCTTCTCTGGCTCGGATTCACGGAAGAAGGCTTCGGCATCGTGGGATACGGTCCGCTCAGACCCGTGCTGCTCGTGAGCACCATCGCCTTCACGGGCCTGCCTCTTCTCATGTTCGGCTATGCCGCGCGCCGCGTCACCCTGGCCTCCATAGGCATACTCCAGTACGTCAGCCCTTCCATATCCTTTCTTCTGGCCATCACCGTGCTCGGCGAAAGCATGAAGCCTTCCGACATGATATCCTTCCCCGTCATATGGCTGGCTCTTGTCATCTATACCTGGGACGCGCTACACCATCTGCGCGCCTTCAAGGAGAAATCATGAACGCTCCCCACAGAAATCACACCAGGCAGCTCAAGCTCGGCAACGTGCTCATCGGCGGCGGCGCGCCCGTCGTGGTGCAGAGCATGACCAATACCGACACGCGCGACGCCGAGGCCACGCTGGAACAGATTCAAAGGCTCTGCGCCGCAGGCTGCGAGGTGGTGCGCCTCGCCGTGCCCGACGAAAAGGCAGCCTCCGCGCTCAGAACCATCGCCGACCGCTCGCCCGTGCCCCTCGTGGCCGACATTCACTTCGACTACCGCCTGGCGCTTGCCGCGCTCGACGCAGGGCTCAGGGGACTGCGCATCAATCCCGGCAACATCGGCGGCGAAGGGCCCGTGGACAGCCTTGCCGCGGCCGCAAAGGCAAACGGCGCCGTCATACGCGTGGGCGTGAACAGCGGTTCCGTGGAAAAGGATCTCCTCGAACGCTACGGAGGTCCCACGCCCGAAGCACTGGTGGAAAGCGCGCTCTCCCACGTTCGCATGCTGGAAAAACGCGGTTTCTACGACATCAAGGTGTCCCTCAAGTCCTCCTCCGTGCCCGACACCATAGCCTCCTACCGCCTCATGGCGGAGCGGGCGGACTATCCCCTGCATCTCGGCGTCACCGAGGCGGGCACGCCCATGCGCGGCACGGTAAAATCCGCGGTGGGACTCGGCCTTTTGCTTTTTGAGGGCATAGGCGATACCATACGCGTCTCTCTCACGGCCGACCCCGTGCGGGAAGTGGCCGTGGCCTGGGAAATTCTGCGGGCCACGGGCCTTCGCAGCCGCGGACCGGAAATCGTGTCCTGCCCCACCTGCGGCCGCACGGAAATAGACCTCATCGGCATGGCCGAAAAGGTCGAGGAATACGTGCAGACCCACCCCGCAGCCGCAAAAAGCCGTCTCAAGATCGCCGTCATGGGCTGCGTGGTCAACGGGCCGGGAGAAGCCCGCGAGGCCGACATCGGTCTGGCCGGCGGACGCGACAAGGGCGTCATTTTCCGCAAGGGCAGAATCCTGCGTTCCGTGAACGGTCAGGAAGCGCTGCTTGCGGCCTTTCTTGAAGAACTCGACAAACTTCTTACCCCTAACGACTGAAGGATCCTCTATGCGCTGGAGCCGTTACTACATCCCCACCCTGAAGGAAGCCCCCGCCGACGCCGAAGTCATCAGCCACAAGCTGCTGGTGCGCGCGGGCATGATTCGCAAGCTCACGAGCGGCATCTACACCTGGCTGCCGCTCGGCCTCCGCACCCTGGAAAAGGCCAAGGACATCGTCCGCCGCGAAATGAACGCCGCCGGAGCCATTGAAGTGCTGCTTCCCATGGTGCAGCCCGCCGAACTGTGGCAGGAATCCGGCCGCTGGAAGAAGTACGGCAAGGAGCTTCTGCGCTTTCAGGACAGGCACGACCGCGACTACTGCCTCGGCCCCACCCATGAAGAGGTCATGACCGACCTTCTGCGCGGCGAAGTGAAGTCCTACCGCCAGCTTCCCCTGAACCTGTATCAGATTCAGACCAAATTCCGCGACGAGGTGCGTCCCCGCTTCGGCCTCATGCGCGGCCGCGAATTTCTCATGAAGGACGGCTATTCCTTCGACGTGGACGACGAGGGCGCGAACAGAAGCTACGCTTCCATGAAGGACGCCTATCACAAGATATTCAGCAGCATGGGCCTCGACTTCCGTCCCGTGGAAGCCGACTCCGGCGCCATCGGCGGTAACTTCTCCCATGAGTTCATGGTTCTTGCCGAAACCGGCGAAGACGCCATTGCCGCCTGCACCAACTGGCCCGAGTGCACCTGGGCCGCCAACGTGGAGCGCGCCCCCATCAGCACGACCTTCACGCAGGACGAAACGCCCTGTCCCGTCATGGAAGAAGTGGCCACGCCCGGCCAGCACACCATTGAGGAAGTATGCGCCTTCCTCGGCGTGTCTGCGGACAAGCTCATCAAGACCCTGCTCTTCATGGCCGACGGCAAGCCCGTGGCCGTGCTTCTGCGCGGCGACCGCGAGCTCAACGAAATCAAGCTCGCCCATCTCATCGACGCCGACGACATCCAGTTCGCCACGCCCGAACAGGTGCAGGCCATGACCGGTGCGCCCGTGGGCTTTGCCGGTCCCGTCGGACTTGCCGGAGTGGAAAAGATCTACGCCGACAAGGAACTCATGGCCGCCAACGACTGGATTGCCGGAGCCAACAAGGCCGACGCCCATGTGCGGCACGTGAGCCTCGTGCGCGACGTCACCCTGCCCATCGAATGGGCGGATCTGCGCAACGCCGTGGCCGGCGATCCCTGCCCCTGCTGCGGCCGTCCGCTGGAAATCAAGCGCGGCATCGAGGTGGGCCACATCTTCAAGCTCGGCACCAAGTACAGCGAAGCGCTGCACGCCGTGTTCCTTGACGAAAACGGCAAGGAAAAGCTCATGATCATGGGCTGCTACGGCATCGGCGTATCCCGCGTGGTGGCCGCCTGCATCGAACAGAACTTCGACGAGCACGGCATCATGTTCCCGCCGCAGCTCGCGCCCTTCGACGCGCACATCGTCTGCCTCGACCCGAAGAACGCCGACGTGGCCGCCAAGTGCGACGCCATCGACGCCTTCCTCACCGCGCGCGGCATGGAAACGCTGTACGACGACCGCGAGGAGCGCCCCGGCGTGAAGTTCAAGGACGCCGACCTCATCGGTCTGCCCATCCAGATCACCGTGGGCGGCAAGGGCCTTGCTCAGGGCGTGGTGGAAGTGAAGAACCGCCGCACCGGCGAAAAGTCCACCATTCCCGCCGACAGCTTCGAGCAGGACTTCCCCGCCTGGTATCAGTCCGTGCTGGAATGCTGGAAGCGCTGACATGACGCCGCCGGGGCTCTGCCCCGGCGGCATTTTCCGCTCCGCGCTTCTTCCTTCACGGGAAGACGCCCGGGGCGGACACGTTTATCCCGCGGATGCGCCAAGAAGAGAACTTTTCCCCTTTTCTGAAGCCGCAGACGCACGTCCTCCGCGCCGAAAGCGTTTTTCTCCCGCACTTTTCGACACGGACATTTTTTCGGAGACGAGACATGGACGCCATTCTCAGCGTGCGACAGGTGACGGAGCGACTGCGCCAGACCGTGGAAGCCCGCTTTCCATACGTCTGGGTGCAGGGCGAGGTAACCAACCTCTCTCGCCCCTCTTCCGGCCATGTCTACTTTTCCCTGAAAGAAGACGACAGCCTGCTGAACTGCGTCTGGTTCAAACGGCAGCAGAAGGACGAAGCCTTCGATCCGCTTACCGGGGAAGTCTGGGAAGACGGACCTCGACCGAGCCTTGCACGCACCATGGAAAACGGCCAGACGCTCGTCTGCGCCGGGCGTCTTACGGTCTACGGAGCGCGCGGCCAGTATCAGATGATCGTCGATCTCGCGCAGACCGCAGGACTCGGTCTGTGGCATCAGGAATTTGAAGCTCTCAAGCGCAGGCTCGCAGCCGAAGGGCTGTTCGATGCGGCCAGAAAAAGGTCCATTCCCCGCGAGCCCAGGAAGGTCGCCGTCATCACCGCACCCGGCGGAGCCGCCATACGCGACTTCATCCGCATAAGCTCGACGCGAGGCCTCGGCTCGGAAATACGCATCTATCCCGTCCCCGTGCAGGGAGAAGACGCGCCCCCGCGCATCGTGGAAGCGCTGGACAAAGCCGGACGCGACGCCTGGGCCGAAGTCGTCGTGCTCATCCGTGGCGGCGGTTCCGTACAGGATCTCTGGGCCTTCAACGACGAACGCGTAGCCCGGGCCGTATACCGCTGTCCCATTCCCGTGCTTGCGGGCATAGGCCACGAAATCGACCACAGCATCACTGACTTCACGGCCGACTATTCCGCCGCCACCCCGAGCCACACCGCCCAGATTCTCTGGCAGGAACGTCATGTTCTCGCCCAGCACGTCGACGGGCTGGAAACGGCGCTTCAGACGGGCCTCTCCCGCAGGATGAACACGCTGACACTCCGGCTCGAACACGCCCGCCGCGCGCTTTCTCTTCTCTCGCCCTCGGAAAGGATGCGGGCTCAGAACGAACGACTGGATGCACTGATGCGGCGCATGCGCGCCGGTCTGGAACAACGTGTGGAAAAAGACGCGCGTACCGTGGAAACCCTGAGGGCGGCACTGCGCGCCCAGACCTCCCGCATGGATGCTCTCGCTTCAACGCTGGAACGACTTTCCCTGCGCCTTGCCGGCGCGGGAGAAGCCCGTCTTCAACGGGCCGAAGCCGAGGTGGAACGACGAAAAGCGGCGCTTCTGCCCCTCGGACGCATGACGGGCATGGCGGAAGAGAAGGCACTCACGCGGCTGGAAGCGCGCCTCCAGGCGCTTGATCCCTTTGCCCCTCTGCACCGGGGCTACGCCATGGCCTGCGACGAGCGGGGAAAGCTCCTGCGTTCCGTCACGCAGACCTCGCCGGGACGAGCGATTTCCGTCATGCTTGCCGACGGGCGCATCTTCGGCACCGTGACCGGCACGGAGCCGTCGGAGCCCGACGACGCCCGGCAGTCATGATTTTCCCCTACCTTTTCACCCCACCCGGACGGATTGTCTCATGAAACGACTTCTGCTCGCGCTCATGCTCATTTTCGCTCTTTCAGCAAATGCGGAAGCTGCAAAAATTTCCGTGCCCGACAAGGTAAGTCAGGGCCATGCCTTTCCGGCAGCCGTCACGGACTCCGCGCCCTTTGAAGCGGTCTTTGCCTGGCGCGGCGAGAGCTTCCGCGTGCAGGCCCTGCGCGAAGCAGACGACCTCTGGAAGGCGGAAATGCTTCTGGCCATGCCGCTGGACGCACGGGGCCAGCATTCCCTCATGCTGACGATCAACGGAAAAACGCAGTCCGTTTCGGTGACGGCCGTATCCGTGCCGTGGCCCGAAAGCATTCTGAAGGTGGCCCCAAAATACGTGGAACCTCCCCGCGAGGTACAGGAACAGATAGCCCGCGACGTGAAACACAGCCGGAAAGCGCTTGCCGTACGCACGGAAAAGCGCTGGACGCTGCCGCTGCTGAAGCCGGTTCCCGGAGGAGTGACCAGTCCCTTCGGAGGTCGCCGCGTGTTCAACGGCAAGCCCCGTGCGCCGCACAAGGGCACGGACATGCGCAGTCCGGAAGGCGCAAAAGTTCTCGCCGTGGCCGACGGAACCGTCATTCTCTCCGAAGCGCAGTATTTCGGGGGCAATATTGTATACGTCGATCACGGACAGGGCGTCGTGAGCACATACGCGCATCTCTCAGCCTTTGACGTCACGCCCGGACAGAGCGTAAGAAGGGGACAGGTCATCGGTCGTTCCGGCTCCACGGGGCGCGTGACCGGGCCGCATCTGCATCTCGGTCTTCTGATTCAGGGCACGGCTGTGGACGTCATGCCCCTTTTCTCAGACCCTCCGCATCTTGTGGGCGGCCCTACCCGCAGCATTTTCGACAACAAGCAACCGGCCGGAAAAAACCGGAGTGCCCGATGAAAAAGAAAGAACCCACCTTTGAAGAACGACTGGCGCGGCTCCAGGCCATAGTGACCGCTCTGGAAACCGGCGACAGCCCGCTTGAAGAAAGCGTGGCCCTGTATAAGGAAGGCCTGGCCCACGCCGCCGCCTGTCGTGAACAACTGGAAAAGGCACGTCACGACATACGTCTCTGCACGGAAGCGGGCACCGAGCCCTTTGACGCCGGCAGCCAGGAAGAAGACAATTAACCGAGCCGGAACGCGTTCCGGCGGCCCCTCAGGGGCGGCTTTCATCATGCAAGGGGGACATATGCCCGCAGATCTTCGCGGCAGAGTGGAACAGTACCTCTCCGCTGCCTTTCTCGACAAGGAAATACCTTCCCGTCTGTCCGACGCCATGCGCTACAGCCTTCTTGCCGGGGGCAAGAGACTGCGCCCCGTGCTCTGCCTTGCCGTGGCCCGCGCCTGTGCGAAGGACCGGGTCGAAGAAATAACCGAGGCCGTTCTGCCCTTTGCCGCCGGTCTGGAAATGATACACACCTACTCGCTCATTCACGATGACCTGCCCGCCATGGATGACGACGATCTGCGCCGAGGCTGCCCCACCTGCCACAAGGCCTTCGACGAGGCTACGGCCATTCTTGCGGGCGACGCGCTGCTGACCAACGCCTTCAGCCAGATGACGCGTGCAAACGTGCCCGTGCATGCGCTGCTTGAAGCCGTGCGGCTCACGGCCGACGCAGCCGGAGCCGCGGGCATGGTCGGAGGGCAGATGCTGGACCTGCAGGGAGAAGGGAAAAAACTTTCTCTGGAAGAGCTGCGCATTCTCAATGAAAAAAAAACCGGAGCTCTGTTGTTCAACGCCTGTGAATGCGGCGCAGTGCTCGCGCAGGCCTCTCCGGAAGAACGTCATGCAGCGCGTTGCTACGGCAGTGAATTGGGCATTGCGTTTCAGATAACCGATGATATACTTGATGTCGTTGGCGACGAGGCCACAGTAGGCAAAGAGGTCCGCCACGACGCAGAAAGCGACAAGGCCACCTGGCCGTCCCTCGTCGGCCTGGAAAAAGCGCGAGAACTGGCTCGCAGACACTGTCAGGCCGCCGAACAGGCACTGAACGGCGTATTTTCCGGCCCCGATGCCGAATTTCTGCGCGAAACCGCCCGCAAACTCGTCAACCGTACGCACTAATCTCCTCAAGGATTCCCATGACCGACAAGCCCCTGCTCTCCAGCCTGCGTCTTCCCGAGGACATCCCAGGGCTCTCCCTCTCCCTCAAGCAGGAACTGGCACAGGAGCTGCGGGACACCATCATCCGCGTGGTCACACAGAACGGCGGACATCTTGCCCCGTCCCTCGGCGTAGTGGAACTCACCATAGCTCTGCTTTCCTGCTTCGATCCCGCACGCGATCCCATTGTCTGGGACGTGGGACATCAAAGCTACCCCTGGAAGCTGCTTACGGGAAGGGCTGACCGCTTCGACACGCTGCGCCGCTACGGCGGACTTTCCGGTTTTCCCAACCGCTCGGAAAGTCCCTACGACTATTTCGGCGTAGGGCACGCCTCCACCTCCATTTCCGCCGCCCTCGGCATGGCCGCCGCGCGCGACCTTCGAGGCGGCAGGGAACACGTGGTCGCCGTCATCGGCGACGGTGCGCTCTCCGGCGGCATGGCGCTTGAAGCACTGAATCAGGCAGGAGGCATGGGCAACAGGCTCATCGTCATTCTCAACGACAACAAGATGTCCATTTCCGAGAATACGGGGGCTCTCTCCCGCTTTCTCAGCCGCAACCTGTCCCACAGCACGGTCATGCACATCAAGCAGCACGTGGCCAGGGTTCTTTCGCGCCTGCCCAAGGGCGATTCCATCGTGGACATCATCCGCAAGGGAGAAGTCAGCTTCAAATCGTTCTTTACTCCGGGCATGCTCTTCGAGGCCTTCCAGTTCAACTACATAGGCCCCATCAACGGCCACGACATTGCCCAGCTCGAACGGCATCTCGAAGCCGCCAAGCAGCTCGACATGCCCGTTCTTCTGCACATACGCACGCTCAAGGGCAAGGGGTACGGCCCTGCCGAAAACGATCCCTCGCACTTTCACGGCATTTCCGCTTCCGTGGCCGACGAAATAGACGTGCCTCCCCAGCCCAAAGGCTGGAAGCCTTCCGGCCCGGGATTCAGTCATGCCTTCGGCGAGGAGCTCTGCCGCCTTGCCGAAAAGGATCCCGGAATATTTGCCATCACGGCAGCCATGCCCGACGGTACCGGCCTTCAGCTCTTCCATGAACGCTTTCCGGAGCGCTTCGCCGACGTGGGCATCTGCGAAGAACACGCCGTCACCTTTGCCGCAGGACTCGCCTCGCGCGGCTTTCATCCGGTGGTAGCCATCTACTCCACGTTCATGCAGCGTGCCTACGATCAGATCATACACGACGTCTGCCTGCAGAATCTGCCCGTCACCTTCTGTCTCGACAGAGCCGGTCTCGTGGGCGAAGACGGTCCAACGCATCATGGCGCGTTCGATCTGTCATGGCTGCGCGTGGTCCCCAACATCACGCTTGGCGCGCCCCGCGACGAGGCTTCGCTCAAGAAAGCGCTTGCCATCGCTCTCTCCATGGACAAGCCCATAGCTTTGCGCTATCCGCGCGGAAGCGGCCGCAAGCTCGACGCATCGCGCCTCAGATTTGCGGGAGCTCTTCAGAATCCCGGAGACTATCCTCATCCCGGCGAGGGCCAGCTTCTTCTGCGCGGCAATACGAAGGTATGCATACTGGCCGCCGGACAGCGCGCCTTTCCCAGTGTGGAAGCCTCGCTCTGGACGGCGGAAAAAACCGGCCTTCTCGCCTCCGTGTTCGACGCCTGCTGGGTAAAACCTCTGCCGGAAAAGCAGATACTCGAGCTTGCATTTCAAAACGACGCGCTGCTGATTGTGGAAGAAAACAGTCGTCTCGGCGGTTTCTCCTCCGCCGTTCTGGAACTTCTTGCCGATCACGACGCCCTCGGACATCTCAAAATCCGCCGCCTCGGACTGCCCGACCGCTTCATTCCCCATGGCCCGGTTCGCCGACTGCGCGCCGACGTGGGACTCAACGTTTCCGGCATCGCGGCGGCGCTGAAAGAACTTCTGCAAAACGCCGCGCCTGCCGATGAAAAAGCGTAAGTCCTTCTTTCCCCGCAGACGAAAGGGCTCCGGTCGCTACGGCCTGGAAGCCGCCATTCTGTGCGTGCTTCTCATGGTGGCCGCCTACGTGGGTTCCGTGGACAGACCGGAAGACGCCGTCCGGCAGGTCACGCAGGAAGCCGTCTCCAGAAAAAGTCAGTCCGTTGAAAAAAATGTGACGGATGCCGCAAAAAGCGCGATCAAAAGCCTCCGCGCAGCTTCCGCCGGAAAAGCGACTCCTGCGGCGGACGACAGAGAATACCGCCTCGTCCGTGCCGCCGACGGTGACAGTTTCGAGTTGAAGGACGAAAAAAACCGCATCGTTCGCGTGCGCCTTTACGGCATTGATGCACCGGAAAGCGCCCAGCGCTTCGGCAAACAGTCGCGCCAGCACCTGACAACGCTCATCAAGGGCAAGGATCTGCGCCTGAAAACCATGTACCTGGACAACTACAAGCGCTCCGTGGCCATCGTGTACCTTGTCGAGGGAAACGGCATTGATGAACGCTCCGTAAATCAGCGTCAGATACAGGCAGGCATGGCATGGGTGTACGATTACTTCTGCACAGGAGACATCTGCAAGACCTGGAAGGTGGAAGAGGCCATGGCCCGAAAAGAAAAACTCGGTCTGTGGAAGGACGACGACCCGACGCCCCCCTGGCAGTGGCGGAGAAGCCACAAACGCTAAAAACAGATTACAAGCATAATGATATGAAAAAATTAGTATCTTACTACTCTGAAGATATTAAAAAATTTTTAGATCAGTCCAATCAAGAAATCCTTGGAATTATTCAATCTAATAATATATCTCATGCTGTAACATCAAACCAGATATATGCATGGGAATTAGAAATAGAAATATTAAAAGAGCAATTAAATACTTTAAAAGAAGGAAGGATTATTTTTGAGTACATTATTCCAAGGATGGGAAAAAGAGTTGATACTATCTTAATATATAAAAATATTATATTTATATTAGAATTTAAATGTGGAGATACTTATTATAAAAATTCATCAATAGATCAAGTATATGATTACGCTTTAGATTTGCGTAATTTTCAAAAAGAAAGCCATAATAAACTTATTGTACCAATTGTTGTTTCGACACATGCAGAAGATAAAAATATAAAAATACAAGAAAATAATAAAATTATTAACCCCATATGCTGTAACTCTTCAAATATAAAAAATGCAATTAATGTCATATCATCGCATTTTATTGAAAAAAATTTCAACTATATAGAATGGGAAAATTCCGAATATTTTCCAACACCTACAATTATTGAAGCTGCTCAAGCATTATATTATGGACATCATGTTACAGATATTACACGAAGTGATGCTGGAGCAAAAAACTTAACTATTACTACTGACGAAATTAATAAAATAATAAATTTTAGTAAAGAAAAACATAAAAAATCTATTTGCTTTATAACTGGAGTACCTGGAGCTGGAAAAACATTAATTGGTTTAAATATTGCTATTCAACGATCAAATGCACGACAAGGAGAACATGCCGTATATCTTTCTGGAAATTTTCCTCTTGTAACAGTTCTACAAGAGGCTCTTGCTCGTGACAAAGTAAAACAAGAAAAAAATTATGGTCGTTACTTATCAAAATCTGATGCATTAAGAAGCGCTTCTTCTTTTATTCAAATTATTCATAAATATCGTGATTCGTTTGTAGAAAATAACAACATTCCTCCAGAACACATTACCATATTTGATGAAGCCCAAAGAGCTTGGACTCATGACATGATACAAAAATTCATGTCATCAAAAAAAGGTATTTTATATTTTCCATACAGTGAACCTGAATTTTTAATCAGCACTATGGATAGGCATCAAGACTGGGCAGTTATTCTTTGTCTTGTTGGTGGAGGTCAAGAAATTAATACAGGAGAGGCCGGCCTTCCAGAATGGTTTGACGCCTTACGTCGTCGTTTTTCTCATTGGAATATTTATATTTCTTCTCACATTAGTAATGATGAATATATGTATGGACGTTCATGGAATGATATAATATCTAATTTAAATATATCAAAAAAAGAAAATTTACATCTAAATACATCAATACGTTCCTTTAGAAGTCCATATTTATCAGATTTTATAAAATATATACTTGATATTAAAATCAATGAAGCACGTAATCTCTATCACTTTTATATAAAAAACAACTACCCTATAGTATTAACTAGAGATTTAAACCATGCAAAAGATTGGATAAAAAATCAATGCCAAGGAACAACACGCTGTGGCCTTCTTGCAAGTAGTGGAGGATTACGACTCAAGGCTGACGGCATATTTGTAAAAAATGCTATATCTATTGAAAACTGGTTTCTTAATGACAAGTATGATGTTCGTTCTAGTTATATGCTCGAAGATGTCGTTACTGAATTTGATATTCAAGGCCTAGAACTTGACTATGCACTTATAGCATGGGATGCTGATTATCGTTTTTATAATGGAAAATGGGAATATTATACTTTTAAAGGATCAAAATGGAACAACATTCATTCTATAGAAAAAAGACGATATTTAAAAAATGCCTATAGAGTGCTTCTTACTCGTGCACGTCAAGGTTTAGTTATATTTATACCTAAGGGTAATAATAACGATATTACGCGTAAACAAGAATATTACGACGGTACATTTAATTATTTAAAATATCTTGGTATTCCAGAATTATAATATATTATTAACACTATAATTGTTGATATATTCCTAGCTCCTCTATCTTTATTTTTAACATCTTTGAAAAACCGCAGAAGTCCAAACATCGCTTGACGGTTCTCGCCGTTCCCGTCTATCCTTTTCGCATTTCCCGAGATCATGGCCCTGCGCGGCTTTTCACGCCGGGCCCAAACCCTCTTTTTGCATCGAGGCGACCGTGAATCACATTGTCATTTCTGTCATCGGACGCGACTGTCCCGGCGTAGTCTATGCCATTGCCAGCGCTCTGTCCAAGGAAAAATGCAACATTGAGGAACTGAGCCAGACCATTCTGAAAGGTCAGTTCGCATCCATATTCATTGTATCCGCCCCGGAAAACGTCACCGAGGAAGACATTCAGCGCGTGGTCAGTCTCAACCTCGAAGCCCGTCACATGGACCTCACCGTTGCGGCGCGCACCTTCGAGACGGATACCTTCTCCAGCTCCGAAGAAACCGAGCCCTTCGTCGTCACGGTCAACGGCTCCGACAGGCCGGAAATCATCGCCATGATCTCCGGAGTCTTCGCCGAACAGAAGGTGAACATCGAGAATCTCAAGGCCATCCGCATGGATGAGGACAGCAACGAATGCGTGCTGGTCTTTGAAGTTGCGCTTCCGCTTTCCATCAACCGCAACGCCTTCCGTCAGATGCTTCAGGCCAAGGCCCGCAGCGTGGGTCTCGCCATCAGCATCCAGCACGAAAACATCTTTGAAGCCATCCATCGCGTACCCATCGTCTAACCCGCATCACAGGTCTGCCCCATGCTTACTGAACGCGAAGTGCTCAGCACTATCAACATGCTCCGCAACGAACATCTCGATGTTCGTACCGTCACCCTCGGCATCAGCCTCTTCGACTGCGTCAGTCACGACTTCGACGTGTTCTCCTACAAAGTACGCGCCAAAATAGCCAAATATGCCGCCCATCTCGTGGAACACTGCAACGAAGTGGGCGCAAGATACGGCATTCCCGTGGTGAACAAGCGCATCAGCATCAGTCCCATGGCCGTCGTCGGCGCGGGCTTCGATGCCGATCAGATGGTGCGCGCCTGCCAGATGCTCGACGAAGCCGCCAAGGAGGCGGGCGTCGACTTTCTCGGCGGTTTCGGCGCCCTTGTCGAAAAGGGCATGACTCCCGGCGACCGCGCGCTCATTGATTCCCTGCCCGAGGCCCTCGCCACCACCGACCGCGTATGCTCCTCCATCAACGTGGCATCCTCCAAGGCCGGCATCAACATGGACGCCGTGGCGCTCATGGGCCGTCAGATCGTCAAGGTGGCCGACGCCACCAGAGACCGCGACGGCATAGGCTGCGCCAAGCTCGTGGTGTTCGCCAACATTCCGCAGGACGTACCCTTCATGGCCGGCGCCTATCTCGGCATCGGCGAGCCCGACGTGGTCATCAACGTGGGCGTTTCCGGCCCCGGCGTGGTGAAGAAGGCCATCGACCGCGCCAAGGAAACCCATGAGAATCTCACGCTCAGCGACGTGGCCGAAGTCATCAAGTCCACGGCCTACAAGGTGACCCGCGTGGGCGAGCTCATCGGCAAGGAAGTGGCCGGACGCATGAACATTCCCTTCGGCGTGGCCGACCTTTCTCTCGCCCCCACCCCCGCCGTGGGCGACTCCGTGGGCGAAATCTTCCAGAGCGTGGGCCTCTCCTCCATCGGCGCTCCCGGCTCCACCGCCGTGCTCGCCATGCTCAACGACGCCGTGAAGAAGGGCGGCGTGTTCGCCTCCTCCCATGTGGGCGGCCTTTCCGGCGCGTTCATCCCCGTTTCCGAAGACTCGAGCATTGAAGCCGCAGCCAACTGCGGCGCGCTCACCATGGAAAAGCTCGAGGCCATGACCAGCGTCTGTTCCGTGGGCCTCGACATGATCGCCATTCCCGGCGACACCCCGGCCACCACCATTTCCGGCCTCATCGCCGATGAAATGGCCATCGGCATGATCAACACCAAGACCACCGCCGTGCGCGTCATTCCCGTGCCCGGCAAGGGCGTGGGCGAAACCGCCATCTTCGGCGGCCTTCTCGGTCAGGCCAAGATCATCCCCGTGAACACCGGCGACGCTTCCGCCTTCATCAATCTCGGCGGCCGTATTCCCGCCCCCATTCACAGCCTGAAGAACTGATTCCGGTCACCATGCATTGAGTAAAGGGAGGAAAACAATCGTTCGTTTTCCTCCCTTTTCTTTCCGGCCGACCTTTTTTCTGCAATCATGTCGGCAAAACAAATGCAGAGAATTATTCTTCCGCGTATATTCCGGCACTCCGCCTGACACTGGCTCGGTCCGTAAAACAAAAGAAAAACGCTCTCCCGTCTTTCGTATGCGGCGGTCAATCTGGTCGGGATGGACATTCTGAAATAATAGACTCCGCCCGTCCTGCGCTGAAGGTACATTTCCATACTCCGTAGTTCCGACAAGAAAAGTTCCATAACTAAAAATGAACAAAATGTCGGTGCCGGTTTATAAGAATCTGCCGAGGGGAAGCAGTACAAGCGTACGGTACAGGCGGATTTTCTGATTTCTTCTTTCAGCAACAAAAAAAGCCGTGTAAAAACACGGCCTTGCTTTTGAATAATTTGAAATGGTACCCGGTGCGGGGGTCGAACCCGCAAGCCCTTGCGGGCGAGGGATTTTAAGTCCCTTGCGTATACCAGTTTCGCCACCCGGGCACACGTCTTTCGTATCAGCACAGGCAAAGGATGACAAGAAAAAAGGTTGAGAGCGAATGCCGTCTTACATATTCCGTTCCCTTCCCGCCTGCGGTCGCCGGTTCTTCCTCCCCTTGCCAAGAGTGACGGGAGCTTCTATCCTGAATCAAACTTTGACCTGCTGGAGTTTTCATGACCTCCTTTGATACCATCATTCTGCATTTCTGCCGTCTCGGTCCCGCGGGACTTGCGCCTAAGGCTCCGGGCACGGCAGGAGCCTTTTTCGCGACGATTCTCGCGCCTTGTCTCTATCTTCCCCTCTCCCTTCCCTGGCGGCTCGTTTTTCTGCTCGTACTTTTCATTCTCGGCGGCTTTGCCGCCTCCCGCGCAGAAACGCTGCTGAATCGTCAGGACCCGGGCTGCGTGGTCATCGACGAGCTTGTCGGTCAGTGGGTAACCATGCTCTGCCTCAGCAGCTTTTCGTCCGCTTCCGGCTGGAGAGACGTGGTATTTCTCCTGGTTCCGTTTCTATTCTTCCGCTTTTTCGACATCCTGAAGCCGTGGCCCGTACATGCCTCGGAAAGCTGGCTTCCCTCCGGCTGGGGCATCATGATCGACGATGTGCTGGCCGGCGTATGGGCACTTTTATGCACCAGCGTGGTCATGGTGATCATCAACATCGTCTTCCCCGGCACTCTGACTCTGTAACAGCATGAAATATCTGGCCATAGACTACGGACTCAAGCGGGTGGGCATTGCCGTTTCAGATATGGACGGCGCCTTTGCCTTTCCCAGATGTACGCTGAAAAGGGAAACCAAGGCTGCCTTTTTTGCCCAGCTCCTGGAACTTCTGGACAGGGAACAGGCCGACGCCATTGTAGTCGGACTGCCCCTGTACACCGACGGAACGGAATGTCTCACTACCGTGCAGGTACGCCATTTCGTGGAATCCCTGAAGCGACGCACGACGCTGCCCGTATACTGGATGAATGAAGCTCTGAGCAGCGCCGCTGCGGAACATGAACTCTACGACTTCGGCATGGGCTTTCGGGATGTAAAAAAGGTGGTGGACCAGCAGGCCGCCGTGCTCATTCTCGAGAGCTTTCTGAACCAGCCGGAAGAAAGGAGACTGAGGGCATGACTCCGGAAAAAACAGAAAACGAGACCCCCCTCAACGACAGTCCGATAACCGGTTCTGCATTCGAAAAGACCGATGAGCCTTCAACCGAAGACACTCCTGCAGGACAGAACAAAAAGCCGCAGGCTCCACGTCGCAGACGGAGACCGCTGCTGTGGCTCATGGTCTTCGTGCTCATGGTCTGCCTCGGTGCAGGCACCTGGGCATGGCGCGACGCGCGCAACTTTCTGGACACCCCGCCTCAGGATCCGGGCAAAAGCCTCATAGTGGACATCGAGCCCGGCATGACGCTCGCGCAGGTAGCCGCCATGCTGGAAAAGGAAGAGGTGATCACTGATGCCTGGCGCTTCCAGATGCTGGTCCGCTACAAGGAAAAAAGCCGGAATATTCAGGCCGGACGATTTCTGGTAAGCACAGGCTGGCTTCCCGAAACGGTGCTGGACATGCTGGTCTCCGGCAAGGCCATGCTCTACAGGCTGACCATACGCGAAGGACTTGCCTGGTGGGACGTGGCGGAACTTGTGGAGGATGGCGGATTCTGCAAGGCCGCGGATTTCACCTCCGTCATTCATGATCCGGAATTTCTTCGTCACTGGGGCATTCCCTTCGACTCTGCAGAGGGTTTTCTTTATCCCGAGACCTATCTTCTGCCCCGTCCGCGAGAACTGAACCGCGACGCGGCAAAAGCCGTGGCCAACCGCCTTGTGGAAATGTTCTGGCGCAGGGCCGACAAACTGTGGCCCAACGGCAAAAGGCCCTCCACGGAGGAGCTCAAGCGCCTCGTTACTCTGGCGTCCATTGTGGAAAAGGAAACCAGCGTACCCGAAGAGCGTGCCCGCGTGGCAGGCGTATACGCCAACAGACTGGAAAAGAACATGTTGCTGCAGGCAGACCCCACAGTCATCTACGGTCTGGGACGCAGCTTTGAAGGACCGCTTCTGCGCAGTCAACTGGACAACGCGAACAACCGCTACAACACCTATCAGAATCCAGGCCTGCCGCCCGGCCCCATATGCTCGTTCGGATCTTCAGCGCTCAAGGCCGCCATCAGCCCGGAAAAGCACGACTATCTCTATTTCGTGGCCACAGGGCGAGACAGGGGGCACACCTTCTCCAAAAACCTGAATGACCATAACCGGGCCGTGCGCAACTACCGCGCCGCGCTCAGGGAAAACAAGAAATAGACGGGCATTCATGCTCCGGGGAGTCCTCCCCATGAAACTTCTTTCCTCGCTCGTGCTCATGATTTCCTGTCTCCTGGGACTCGGCGCGTGCCTTGTCATCCTGAAAATGCTGGGATTTTTTGCCTGATCCACCAGCATGACGCCGGGACTCTGCCCCCTTCCCCACGGTAACCACGCCGGAGAAAAACCACAAAAAAGTTCTTTTCGAATACGGGGAGGATATCACCCCCCGCCAGCAAGAGACACACAAGACGCAACGCACATTCGCCTCCCGCAGAACGACAGTGATCATGCACGCACAGGGGAGGACCAGGAAACTTCTCTCTGGAACATCACGAAAAAACGGGGCTCCGCAGTCATGCGGAACCCCGTTTTCTGTTTTCATGCGGAGGCGTCGTCTCTGGCCGTTTCCGAAGCGGAATCAGGACATGCCCGCCATGAATGCGGGAATCTGGGAAACCAGTGCAAACTCAAGAATATAGAGCGGCAGCAGAGCAAGCACCGTACGCGACCATGAAAGGTTGAGCGCGAACTTGCAGCCCATGAAGGCCGCCGCTACGAACCAGACGGACGCAATGAGACTGCCCACCATGGGCACAATGCAGAACACGAGCGGCGCGGCACTGTAGCACACCACGCGCAGCGTGGTGGAAAAGTCCGCCCGATCCGGCTGCACCATGCGTATCATCAGATGATAAAGTCCCGCCAGAATCACCGCCTGAAAAATGGAGAAAAACGGCGTGACCAGCAGCATGAGCGGCAGATTCATGCTTTTCATGAGCGCTTCGGCCATGGCCAGCGTCTGCGGATCGGTAGCCGTGCTCGTCAGCTCCTGCAGAGCCTTCATGGACCAGAGACGTGAGGCAAGCATCTGGAAAAGACTCAGAAGCACGTAAAAAAGAATGGGGCGGACCAGCGAAAAGCTGCAGCGCACATGCCGGAAGAAATCCGGTGCATGGAAGAGCACTCCGAGCAGCGTACGGGAAAAACTGCCCCAGAAGCCATAGTATTCCGGACTTTCCCAGGGAGCGCCGTCCGGGCGACCATCGTGACGGGAAGCAGGTTCCTCCTGCCCCTCGTCATACTGGCGCACATGCTCGCGCACGCTCTGCCAGCGTTCCCAGAGGCTTTTCGGGCGCTGCGGACTCTCCGGGCTCTCTGCAGGAGTCTCGTCCTTTTTCTCCGCAGGCTCAACCCTGTTGAACTGCGGAATCTCGGCTCCGGGAGGAAGCGGATCATCTCCTTCCTGCTCCGTGGAAAGATGCGGAACCGCAGGCTTGGGCTCCGCCGTGGGAACGCTCTGTCCCGGGTTCTGAGCAGCCGCAACGTTTTTTTCCGGCTCGTCGGAAGAAGACTGCGCATCCTCCGGCAGGGAGAAATGAAACACGGTGGAGCAGCGCGGACAAGTCACCTTGTATTTCTTTCCGGGCCGTATGGAGGCCGTGGGCACGTCACGCCTGAAACGGCAGGAAGGACATTCAATAATCATGACAACCTCACAACGTATTTGCTTTCAACAAATATAGACCGGCCTGCCGCTCCGGGCAAGACGTAAGACACGCTTTTACCCCTTGAGCATCATTTCCTCGTCCGTCATGCCGAGAGAACGGAGATGAAGATAGATTTTTGCGGCAGCCAGAGCGTCGGAGGCCGCATTGTGATGATCCAGCTCCAGTCCGAGGTATGCGCACACATCGTTGAGACGATGATGAGGAAGATGAAGTCCACGTCTCGAGCCCTTGACAGTGCACGCGAAGGGAACACTCGGCGCTTCCAGACCGAAGGCCCGGCAGCATCCGAGGAGCACTCTTCTGTCAAAGCTTGCGTTGTGCGCAACAAGAAGCCGAGCATCCCCGAGAAATGCCCGTATGTCCGGCCACAGATCGGCGAACGTGGGCTTGTCCTTCAGCATTTCCCAGGTAAGTCCGTGAATTTCGGTAAAGTACACCTGCTGGCGCGGCGGACGGATAAGACTGTACCAGCTTGCCGTCACCTGCCCCTCTTCCATACGGGTCATCCCCAGGGCGCACGCGCTGTCGGCATACTTGTCGGCAGTTTCAAAATCCAGCGCCACGACGTGGGCCATGTCACGCGCTCCTGCCCCGAAGAACCCGCTTGTCGCCCACGCGCATGGTGAGCTGCTCCTTGTCGAAGTGCTCAAGCAGGGCAATGCCGTTCTTTCGTGAAATGCCGGAAATATCGCGAAAATCACCGGGCGTTATTTCGTTGTGATCCTGAAGGAACTGCCGCACCTTTTCCCTGAGCTCGTCCATGACGGCAGAAATATAATAGAGATCTTCCTTGATCTTCACGAGCGAGCCTTCTGAAACGAGCAGCTTGAATATGGGCTGGGCCTGACGCGCCGTGATGCCGAGCTCGGCAAAGAGCTCGGTATGGTTCGGCGGCATGAGGGGGGAGGCTTCGTGGGCCTTCAAAAGCGCATCCTTGAGCGCCTGCTGATCGTCGGCCAGAGACACCTTGTGCTCCGGCAGACGCAAAAGCTCGCCTTCGGCCACAAGTCTGCCCGAGCGGATGAGCTTCTCAAGGACAAAATGTGCCAGCTTGGGCGGCACGCCGGCTCCCATGCCGGCAAGAATGACGCCCTTGGCCATGCCGTGTTCCAGAGGATTCTTCTTATGAAAGGCCTCCGTGGCGGCAAGAGCGCGGTCAAGAAGTCTGTCCAGCCAGGTGGACGAAATCCAGCAGCGGGTATCCTTGTCCCAGCAGAAGACGCTCCCCTTGCCGGACATGGCCTGCAAATGCTTTTCCAGCGACTTCCGGCTGAGATCGGTCAGAATGGAAAGATCAGCCTGCGTTGCCCCGAAGCGTCCGGCGAGCTCGAGCTGTACGCCGATGCGCGTCTGCTCGTCGGAGTCGGGCAGAGCCATGAGCCGCGCCTGCATGTCTTCGTCGATGTGACTGCGCCTCGGCGCACCGTCCAGCGGATATAAAATGGAACCGCCGGCCACGGTACGCAGGGGCGAGAACGCCCGAACGATGCATCGGTCACCGAAAATGCCGGCCACGGGCTCGGAAAAATGTACTTCCGCAAGCGCGGACTGGCCGGGCTCGAGACGGTCGCGGTCATAAAAATACAAACGTGCGGCAAGCTCCCTCGCGCTGTGATGGAAATGCACCTCGCCGCGATGACGCAGCCCCCGGGGAGAGGACTTGAGACAGGTCAGCTCCACGATCCATCGCTTCGAGTTCTTCATGGTTCCTGTATGGGTAACCACGTCGCCGCGGCTGATGTCCTCCACGCCGAGGCCGTGCAGGTTGAGAGAGATGCGGTGACCGGCCTCAGCCACCTCCTGCGCCTGACCGTGGCTCTGAATGCTGCGGATATGCGAGAGTTTTCCGCTCGGCAGAAGCTCCACTTCGTCACCGCACTTCGCTGACCCGGAAACGAGCGTTCCCGTAACCACGGTGCCGTGCCCCTTGAGGGAAAACACACGGTCTACGGGCAGACGGAACAGATCGGAACGCCTTCTCGGCTGACGGCGGCTTTCCTCGACCATGGCGGCGCGAAGAGCGTCGAGTCCCTCTCCGGTCACGGAGGACACGGGGAAAATGGGCGCACCTTCAAGGAAGGTGCCCGTGAGAAACTCCCGCACGTCCTCCTTCGCAAGCTCCAGCATTTCGGCATCGACCATGTCTGTCTTGGTGAGCGCCACAATGCCGTGCTTCACGCCGAGCAGCGTGCATATTTCCAGGTGCTCACGAGTCTGCGGCATGACGCCCTCGTCGGCAGAAATGACGAGCAGCACGAAATCTATGCCGGAGGCCCCGGCCACCATGGTACGCACGAATTTTTCATGGCCCGGCATGTCCACAATGCCCATGCGCTCCCCGCCGGGAAGATCGGCGTAGGCGAAGCCCAGCTCTATGGTGATGCCGCGGCGCTTCTCTTCACCGAGACGGTCGCAATCTATGCCAGTAAGCGCCCTGATGAGCGACGTTTTTCCGTGGTCGATGTGACCGGCGGTTCCCATGATGACGGACATGACAGCTCCTGAACGTTCAGTTTTCCTGAGAGGTGCACAGGATACCCGCGCAGGCGCGCGAGGGCAAGAGGTGGAAGAAGATGCGGAAGGCAAAGGCGACACAGACGCCAGAGGCACGTTTGACTTGACTTGAAGGAAAAAGTTGCGTAACGGTTCTTAGTTCCAAGTCATAAGAACAGGAAAGACGATGTTTGAAAGCCTGACAGACCGACTCTCCGGCGTGTTCCGCAATCTCAGCGGTCGCGCTCAGCTCACGGAATCCAATATCCAGGACGCTCTTCGCGAAGTTCGACTCGCGCTTCTTGAAGCCGACGTCAACTTCAAGATCGTCAAGGAATTCGTGGATCGCGTGCGTGAGGCAGCGCTCGGCGTTCAGGTGATGAAGGGCGTCACTCCGGCGCAGCAGGTGATTCAGGTCGTTCACGAAGAACTGGTCAAGCTGCTCGGCGGAGAAGACACGGAGCTGAAGCTTCAGGGTGCGCAGCCCGCCGTCATTCTCATGGTCGGCCTTCAGGGTTCCGGCAAGACCACGTCTTCGGGCAAGCTGGCCCTTCTGCTGCGCAAGCAGAAGATGCGTCCCTATCTCGTGCCTGCCGACGTCTACCGCCCCGCCGCCATTGATCAGCTGCGCACGCTGGCCAAGCAGCTCGACATCCCCTGCTTTGATTCCACGCCGGACATGAACCCGGTGGACATCGCCCGTGCGGCCGTAGAGGACGCAAAGGCGAAACAGTGCACCGTGGTCATTCTCGACACGGCCGGACGCCTCCACGTGGACGAACCGCTCATGCAGGAGCTCGTGTCCATCAAAAGCGCCGTGAATCCGCAGGAAATCCTGTTCGTGGCAGACGCCATGACCGGTCAGGACGCCGTTACCGTCGCCGAATCGTTCAACGATCATCTCGGCATTACGGGCGTCGTTCTCACCAAAATGGACGGCGACGCCCGCGGCGGCGCGGCGCTCTCCATCAAGTCGGTCACCGGCGCGCCGGTCAAATTTGTCGGTATGGGCGAAAAGCTTTCCGAAATGGAAGTGTTCCATCCCGACCGTGTTGCGGGCCGCATCCTCGGCATGGGCGACGTGCTCACCCTGCTGGAAAAGGCGCAGAGCGAAATGGAAGCCGAAGAGGCCGAAGCCCTCGCCAAAAAGATGCAGAAGGCCAAGTTCGATCTTGAGGACTTCCGTACCCAGATGCGCCATATGCGCAAGCTGGGCTCTCTTGAATCGCTCATGAAAATGATTCCCGGTCTCGGCGGACTCGCCAGCAAGCTGGGCGACATGAGCGGACATGAAAAGGAGCTGAACAGAACGGAAGCCATCCTGAACTCCATGACCAGTCAGGAACGCCGCAACCCCGATATCATCAACGGCAGCCGCAGGGCCCGCATCGCCAAAGGTTCGGGAACAAAGGTGCAGGACGTGAACATGCTTCTGCGCCAGTTCGAACAGATGAAGAAAATGATGCAGTCCATGATGCAGCCCAACCGTCACGCGCCCCGTATTCCCCAGGGCATGATGAACCGGCTGGGAGGCATGGGCGGCATGCCGGGCTTAGGTGGTCTGCCCGGCATGGGTGGCCTGCCGGGAATGGGCGGCATGCCGGGACTGCCCGGCGGTGTGCCCGGATTGCCTGGCAGCGGAAAGTCCGCTACCAAGAAAAAACGCGACAAGCAGAAACGTAAAAACAAAAAAAGGTAGCCCCGCTGCCTATCCTATCAGGAGTGAGATATGTCCGTTAAAGTGAGAATGACCCGCTCTGGTTCCAAGAAGCGTCCCTTCTACCGCATCGTGGCCATCAACAGTGACAGCCGCCGCGACGGCCGTCCGCTGGAATTTCTGGGCTACTACAACCCCAACACCAACCCCGGCACCCTGAGCCTCGACAACGAAAAGCTCCAGGCCTGGATCGGCAAGGGCGCTGAACTGTCCGACACCGTGCGCACCCTTCTCAAGAAGCTGGGCAAGTAAGGTCTTTCCTTCAAGGACTCGATCCCGTCTCCCGCTTCGGCGGCTGACGGGTTTTCGAGTTTAAACGCTCGTCTGTTGCAAAAAATGCAGAAAAGCGTCTTTTCCGCCGCATTGCCGGCAGTCCCGCCCCAAACGCCTTGCGTGCCGCACGACACGCCGAGTCTCGCTCAGCCTGCGGCTGTATCTCGCGCGCCGGAGCCTTTTCAGAACGCGCAGCACCTCTCGCGCTTTCTGCATCACACTTCCATGACTAGGTTCAGGACTCATTAAATATAAAAGATGACAATGGCAGCGAGACAAATGGCCGAAAAGAACGTGTGGGCACAA
>NZ_CALUWV010000035.1 GCF_944324575.1 uncultured Mailhella sp. | reverse complement strand
CCGATGCCAAGGTTATCTTTAGAGAGGCTCCTTTTGAGGAGCCTTTCGTCGTTTAAGGGCCGCATCGTCACGCGGCCTTTTTTATATTTAATTTTTCTGTCTCGAGGTTTTGGTCGAAAGCGAGGAAGATAAATCCTTTTCAAGCAGGCTGAGCAGCATGCGTTTTTTGGCAGGTTCTCGGGTGCGTTCAAAGAGTTTCAGAAAAAAGGCCATGGAAGGGGAGCTGGATGAAGCTGGTCTCGGCGCGTCGGCAAAACGCCTGCACACGCCGTCCAGTTCTCTCCGGCATTCCTGAGGGATGTGGTTGAAATAGAGAGTTTCAAACGTCAGTTTGTCCCCTTCATAGAGCTTTGCAACCGCATCATAGAATGTGGCGACTCCCTGGACGTTGCAGGATCGCGTTACCATGTCGCGCACGGTAGGCTCCTCGATGCCGAACGTTTCAGCCGTATGCAAAAAGGCAACGATGCCTGCATCATGGCTTGAAATATTTTTCCCGGCAATGTGCAGAATGGTCGTGAGAAGATATGTGAACTGACGTGTGCGTTCCGGTGTCAGCATGAGTGCATTCCTTGTTTTTTGTTGAAAGTGAGGAGGATGATTTATCGCGTGTTACATGAGGACAGACTTTGCAGAAGCCGTCGCAGAAACAGGAGATCCTCCACTTCAACGATGAGAGGAAGACTGCCTGGCTTGAAACTGTTCAACAGTCTGTTGGCCGCAACCGGCATTTTTCCTATAAAGATGAAATCAATGGCCAGATCATGGCCATACGGCTGTGAGGGGCGAATGCGGCGTGCTCCTGTTATCTGCAGGAGAGACGGGGCGTATTCCTGCGGCATCTTGCGGCTCGGGCGATAAATACCTGCGGCATAGACTGAGTTTTTATGCAGCAGCGTCTGCATATGGGGAACGATGTTGCCTTCATAGTAGGAGCTGAAGGTTGCCGTTCCTGTTTTTTCCCATATCTGCGGATAGTTTTCGTCAAGCGTAGTGAGAATGAACATGGCTTTACCGGGAGCTCGACAGATTTAAAGCGGCGTGCTGTTTTTTTATGAATTCTTGAAGTACAAGGTCGAATTCGTACAGTTTTTCTATGGATCCAAGAAATTCGTTGCATTTGGCGAATTCTGGATCTTCTAGGGGAAGAAGATTTTTTCTTGCCGCCTCATATTCCGGCTGCTCATAGATTTCCAGCATTTTGTCTCGCATTTCCATGAGTTTTCGGGCGCTTTCCAGACGCAGGGCCGTCAGTTCCTGCAGCGTTTTTTCCATATGGCGGCAATAATCTTTCAGAGCTGCATGCAGCACCTGATTTCTTGTACAGTCGAAGCGTTCCGCGAGGTTTTCAAAGATCTGTTTGGATTTCATGCTTATGCCGTAGCTTTTTCTCGAGCAGGGGTCATTCGGCAGAAGGATGATATGTGCCTTGTTCAGATTGAAATGCGCGTCGGCATGGTGTGCGATTTCGTCGAGAATGCTTCGTATGCTCATCGACAGATACTGAGACAAGAGTTCAAGTCTTTCATAGTCGGATGCAGGAAGGGCGAAGGTGGTTTTCGTGCGATAGTCGGATACTGGCTGGCATTTGCAGGTCATGGACATAAAGGCTCCTCGTTGGAGAGATTTGCCATGATCCTATCATAAAAGAAGAGACTTGTTTCATGGGGAACGCAAAGCCTGCATGGATTCACCTGGAAGACTATTGAATTTTTTTTCGAAAAAATTTTTGATGTGCCGATTTTAGCTTGTTTTGCGATGCATCGCGTGCCGCGATGCCCTCACCTGTTATTTATTTCTTGTCCGCTGTAATGTTTTGTTTTTATGAGATTGTGCACCGTGCAGAATGTGGGGGCGGAGCTCTTCTTCAAAGAGAAGAGTTTCGGACGGACGAAGCGTAACGTCGACCTTCTGGGGAGACAGGAAATAGTCATGGTAAGAATCGTCAAAGAGGGCTCTGTCCTTTATGTTTTCGCCGGATATTTTCTTTAGTCAGATATGTTTTGTCTGACGCAGAGGATGGAGACTTTTTTCGTTTTACGGCGTTGCCTTCTTTCCTTCGGAACAGAGGAAGTTGTTGAACGAGACAAAATATCAGAAAATTTTCGCAGGGCGTGTTCAGTCCCTTTTCATTTTCTTTGCCTCTGGCATGAAGGATAAAACAGAGGCAAAAAGACCTGTCTTGCGTTTTCGCCTATAATAACGTACGCTATCTTTTTATATAAACACTAGATATTTCGCGTTGTTACCAGACGTAAACAGAAAAGTCCGGCGGCCTTGCAGACAATATGAAGGTCAGAAGTCCGGGAAAATCCTGACTTCTGCTTCTCCTGTGCAGAATACGCGGCTTCTGCGCGTTCATGCGGCAAGGGGAGCGCGATTTCGGAAAGGCAACGGGAGGTTGTATGCTTGCCTATATGGAAGGGCGGGTGCTGGAGCGCACCGAGAACAGCTGCGTGCTGGTGACGGTCGGCGGCACAGGCTACGAGATTTTTCTGCCGGAGCACGCGCTGGCTCAGCTTCCGGCACAGGGCGGCACGGCTTCTTTTTACACGAGCTTCATCGTGCGGGAGGACGCGCAGGAGCTGTTCGGTTTTCCTTCCTGGGACGAGCGTCAGACCTTCAACCTGCTGACCGGCATCAACCGTGTCGGCGCACGCACGGCGCTGGCCATTCTTTCCCGCTTCCGTCCTGACGATCTGCGCCGCATTGTGGCCGAGGATGATGCTGCAGCCCTTACGCAGGTTTCCGGCATCGGCAAGAAGACGGCGCAACAGATTTTTCTGGAACTCAAGTACAAGCTCAAGGGCGAATCTTCCGTTTCTCTGGTCGCCGCCGTGGCTGGAAGACCTTCCGTTTATCGTGACGCGCTTACGGGGCTTGCCAATCTGGGCTATGATGAAGACACGGCCGGACAGGTGCTCAGAAAAGTTCTGGAGAACGAACCTGAACTTGACGTGGGCGAAGCCCTGCGCGCCGCGCTGAAGGCGCTGGCCAGAGGAAAAAAATAAATGGCTGAATTCGTACCCAAGAGCATGGTGCAGGATTGCGCCGATGAAAATATCCGTCCGCAGCGTCTGGAAGACTTCATAGGTCAGGAGGAGCTGCGCGCCAATCTCCGCGTGTATCTGAACGCGGCGAAGGAGCGCGGCCAGTCCATGGATCATGTGCTTTTCTACGGCAATCCCGGTCTTGGCAAGACTACGCTTGCCCGCATCATGGCCGCTGAACTCGGCGTCAACCTTGTCACCACCTCCGGCCCGGTGCTGGAGCGTAGCGGCGACCTGGCCGCCATTCTGACGAATCTTTCCCGGCACGACATTCTTTTTGTGGATGAAATCCATCGTATGCCCATCAGCGTGGAAGAAGTGCTGTATCCGGCCATGGAAGACTTCACGCTGGATCTCATCATAGGTCAGGGCCCGGCCGCACGCACCGTGAAGCTAGACATTGAGCCGTTCACTCTGGTGGGGGCCACGACAAGGCTCGGTCTTCTGTCTTCGCCGCTTCGCGACAGGTTCGGCATCATCAGCCGTCTGGAATTCTACTCTCCGGAAGAACTTTCCCGTGTGGTGCAGCGTTCGGCGCGCATTCTCGGCGTGCAGGTCACGGAAGAAGGAGCTCTCGAAATAGGACGTCGTTCCCGCGGAACGCCCCGTATTGCCAACCGTCTGCTTCGTCGTGTGCGCGACTTTGCGGCTGTGTATGGCAAGGGCGTTGTGGACGGAACGCAGGCGAGAGCGGCGCTTGAGCGTCTTGATGTGGATGAGGCTGGCCTGGACGAGATGGACCGCAAGATTCTGACCGTGCTCATTGATCATTTCAACGGCGGTCCCGTGGGCGTGAAAACGCTGGCCGTGGCCTGCTCCGAGGAAATTCGCACCATAGAGGACATTTATGAGCCGTATCTCATTCAGTGCGGATTCCTGAACCGTACGCCTCGCGGTCGGGTGGCCACACCCAAGGCGTACAAGCATCTCAATCGCCTGTACGGCGGAACCATGCAGGGCAGTCTTATCTAGGCTTCCTGAACTCGTCGTCGCTGTCCATGAACATCATGATGTACCGTGTGCCTTTTCAGGTACGCGTCGTTCGCCGTGTCCGGCGGACAGGAGGAGAACATGTCCGAAGTCAAAGCCCGCGTGGAGCTTCTGGCTCATACGCCGGAGCCGCTTTCCCTCATTTATGCCGCCTTTCGTCAGTGCTATCACGCCGGAGACGTGGCGGATATGTGGCCGCGTCTCCTTGCCGGCGACATCACGCGCGAAAAGCAGGCCGCCTTTGTGGAAGGCATCATGGCCTCAGGACACGCCAGCCCCATTGAACACGTAAGCTTTACCTTTGCCGTTTCCGGCGTGTCGCGCGCGCTTACGCATCAGCTCGTCAGACATCGCATTGCAAGCTATTCGCAGCAAAGTCAGCGCTATGTGGACGCTTCCGACATGAACTACGTCATGCCGCCAGCCATTGCCGCCAATGCCAGGGCAAAGGCCCGTTTTCTGAGCTTCATGGAAGAAGTGGGCAGCGCGTACCGGGACCTCAAGGAAATATTGGAAGAAGACGGTCGTGGTGCCTCTTCCTGTGAAGACGCCCGTTTTGTGCTCCCGCAGGCCGCAGCATCCAGCATTGTGGTTACCATGAACTGCCGTACGCTGCTCAATTTCTTTGAACACCGCTGCTGCACCCGGGCACAGTGGGAAATACGCGGCGTGGCGCGCACCATGCTCGGATTGTGCCGGGAAGTTCTGCCGGAAGTCTTCCGCCATGCGGGGGCGCGGTGTGAGAGGCTCGGATACTGTCCGGAAGGAGAAAAGTTTACCTGCGGTCGTTATCCGCTTCCCGACCGTCGTTGAAGGCGGGAACACGTGCTATCTCGAAGGGAAGGCGTGAGCCTTCCTTTTTTTTGAGAAAAAAGCGACCAGAAGAAGCGTGCTTTCTGGAAAAAGCTCTGTGGCGGGTGCAGACACAGAATTTTTTGTTTTCGTTGAAGTATGGGAGACGCTGCCCCACACGGTGTAAGATGCTTTTGCAGAACTCCATGCGTCCACAGAGGACAATCGGATTTCCCGGCGTTTTGCCGGTGCTCGCTGGGGTCGGGGCATGCTTTCCTTACGGATTTGCCCTGTGCTCTGTGTATGTCGGGCAGTCTTGAGATGCTTGAGAGGGAACACGTTTTATATGAGTAATGCCCGTTATGCCGCTTGAAAGGCGTTTTCCGCATTGTTTGCAAAGCTTGCAATGAAGGAGTCGGGTACGAGTGAAACAGCGCGGAAACGGAATGCTGAGAGGCTTGATGCCGATGAAATGCAACCGGTCTTTTACTCCTTATGAAGTGCAGGACGATGAAATCTGCAATCTGTCGCCGGGGCAGGCGTCACATAGGGCGTCAATGTTCCGGGCAATGTCTGAGGCATATGGTCGAAAGGATGTCTTCTGCGCCGGAGTCGTTCTGGTATTTCGATGACATTTTAACATTGAATATAGTTCTTGAGCATTACATATTTCTTTACCGTGCAGCCAGAATGGCGAGCATTGATTGTCGGAACAAAGGTGATGGATATGCCGGGCAGGGCATGCGTAGCACTCCATTGCATGAGAGAATATTTCTGTCGGAAGAGCCGCTTATCTGAAATCGTCATGGCGTTTTCTTTTCCTGTTTGTTTTTCTGGACAAGACTCGGCGAGACTAGGTTACGCGTGGTCGAATTTCATTGCGGCACTAGGATAAAATGTGTGTTTGGTCTTTTATTTTTTTTAGTGTTCTTTTTTCTTTCATGCATTTGACAGAATTCTGAATTGTGTTTACATCTGATATATTATTTTCTTACAAGGAGGTCCCTATGGAAGATTATCTCAAACATGCCATAGAACTGGTCAAGGCACAGGCTTCCGTCCGTGTCATGTCCGAAGATGAAATGGCGGAAATGATTTCCTCTCTGTCCAGCAAGCTGAAGAAGCTGGATTGCTGTGAAGAAACCGAGGAAGCCTGCCCTGCTGCCGAGGCTCCTGCCATTGATCCCAAGCGTTCCATCAAGGAAAAGAGCATTGTCTGCCTTGAATGCGGCAAGACGTTCAAGGTCATTACCAAGAAACATCTTATCCTCCATGGGCTTGATGCCGCCTCCTATCGTGCGAAATGGGGATTCAAGAAAGGCACGCCTCTCACCTGCAAGGAACTGCAGCGCGCCCGTCGTCAGAAGATGAAGGACATGAAGCTCTGGGAAAAGCGCGCCATGGCTCGTGAAGCGGCGGCGAAGTAGGGCAGCGGCCCCATGCATTCTTTTCATCATTCCTCTCATGGGAAGGCCGGCTTCGGAAGAAGCCGGCCTTCCTTGAGGAACAGAGGAACAGATGATGATGGAACTTTGGCATCGCGCAGGAGCTCAGGCGCTTTGAGGTGCGTCAGCACGGAAGTCCCCCCCTCTACGTTCCGACGGAAGAGAAGGTCCTCAAGTCCTGCGTTTTGCGGGAAAGAATATTTTGTCCGTCATGGGCACAGAGCGCCTGTGCTGTCGCAGAGGAGAGCGGTTATCTGACCGCTCTTGTTTTTTTGAGACATCTGGGCGGCACACAGCGCCGGGAATGAAAATTTCGGAACGGCGGAGCGCATCTGCCGCAAGGTTTTTTTGATGAAGCTGCCCCGGGAGCCTGTGGGAAAGGCTGGAACGTGCGGATTGCCAGGGGCTGCCTTGTCATTTCCTGTCTGTGGTTGCTGCCAGACATGAAAAGAGCGGAGCCTTTTGGATAAGCTCCGCTTTTTTTTGGTAAAGGCGTTTTTTGAGGGCGTACAGGCGTCTTCTCGTCAGGAGAAACTTTTCGGGACGACGCCGGGAAGGGGCTGTCATGCCTGCTTCAGCAGATCCGCAGCCTTGTCGAGCAGAAAGGAAAGAGCCGAGGCCAGCGCACGCAGAATGTCCGCCGCCACTTCTTTAAGCACGGGCAGACTGGCAATGGCCCCTTCTTTTGCGGCATGGGCCAGTGACTGCGCCGCGTCTGCCGAGCGTTCCATCAGCGTTTTTCTCGGAAAAAGATCGGGCGCAATGGCGTGTCCTGCCTGATTGACGGCCTCGGTCGCTTGGTCTCCGAGAGCGCGTCCTATGGTTTCCAGTTTGTCGAAAAGTTCGTCGAGTTCTTCTGACGTGAGCCCCACGCGTCTGTTGCGTTCGATGACGGGCTGTATTTCTTTTTCAAAAATGACGGAAGGGAGCTTTCCTTCCAGATTCCTCAGCGGTGCGTCATTTACCTCGCGGGAGGCGGAGGGGGACATGGGAATTTCCTTCTGCTGTTTTTGATAGACATAGAGACAGCAGAGGACGAGCGTGACGACGATAAGCAGTTTTTTCAGCATGGAGCATCCTGAAAGAAAGGCCCCGTCTCGCTGGAGACGGGGCCTTCATGTTACTTCAGCCGGATTTCTATGTGTACCCCGTATTTTTCCTCAAGCGCGGCTATGCGGTCGCGTTTGCGGTTGAGCAGGTACAGGGCGAGCTCCGTATCGCTTTCGTAGATGAAGGTGGAAGGTTCGGAAGACTTGTCGTTCTTCCTGTTTTTGCCGTTGTCGAGACTGCGGCAGAGCTTGCTCTGAAGATCGCGCAGCGCCTGCAGGGACTGCCATTCCATGTTGCGTCGAACTCCCGTACCGTGACAGTAGGGGCAGGGCTCGCAGGAAATGGAAATGGCCGAGGTTCCGGTACGCTGACGCACGAGCTCCAGCAGCCCGAAGGCGCTCATGTGGCCCACATCATGACGGGCGCGGTCCTTGCGCATGGCGTTTCTCAGGGTGCGCTCGACTTCGCGGCAATGGTTCTTGTCGCGCATTTCGATGAAGTCGATGACGACCTGTCCGCCGATGTCGCGAAGCCGAAGATGCCTGGCTATGGCTTCCGCGGCTTCCATGTTGGTACGGAAGACCATGGCCTCAAAGTTGGTTTTGCCCTGCGTCTTGCCGGAGTTGATGTCGATGGCCATGAGCGCTTCCGTCTGGTCGAAGACGAGGCGGCCGCCGGAAGGAAGCACCACTTCGCGACTTGTCACGGTTTCCAGCTGCTTGAGCAGGTTGAATCTTTCCCAGAGGCTCTGGCGCTGGTCCTTGTGCAGCTTGACGATCTCACCGGCTCTGTCGGGGAAGATGAGTCTGGCTATGTCTTCCACGCGGGCCTTGGTGGCTTCGTCGTCCGTCCATATCTCCACGATGTCCTCGGAGAGGTAATCACGGACGGAACGGGTGGCGAGGTCGGCTTCCTGATAGATGAGGGAAGGCGATTTTTCCGTAGGAGCCTTTTTCTGGATATCCTTCCAGAGCTTTTTCAGATACTGCAGATCCTGCTGAATGCTGGCCTTGCTGGCCCCTTCGCTGGCCGTGCGGATGATGACGCCCATGTTTTCGCCGGGCTGAATGCCGTTCAGCAGGTCCTTGAGACGTGCACGCTCTTCCGGATCTTCCACCTTTCGGGAAACACCGATCTGCTCCTGTCCGGGCGTGAGCACGAGAAAGCGTCCGGCAATGGAGATCCAGGTGGTGAGGAAGGCCCCCTTGGAACCGGAGGGCTCTTTGACCACCTGCACCAGAACTTCCTGTCCCACCTTCAGCACCTTTTGAATGGGGGGATACTTGGGGCCGTGCGAGGCGTCATGCGGCACAAGATAATACTCGGGATGCACTTCGTCGATCTGCAGGAAGCCGTTCTTGCCGTTGCCGAAGTTGACGAAGGCTGCCTGAAGGTTGGTGTCGATGTTGTTGATGACGCCCTTGTAGATATTGCCCCGGATTTTGACCTGATGGGCCATTTCCACAAAGTATTCGGTCACCTGTCCGTCTTCGGTAATGACGACTTCCACCTGCTCGTCGGGAACGACGCTCACATAGAGAACGCGGCGAGGATGCGCGGCTTCTTCGACTTCGGCCTTCTCGGTCTTCTTTTCATTGCGGACGGAGGGCGCACGTTCTTCCTTCTGCTTTTTGTTTTTGCGGTTCTGACGACCTTCTTTCTGAGAGGACGGCGCGGGCAGATCGATGCGGTTGCCGTTGACGGCGGCGTCGAGCGCGGCAAGATCCTCCTCGGCCATTTCGCCGGAAGAGAGGGGAAGCGCCACGGGCTGACCGGGCAGCGCAGGCTGCGGACCGTCATCTTCGGGAATGAACTCTTCCTCGCGGCGACCGAGTGCTACGCCGAGCACGCTGTCGTTGAGCATGGCGGCGTTGAAGTCGAAGTCTTCCGGAATGACGGGAACGGGCTGCGTATTGCGGCGGTTCTTGCGGTTGTTGCGGTTCTTGCGATTGCCGAAGGGAGAGTCGGACACCATGGCCTGAGGCTGATCATAGAATCCCTGAGGATAGGAGCCGGACAGGTAGGGAGATGCGTTGGACACAGGCTGTGCGTCCCGGTTTCTGCGGTTTCTGCGGGACCGGGAATGCGGACGGCCGTCTTCGGGAAATTCACCGGGATAGGGCAGAATGTTGGTCACGATGCCGTCGTCGAACCAGACCTGCTCGTTCTGTCTGTCTGAGGATTCTTCTGCAGCGTTGTTCCGGTTGCCGATGTTGTCGTCATCCGAAGCCTGTTCCGGCCCGGTGGGGGCAACGGGCAGCGTACGCTCGATGTCGGATGCGGAGCGGCGTTCATTATGTTTTTTTTCGGGGATGTCCGAAGCATCGTCCAGGGACAGAGGCTGCGAGCTCTCCATTTCTTCCGCAGTTACGGAAGAGGGGGGCAGCATGTCGTCGAGCACCAGGGCGGAGCCGAGATGGATGACGTTTTCTTCCCCGGCGTTCGTTTCGGTCTTTTCTCCGGCAGTCGCCGTCTCTTCCGTCACGTTCTTTTGGGAAGTGCGGCGTGTGCGGCGCTTTTTCCCCGCGGCAACAGGAGAGTTCTTGCTGCCTTCTTCGGCAGGGCGTTCCTGAGCGTTTTCGGCAGTGTCGTTTTCTTCGGGCTTGACCGCGCGTTTTCTGGTGCGACGAGCCCGTTTCGGAGCGTCGATGTCTTCGGAACCGGCGGAATCGCTCGTCACGGAAGAGGGGGGCAGCATGTCGTCGAGCACCAGGGCGGAGCCGAGATGGATGATGTTTTCCTTCTCGGCATCGTTCTGGGAGCTGTCCCTGTCGTTTGCCTGTGTTTCTTCAGAGGCGTTCTTCCGGGGCGTCCGGCGCGTGCGCGTTTTGCGCTGCGTGTCCTGCTGCGCGGCAGTTTCGTTTTCTCCGGCCTCAGTCGCCGCCTCGACCGTTTTTTTCGTTGTGCGTCGGCGGGGTTTCTTCGATTCTGCTTCTTCCTCAGCGACAGTATCCTGAGAGTCGGCCTTCTTGCGGGTGCGCCGGACGGTTTTCTTTTCTTCGGCAGGCGTGTCCGTGGCGGCGTTTTTTCTTGTGCGGCGGGGTTTTGTGGTCTTGATTTCTTCGGTGTTCTCTTCGTTAAGAACGGGATTCTGACTCATGGGATCCTCAAAAATGGTGATACGACATCAGCTTTCCAGCCGTCGCAGGGCGACTTTTATGCCTGAGCGTGCCAGCGTGAGCAGGGCATAGCCTCCGGCTGAAAAGGCGCCGGGATTGGCGACAATGGTGCGTCCTACGCGCTGTATTCCTGCTGATTCGTGGATGTGCCCGCAAAGGCAGACGGCGGGCTGATATTCCTCTATGAAATCCCGTATGGCGGTGGAACCGACATGGCGGCCGCCGTCGATACGGTCACAAACAGTATTGTACGGAGGATTGTGGGCTGCCAGTACCAGGTCGCGATAACTGCCGGCACGGCGGGCCAGATCCTCCAGCCATTCCGAAAAACGTGCCTCTGGGAACTCCGATGGCGTTCCAAAGGGACTGAACGTGGAGCCTCCCACCCCGAGAAGGGCGAGTTCCGGGCCCAGCTCCCGCACGCTGCGATGCAGGTTGATGCCGCGCTCCTCGAGCCAGTCGTTGACTTCGGCCCGATCCATGTTGCCTATCTGGGCAAGAATGACGGGATTGACGGACTGAAATGCCTCAATCACCGTGCGGGCAGCGGCGACGCCTCCCAGCGTGGTCAGATCGCCGGTAATGATGACCCCGGCCGCCTGTTCCAGTTCCGGTATATCCCTGACACGGCGGATGCAACCGTGGATGTCGCCGAGCACGATCCAGAGACGCCCGGATTCTGTCCGGTCTTCAGCGTCCGCAGAGTCGGCAAAGCGCGCAAGGCGCGTCGACAAAGAGCCGCAGCTCGGAATGTACGGAGCTGATTCCGGAACGGGGCTTGGCATTGTAGGGAAAATCCTTTTCCGCTGGAGCGGATGAAAATATCCGCAGAACGTTTCTGCTGCAGGGCAATATAGACTATTTTTTTTCGTTTGACAAAGGGGGAGAGGCGGGCAAATCTATGAAAATCCCCGGTGTGACGTTGCGGGCATGATTTTATCTGGCATATTAATATGTTGCGCTCTTCTCTGAGAGAGCGGAAGGGAGAGGCTATGGACATTGCCGACATGAACAAGAAGGAACTTCGTGCCTTTTTGAGAAAAAGACGCGGGGAACTTTCTTCCGGGGCGGCTGGCGCAGAACGCTCCTGCCGTATGCAGGAGAGACTTCTTGCAAGCCCGGCCTGGCGGAAAAGCCTCGCGGTGGCGCTTTATGTTTCCGTAAAGGGCGAGGCGGACACGTCTCTTCTGCTTCGCCATGCCTGGAGCGAGGGCAAGACGGTGTTTCTCCCGCGCTGTCGCAAGGCGGAGCCCGGAAACATGGACATGATTGCCTGCTCCGGACCGGAGGCGCTGGAAGTGTCGGACTTCGGCATTCCCGAGCCGGCATTGAATGCCGACTCTCGACTGCTTTCTCCGGAGGAACTGGCGGGAGGCGAAAAAACGCTCATCGTCGTGCCGGCACTGGCTTTCGACCGGGAAGGCTACAGGCTGGGATACGGCGGAGGCTACTACGACAGAATGCTTTCCGTCGCCCGCTGTGCAAGCGTCGGGCTGGCCTTTCATGACCTGCTGCTGGATCGGCTGCCCCACGATACGTGGGACAGACCGGTTGCGGCCATATATACAGAGGAGGAGCTTCTTTGTCTCTGACCATGCTTCCCTTTCAGTTTCCGGGCGTTCCCGGTGTAGGATGCGCGTTTTCCATGCGCGCTTTCGGCAGCGTTTCCCTTTCCCGCGGGGAGATGAGCGTTTCTGCGGCAAGACGCGCGGCGCTTCCTGCGCTGCTCGGCGTGCAGGCATTTGCCGAGGTGCATCAGGTGCACGGCGTGCGCACGATTTTTGAACCTGAGGCGCAGAATCCCGGGGACACTCCTTTGGAGCAGGCCGACGGCATGGCTACGTCCCGTCCGAACATGGCGCTCATGATCAAGACGGCGGACTGTCAGCCCATTCTGATAGCCCACGAATCCGGCCGTTATGTCATGGCCGTGCATTCCGGATGGCGTGGCAACCGACAGGAGTATCCGCGCGTTGCCGTGGAGGAATTCTGCGAACACTACGGTCTTGAGCCTCGTGAGCTCTGGGCCGTGCGCGGTCCGAGTCTCGGGCCGGCAGCCTCGGAATTCGTGAACTTCGTCAATGAGTGGGGATCGGACTTTCTGCCGTGGTACGACAGGGAGCGCCATACCATGGATTTGTGGATGCTGGCCCGACATCAGCTCGAAACCGCAGGACTTGAGCCTGGCCGCATTCTCGGCATCGACCTCTGTACCTTCGACAACGCTCACCTGTTTTTCTCCTACAGGCATTTCAGACAGAAGGGCAGCGAGGACGGGCGGCAGGGAAGCTTCATCTGGATTCGATCTGTCTGATCCTGGCCGGCGAGGTGTGCAGGGTGTCGCCTCGCTGTTAAAAAATTTTTATGCGCGTCCCTTGTCGTCGGCTTTCGATGAACCTGACGCGCATTTTTTTGAGGGGGAAGCATTCGTTGGAAACTTCGGGAAAAAAGATCAGCTATTCAGGAAGTTGCGGGAATTTTGGGTAAGAGGGAGGAAAACGTCGAAAATATATTCTATCAGCTTTTTGATAAAATAACGATCAATCTACCATAAAATAACGGTTTATTTTTTTTACAAAGCAGTATACCCATAAGTCGACGTATTATTTTCCGATACCGGAAGAGAGGCCGGTTGCGGAGGGCCTTTTGCGTCCTTTGCGGGGAAAATGATGCTCTTTTCCGGCAAAAAGCCGGAACATCCCATTTCATCCCATCCGAGGACTTTATGAACGTATCTCTCAGAGTGATGCGCCGGGTCTCTTGTGCCGCGCGCAGTCAGGCCAGAATTGTCGCCGCTGCCCTGCTTTCCTTCGGGCTTGTGGCGGGTTCCGTTTCTCTTGCGAACGCCGAAGGCTTTGCCATTACCGAATGGAGTGCCCGAGGCATGGCTCTCGGCGGCGGCGCCGGCGGCGGTATGGTGGCCCGTGCCGACGATCCTTCGGCCATAGCCTACAACCCCGCCGGAATCACGCAGGTTCCCGGCACGGCTACGCAGCTGGGTATTGCCGTTTCTGCCCTGAACTTCGACATCAGCCGCGCTGATACCGGCAGAACGGTGTCTACCTCCAATCAGGTGTGGCCCATTCCTCATTTTTACGTGACGCATCAGCTTAACGACAACTGGTGGTTCGGCATAGGTGCCTTCACCCGCTACGGTCTCGGCTCTCAGTTCCCGGACAACTGGACGGCCCGTTCCGCCAATACTCCCGCCTCCATGCCCATGCTTGCCGGCGGCATAAAGTCCGTCACGCTGCTCTCAAGCACCATCAATCCCAACATCGCCTACAAGATCAACGACGTGTTCTCCGTGAGCGCGGGCGTGAGCTACACCTGGGGATATCTCAGCCTGAACGAGCAGTATAATCTGAACATGGGCGGCTACATGGGGCTCGGTGCAGGTCAGGCCGATGCGCGCATTCATTCTGAAAACGGCTATGCCTTCGGCTACAACTTCGGTCTGCACGCCCGCTTCAACGATCAGTGGAGCGCCGGTCTGACCTACCGTGCCAGCGAGGACATGACCTTCAAGGGGCAGACCCGTTTCCGCTTCTCCGGTGATCCCATGGTCGTGAACGGCATGATGAAGCCCGTCATGCAGACCTGCAATGCCGACGGCAAGCTTTCCATCCCCGACGTCATCACCCTCGGCGTCATGTATAAGCCCTTGTCCAACCTGAGCTTTGAAGGCGACGTGGCCTATACCGTGTGGAGCCGCTACCGCAACCTGACCATCAACATGCACAGTCCCGTCACGCCGCAGTTCTTCGAGCAGAAGAACTGGCGCGACACCTGGGCCTTTACCTTCGGCGTGGAATACGCCCCCCTCGACTGGCTGACCCTTCGCGCGGGCTTCACCTACGAGACTTCCCCCCTCCAGGACACCAACTGCTACGACTATCTCGTGCCTTCCAACGGTCGCAACTATTATACACTCGGCGCGGGCTTCAAGTATGAGAACTGGACGCTCGATCTTGCCTACATGTATATCGACGTGCGCGACATCAATTACAGCAACAGAAGCAGCGTGCAGGGCACCACGCCCATCATTGCCACCTATGAGGGCAAGGCTCACAACAGCTACGCCCACAACTTCGGCGTGACGCTGGGCTACCGCTTCTAAGCCTGTCCCGACTCGACATCGTGAAGGCTCCCCTTTGTCGGGGGAGCCTTTTTTCATGTCGTTCCTCCTCTGGCCTTTTTTGTTCTTTCCGGTAGAATGACGCCTCGTCGGCGGAACGCCTGTTTCGTCGGAACAATGTTGCACCATGGCCGTACAGGGGATTTTTTCCATGGGCAATCCTTTCCCCCGGCGTTGAGCTTCCGGGGATACCGTGGAGGAATCCTATGATGGACAATACGAAACTTCAGGACAGGCCTTATGTCGTCTGCCATATGTCCGTCTCTCTGGACGGCATGGTGACGGGTGATTTTCTGCGTCTGCCGCAGTGCGAAGCGGCGACGAAGGCGTATTACCGCATCCATAAAGAATACGGCGCGAGCGCCTTTGCCTGTGGACGCGTTACCATGGAAGAAAGCTTTACGTCGGGCTGGCATCCCGATCTGTCCCGCTTTGCCGGGATAGTCATACCCCCCATGGATCATGTAGCCGACGAAAACGCCTCCTTCTTTGCCGTGTCCTTCGACCGTCACGGAAGTCTGGGGTGGAAGTCTTCGCACATAGAGGACGAAGATCCGGGCTACAACGGCGCGCACGTCGTGGAAGTTCTGTGCGAGAGTGCTCCTCAGCCCTGCCTGGCCTATCTTCATGACAGGGGCGTGTCCTGCGTGTTTGCAGGCAAGGACGACCTGGACATGGCGCTTGCGTTGCGCAAGTTGCGGGAAATATTCGGAATACGCAGGCTCCTTCTGGAAGGGGGAAGCGTGCTCAACGGGGCGTTTCTTCGTGCGGATCTCGTCGATGAACTGAGTCTTGTCGTCATGCCCGTCACAGCCGCAGACGGAGACAGGAGTCTGTTTGACAGCGGCGTGATGAGACAGTTTCAACTTGAAGATGTTCAGCGTCTTGAGGGAGGCGTGGTCTGGATGCGATATCGCCGCATCCGCGAGAAGTAGCCGCACCGTGAGCGGCATGGCGGCCGCTCGATGCAGCCGTCAGCTCCCTTGAGAATGCACGGAAAACCAGGTTTTTTGCGGGGAAAAGTCCTGTTCGTCGATGTATTGCGGCGGACTTTTGCTTTCGGTGAATGACGTTGCGCTTCATCATGGGCGCAGTTTTTTGCAGGCGTCGGCATCGGCGCGCAGCTCGGCGTCGTTCCTTTTTCAGGCAACAGGCGGGAATATCCGCATAACTAGAGGTCGGAGAGTTCCGACAACATATCGTCGAGGGCTGGAATGCTTCTGGAAATGGGACTTATTGCGGGTGGAATTCCCGCAGGATGGGGGTTGCGCCGCAACGCCGTCATAGTGACACGGGTGAACGAGGCTCTTACCTGGACCGTACGCATCATGCTCTTTCTGCTCGGGCTGGCGCTCGGCCTTGACGACGCGCTGCTCGGACAGCTCAAAAGTCTCGGACTGTACGCCGTACTTATCAGTTCCTTTTCCGTGATGGGCTGTTTTGTGGCGGCAGGACTTCTCGGGCAATACGTCTTTACGGAATATGCGCCTGGGAAGGGCGGTGCGGCTGCGGGACAGCGGAGCGGAAGTCGGGGCTCCTTTGTGGCCCTGGCCTTTTTTGTGTCCGGCGTGCTCATCGGCATGCTGCGCGTTCTGCCTGTGGGAAGTTTCGCGGGCGAGGCTGCGGTATGGGTACTTTATCTTCTTCTCGTGCTTGCAGGCATGACCGTGGGCTTCGATCTGAAGGCTCTCGGCATCATTCGGGAGCTTCGATACCGTATTCTCCTCATTCCGCTCGGCGTGGTGGTAGGGACGCTCTGCGGCAGTGCGCTGGCCTGGCTCGTGCTTTCCTGGTTTTCCACGCTTTCGCTTCCGGAAGCTCTGGCCGTGGGTGCGGGATTTGGCTACTACAGCCTGTCCACGGTCATCATCACAAGTCTGGGGGATCCTGCGCTCGGCTCCGTGGCGCTTCTTTCCAACATGATCCATGAGGCTCTGGCGCTGCTGCTTCCTCCGCTCATCGTACGCATTACGGGTCGCCTCGGTCCCGTGCTTGCGGGCGGCGCGGCCGCCATGGACACCTGTCTGCCTGTCATTGCGCAGGTGAGCGGGGAGCGCTGCGCCATACTGGCGCTGTTTTCCGGCATGTGTCTTACGCTGCTTGTGCCTGTCATTGTGCCGCTGCTCATGGCGCTGCGTTGAGTTTTGCCCGAAGACGTTTTGCTTGGCGTGGCGGGCTTTTGCAGGAGCGTGCAAGAGGCTGCGGCGCAATGGCGTTTTGGGGAATGCATCATGAAAAAAAGGCCGTTCTTTCAAGAACGGCCTTTTTTTCATGATGCGCGGCCCTTGCGGGCTGCGACTACTTCTTCAGAAAGCTTGCAAAGGGAGAAATGGCGCGCAGATTGCTCACGATGTCGGGCATCACTTCAATGACGCGGTCGATTTCTTCCTGCGTGTTGTAGCGGCTCAGGCTGAAGCGCACGGAGCCGTGGGCATAGTTGAACGGAACGCCCATGGCGCGCAGCACGTGGGAAGGTTCGAGACTGCCGGAGGTGCAGGCGGAACCGGAGCTGGCGCAGATGCCGTACTGATCGAGCTGGAGCAGAAGAGCCTCGCCTTCCACGCCTTCAAAGGAGATGTTCAGCGTGTTGGGCAGACGGTGCTCCTGATCGCCGTTGACCTTGCAGTGAGGAATGGTGGCAAGCAGACCTGCCTGCAGACGGTCGCGCAGGGCGGAAACCTGCGTGCGTTCCTTGTTCATGTTGTCAGCGGCGAGTTCGCAGGCCTTGCCGAGACCGAGGATGTACGGCACGTTTTCCGTACCGGCGCGACGGCCGCGTTCCTGATGACCTCCCTTGAGATAGGGACGGAAGCGCGTGCCGCGCCGCACGTACAGCGCACCGATACCCTTGGGAGCATGGAGCTTATGGCCGGAAAGGGCCAGATAGTCGATGGGCAGTTTCTTGAGGTCGATGACTTCCTTGCCCACGGCCTGCACGGCGTCCACATGAAGCTGCACGCCGTGAGCCTTCACGATTCTGGCCACGTCCTCGATGGGGAAGATGGTGCCGGTTTCGTTGTTGGTGTACATCATGGACACGAGCGCCGTATCGGGACGAATGGCGCGATCAAGCTCTTCAAGATTGAGGCGGCCCTTGTCGTCCACGCCGAGCCAGGTCACTTCGTAGCCCTTGTCCTCAAGATAATGACCGTAGGCAAGAACGGCGGAGTGTTCCACCTTGGTGGTGATGACGTGCCGCTTTTCCGGCTGGGTTTCCGTGGCGGAGTACCAGGCGGAGTTGTCGGACTCGGATCCGCAGGAGGTGAAAATGATTTCTTCCGGGTCGGCGTTGAGAATGCCGGCTACCTGTGCACGGGCCTTCTGGATGTAGTGACCCATCTGTCCGCCGAAGGTATGCATGCTGGAAGCGTTGCCGTAAAGCGGGCCGAAGGCGGGCATCATGGCTTCCACCACTTCGGGCGCAACCCTCGTGGTGGCGTTGTTGTCAAGATAGATCACATCAGTAACGTCGGCCATGTCATGCCTCCACAACATTAATGGCGGGATCCACCTGCTCGCGCAGAGTCTTTTCCACCAGATTCTTCAGCGTCAGCTGGCTGGCGCTGCAACCGGAACAGGCACCGCGCAGAGCCACGATGACATTGGCTCCGTCCACGTCGACGAGTTCGATGGTTCCGCCGTCGAGAGCGAGACGGGGCGCGATGTCTTCATTGATGATGGTCATGACCTTCTGCATGCGCTGAACGTTGGTCATGCGGGGAACGGGACGGATTTCCTGAAGAGGCTTTTCCATGGCGTGCAGCTTGTCGAGAATGGACTGGATGTCGTCCTTGCAGCTGCCGCAGGCGCCGCCGGCCTTGATGAAGTCGGTCACTTCCTCAACGGTGGTGAGGTTGTTTTCCCTGGCGACCTTGATGATCTGAAGATCGGTCACGCCGAAGCACTTGCACACCAGACGACCTTCTTCCGCCTGGGACTTGGAGGGAAGTCCTTTCCAGTGGCGAATGGCATCTTCCAGAGCCTCTTCGCCCATGACGGAACAGTGCATCTTTTCCTTGGGAAGACCGCCGAGATAGTCGGCGATTTCCTTGTTCGTCAGCTTGGCGGCCTCGTCCATATGCTTGCCCTTGATGAGCTCGGTAAGAGCGGAGCTGGAGGCAATGGCGCTGGCGCAGCCGAAGGTCTGAAATTTGGCGTCTTCAATGATGCCTTGATCGTTGACCTTCAGCATAAGCTTGAGAGCATCGCCACAGGCCAGGCTTCCCGCCTCGCCGATGACGTTGGCGTCTTCGAGCACGCCCGCGTTGCGGGGATGCAGGAAGTGGTCACGGACAGTCTCGGTATATTCCCACATGGTTATACTCCTGATATGCGAAGTCGGCTTCGACATGAGCCCTTCGCGTTTTCTTCAACTGTTTTCGCAGCAAGATTAATCACTTTCCGGGCAATGTCCAGAATCGCCGTGACAAGTTCTGAAAATCTCTGGCACGTTGTTCGTGCAAGGCTGCCGTGTGCCGACGTTGTTCTGCGCAGCAGACGCCGTTTTCCTGACACGGCAGTATGATCCGTGAAGAAAGGCGGTCTTACACCGTCGGTCGTCCGCACGTGCTGTTCCTGTCAGTGGGGCGCATTTTCGATGTCAAAGGGCTTTTGCAGGCTGAACCAGAACAGAAAGGCCCGGTTCCATTCTCCAAAGGTGGGAATGGTTTCGTCCCGGGGCGCGCCGGGAGGCAGCGCGTTGCCCTTGAGATCGAGCTCGTTGTTGGCCAGTTCCTGCACCCATCCGTGGAAGAAGTCGAGGGTTCGACGAAAGTTCTGATTCGAGGCCAGCGCATTCAACTGTTTTTCAAATTCGACGGATCCGGGGCGGATGCCCGTTTTTTCTCCGAGCCAGTTGAAGATGACGTCTCTTGAGCGTTCCATGGAGACGGTCTGCCCCTGCAGAACGTCGAGCATTTCGGCAAGTTCCGGCTCTTCGTCTCGGGAACGGGCGGCAGTTTCGGCGGGTACGATGAGAAGAGCGTCCAGAGACTCCACGGTCAGTTCCCGTTCCGGCGAGGACTGCATGGGGGCGTCGTCCGGTTCTCCGGCATCCTCCAGAAAGTAGAAACGCAGCCAGTGCTCATAGCGCATGGCCTTCAGAAAAAGATCGGCAAAGGACTCCGGCATGGTAGTTCTCCTTGGCATGAAGTTCCCGGAAAGGACACCGTTTTTTCCCAAGGGGAGGGCGCTTGTGTCAAGCGGAGACTTTTCCGGTTCTCTGCTGACGGAGGCTCCGGCATGTTTTGAGTCAGGACGAATGCGGACTTGTCATGGCGGGCCCTTTGCCCGGATCCAAAAAGGCGAGGCATCGCCTTTTTGGGGGAAGTCTGAACTTGTGCAGTATATGACCGCTGTACGGTAACGCCATTGCTCTGCCTTCGAAGCAGGGGCAGAGGGAATGCGGAAGCGGGAGGGCAGGCCTGTACTGCCCTTGCCATTTGCCTGCAGCTTTGGCACTATAACAAGACTTCACCAAGGGGGTTACGATGGATTTTCTTCCCATCAGACGCGCTCTTCTGAGCGTGACGCATAAGGACGGACTCGCGGAATTCGCCGCATTTCTCCATAAGAAGGGCGTCGAGCTGGTTTCCACCGGCGGCACCATGAAATTTTTGAAGGAACAGGGCCTTCCCGTGACTGCCGTGAGCGAAGTCACCGGATTTCCCGAAATTCTGAACGGTCGCGTGAAGACGCTGAATCCGCGCATCCATGGCGGCATTCTCGCCAACAAGGACGTGCCGGAACACATGAAGACGCTTGAGGAATTCGACATCAAGCCCTTTGATCTCGTGGTCGTGAACCTGTACGACTTCAAGTCCGCGCTGGAAAAGCATCTTGATCCAGCCGCCATGGTGGAGGAAATCGACATCGGCGGCCCCTGCCTGCTGCGTGCATCCTCCAAGAACTTCAACAGCATTCTTGTGCTCTCCGATCCTTCCTACTACGCCGAAGCCATGGAAGAGATTGAGAAGGGCGGCGTGAGCCTCGAATTCCGTCGTCGCATGGCAGCCGCAACCTTCCGCACCACCTCCAATTATGACGACATGATCGCCACCTGGATGGCCGGAGGCGTACAATAGCCGCCCGGGTTGAAGGCAATACCGCCGGTCTCAAGCCCAGTGAGCTCAAGGCTCTCAACAGGCTGGGACAGCGCCGCTACCCGCCGCAGGGGGGCTACAGCTCCGAGCAGGCGAGAGAGCTCGCGGCGCTGTCCCGACTTCTGTCTCGTCAGATAGGTCTTGCGCTGGACAGGCAGGGCCGGGTGAACATGGTCATCGTCGGGGACGCGTCCTCCATTCTCATCCCCGAACTTCCTCATGTGCGTACGGGCGCGGGGCGTTTGCGCGGTCTGCGTCTTCTGCATACGCATCTTGTCCCTGAAGGCCTTTCCCGTGAAGACCTCATGGACCTTCTTTTCCTGCGCCTTGATTCCGTGAGCGTGCTCACTGTGGACGACTGGGGGCAGCCCGGAATGTTCCAGAGCGCGCATCTCATGCCGCCCGCACCGGGGCAGGAGGATTCGGAATATCAGGTGGGTGACATGCTGCCGTGGGATCGTGTGGACACCGACTTCACGCAGCAGGCGGAAACGCTGGAGGAGGAGTTCGGCCGCGTCGTCGACGATGCCGTGAGCACTGGCGAGAAGGACGAGGGCGAGAGGGCCGTGCTGGTTTCCGTGTCGCTCGCACCCCGCGTCGTGCAGGAACGGCATCTTGCCGAGCTTGCCGAGCTCGCCCGTACCGCCGGCGTGAAGGTGACCGGCACCATGATTCAGCGCGTGGCCGCCATTCATCCGCGGCATATCCTCGGACGTACCAAGCTGGCAGAGCTTGAAGTGCTTGCCCTTCAGGGGCAGGCATCTCTCGTTATTTTCGACGGGGAGCTGAGTCCGGCGCAGCTCAACAGCCTTTCCGAGCTGACGGAACGCCGCGTCATGGACAGGACGCAGCTCATTCTCGACATTTTCGCCCGTCATGCCGTCACGAAGGCGGGCAAGCTGCAGGTGGAAATGGCACAGCTGCAGTATTCTCTTCCGCGTCTTGCCGGACGTCATCGTTCTCTGGATCGTCTTGCAGGCGGCATTTTCGGCAACAAGGGGCGGGGCGAGACCAAGCTGGAGCTGGAGCGCCGCCGCATCCGCGAACGCATCACGCGCATTCGTAAGGATCTTGAGGAACTCAGGCGGCAACGATTCCATACGCGGGCGCGCCGTGCGCGTCAGGGGCTGCCGCTGGCGGCGCTTGTGGGCTACACCAACGCCGGCAAGTCCACGCTGCTCAACGCGCTCACCCGGGCCGACGTTCTTGCCGAAAACAAGCTGTTCGCCACTCTGGATCCCACCACCCGCCGTCTGCGCTTCCCCAAGGAACGGGAACTCGTGCTGGCCGACACGGTGGGATTCATCCGCTCTCTGCCCAGGGAGCTTACCGAGGCCTTTCGCGCTACGCTGGAAGAGCTGGAGGCCGCCGATCTGCTTATTCATGTTGTTGACGCTTCGCATCCCGAGCGTGATCAGCAGATGGAGTCCGTGGAGCGCATCCTTGCGGAAATGGAGCTGCAGAGTGTGCCGCGCATCACGCTTCTGAACAAATGGGATGCCGTACCTGTAAGCGACAGAGTGTCCCTTCTTCTCGACCGGCCGGATGCCATTCCCGTTTCCGCTCTTACTGGCACAGGGCTGGAAAAGGCCACGGCTGCCGTCGAGAGACTCATGTTCGATGAAGGCGCGTGGCAGCGCCGTGATCCGCTGACCTGGGAAGAGTTTGAACGGCGTGGCAAGGTCAGAAAAAAACGCGTGGAAGAGGAAAAAACGCTTGACGATACCGAGCCTTTCCGATAAATAACACCAACACGGCACGTCCCCATCGTCTAGCCGGCCCAGGACAGCGGCCTTTCACGCCGTCGACAGGGGTTCAAATCCCCTTGGGGACGCCAAAAATTTCAATAGGCTACAGCAGCTCAGTTTTTGGGTTACAAAAATTGGGTTACAATTTTTCCTCAGGAGACCTTCTCTTGAGGAATTTTTGTTTTAAGCAGGTCTTCCACTACCTGCCCGATGCCGCTGCCTCCCAGAGCCGAAAGAATTTCGCTCTGGTCCGTGTACAGCCCCGCGCTCTTCGTATATCGGTCCGTGGTGGTCGCCCGATAATGTCCCATGAGAACCTGGGCGGCATTCAGACCTGAACTCACGAACGTGATGGCTGCACTCTTATGCCGGATGGCATGAAAACCGAAGGGCTTCACATGGGCCTTCCGGCAGAGACGCTCCATGAAGTGAATGCGCTGGGTGAACGGCTGCCCCAGAAACGTGTCGTTCTGAAGCTGCATGAACACATTGTCCACCTTGCAGGGGCGGGCATCCCGCCACCACTTGAGCGCCTTGACCAGTTCCGGGTGCATTCGGAGCCAGCGCACCCGTTCCATTCCCCGACTTGTTGTCGGTCAGTCTGATTTTTTCCTTCTGAAGGTCCACATCGCTCCACGTCAGCCGGAAAATTTCGCTTCTGCGTCCTCCCGTGAAGTACAGGGTTAGCAGCATGACCAGATCCTGCCCTTCCGCCTGCTGAAACACCTTGATGACATCACTTTCCGGTGGAACATAGCGCTCGCCGTGCTTTACGGGAAATGGCTTCACCTTCAGAAATGGTGGTGCCACCTGTGGGAATCCCTCAAAGAAGTCGGAACCCCAGTTCCATGCAGCCAGCAGATTCTTGCGGTACTTGTTGGCGACGTTCGCCCCGCGCTCATCCTTGATTCTGGAAAGAAACTCATAGGCTCTTGCCGAAGTGATTTCCGCGATGTCATGGATGCCCTTTTTGCCGCAGTAGGCGAAAAAGTCCTTCGTCACCAGCTTCTTTTCCACATAGGTCTGTCGGCTCATGGTTCGCTGAACATGGGTAAGGTAACTATCTCCCCACGCCATAAGCAGTTCTAATGCCGTGGGGATCGTCATCCCTTCCCGTGCGAGCTTTTTTTGCTCTTCCTCCCATTCTTTTGCGGCCCGCCATTCCGGGCCATGCTTTTTCCCTGCCGGGAACATTTTGCAGGCTATCTGCCTGCCGTTCACGATGACTCTCGCCATCCAACAATTTCCTTTGTCCGGTCTCAACGTCGGCATTGCTGAAATACTCCAACACCGTGCCCCATCGAAACCTCCAGCGGTATCCAATGCGCCTGCCGCCTAAGGCAAAGGCTACTTCTTTTACCGTTCTGGGGTCAAGGCGAAGAGCTTGGGCTACTTCTTTCAAGGTGAGAATTGTATCTACTGCATAAGGCATAATTTCTCCAGGAGAAAACATCGACTGATTATTCGTACATCCGAAGTTAGACCTTACACTGTGACCTGTATTTTGAAATAAGCTCTATTGTTGATTTGCAATTATTTTGTATAAGACATTTTTCAATGTGTCTTCGTACACCACTTACGCTAATGCCAAGATGACTTGCAATTTGTGCATAAGTTTTTCCATTCATAAAAAGATCTATAACTTCCTTTGATCTGTCAGATATTTTTAAATATGCTTGTTCATGTTTTTCTTGTATTATGAATAAAATTAAAAGCTCTCGTGTACTGTGTACATTATATAGCTTTCTTAAATTAGCAAGATGCCACCGTACTGTTCCACTCGATATATGTAATATATCTGCTATATCTTTTAGGACAGTTTCCTTCTGATAAAAGTCTTATAATTTCATGTTCAGAAAGGCTTAGTTCCCGCATAAGACTCTCCCATATTGCATGCTTTACTAGCAGATAAAGTTGTTTATTTACCGCTAGTAACATGGGAAAAAGTCTGCGAGTAGTGGCTTTTTGATAGGATTTTTTTAATCTTCTTGTATTCTGTTGAATTGTGGAATGTTTGAAAAAATATCTACAAGTCAGTTCATCATTCTGGAAAATTATGAATTTCAGTTAAGAGAATGTCCGGCATACACCTTGCTATACAAGTTTTCTCCAAAGGATACAGGCCAAAGCAAGGTAAAGTAGCCCCATAAAATTGACGAGGTAACAACAGTAGCGAGT
>NZ_CALUWV010000034.1 GCF_944324575.1 uncultured Mailhella sp. | reverse complement strand
ACCCGACATGGAAGACATATGAGCAAGAACTGGATATTCCGCACACGCAGGGACGGCAGCCCCGTCCCGGATTCCTTCCACGACGCGGCCGAGCGCTGCGGCATTTCTCCCCGTCTGGCCGAAATTCTCTGGCTGCGCGGTCTGGAACGTCCGGAAGAACTGGCGGAATATCTTTCTCCCGGTCTTCGTCATCTGGCCCGGCCTTCGTTGTGGCCGGGCATGGCAAAGGCCGCCTCCGTGCTTGCGGAAGGACTGCTTGCAGGAAAGAAGCTTGCCATATGGGGAGACTATGACGCCGACGGCGTAACGAGCACGGCTCTGGCTCTTCAGGTACTGCATCATCATGGCTACGATGCGCTGTGGCATCTGCCCGACAGGCGGGAGGAAGGCTACGGCATGAACGTAAAGGGCGTGGAGAAGCTTGCGGAAGCGGGCGCGTCCATGCTGCTTACCGTGGACTGCGGCATTTCCGATGCGGCGACCATTGCGAGAGCCAGAGAGCTCGGCATGGACGTGGTGGTTACCGACCATCATCTGCCGCCGGAAACGTTGCCGGATGCAACGGTACTGTGCAATCCCAGACTGGCGGACTGCCCCTGCGCCTCCCTTGCGGGCGTGGGCGTCACGTTTTTTCTCATGGCCGAGCTCAACGCGCGTCTTGCCGAGGCGGGGTCGCCGCGCATGGATATGCGCCGCACCCTCGATCTTGTGGCCCTCGGCACGCTGGCCGACCTTGTGGAACTGGAAGGGCAGAACCGCATTCTGGTGAAGAACGGCCTGCTCGTGCTCGCCGAAGCGAAGCGGCCCGGCATTTCCGAGCTCAAGGCGGTGAGCGGATTTGCTCCGCTTGCCAGTCTCGGCGCAGGACAGGTCATCTTCAGCCTTGCTCCGCGCATCAATGCCGCCGGACGCGTGGCCTCGGCGGAAACGGCACTGGAGCTTTTGTGTGCGAAGGACTGCGACAGTGCGGCAGATCTCGCGCGTACGCTGGACGGCTACAACACGCAGCGCCGTCAGGAGGAGGAGCGCATTACTGAGGAAGCCATGGCTCAGGCCGAAGCCTCACTGCATGACCCTGCGCTGGTCATTGCCGGACGGGACTGGAATCAGGGTGTCATAGGCATTGTGGCTTCGCGGCTGGTGGAGAAGTACCACAAGCCCACGCTGGTTCTGTGTGCCGATGGAGGTACGCTGAAGGGGTCGGGGCGTTCCATCAGCGGTTTCGATCTGCATGCGGGACTTGCCCGCTGTGCGGAGGAGCTGCTTTCCTACGGCGGACACCGCATGGCCGCCGGCGTGCGCGTGCTGCCGGAAAAACTGGAGGCGTTCCGTTCCCGTTTCGTGAGCGTGGTGCGCGAATCTCTCGGCGACGAGCCTGTGCCCGCCGTGCAGATGATAGACGGAAACCTCGACTTCAAGGCGGCGACGAATTTTATTTTTCTCAAGGAACTTGAGATGATGCAGCCTTTCGGCGTGGGCAATCCCGAGCCGGTCTTCCAGTCGCCGCCGCTGCTCGTGAAAAGGCGCAAGATTTTCGGCCCGCAAAAGAATCACGTGCTTCTGGAACTTGCCGACGAGAGCTGCGGAATCACGCTTCAGGCCAAGGCATGGAGACAGGCCGAGCAGTTTCCGGCCGACCTTGAAGGAAGGCGCGTGCTTCTTGCCTACAGCCCCGGCATAGACATGTATAACGGCGCGGCCAGCGTTGACGTGCGCATAAGGGACTGGAAGCTGGCCTGACGGTTGAAGTACGGGACGACGTTTCTGCATGCAGGCTCCGCAGTTTTTTTTCCGGCAGTAAGAGGCGTGCGGGGCTTTTTTGATGCCGTCGGACGAGACATGGGGCGGAGTCATGCCCGGAGGTGACGGCGGAAGGGGCCTAGGAGCGATCAGGGACTGCTGGCCGGAAATTTCGTGCGGTATCTTGCCGAAGGGCGGTCCGGGCAAAAGCCTGCTCCCTTGTCCTGCTGCGGAACACGCGGCAGACCGCCTCAGCGCCGTTTCTTCGTTGCGTGAACGAAGAAAAAGAAAAAGCCTCCGCTCTGCGGAGGCTTTTCGGAATGCCGTGGCGCGGACGCTTAGTCGCGCACGCCGTGGAATTCGATCTCGGTGATTTCGTAGGTCACGCGACCGCGGGGAATGTCGATGGTGACTTCGTCGCCGACCTCATGACCGAGGAGGGCGCGTCCCACGGGAGAGTTGATGGAGATGGAGCCCTTGGCGAAGTCGGCTTCGTCGGGTCCAAGCAGGGTGAACTGGCGTTCCTCGTCGGTGTCCACGTCGACCACATGCACGGTAGCGCCGAAGATGACCTTATCGCTGTGGAGCGTATCAAGGTCGATGACAGTGTACTGAGGAAGCTGGGACTCGATGTAGTTGATGCGGGCTTCCAGAAAACCCTGGCGCTCACGGGCAGCGTCGTAACCGGCATTTTCTTTGAGGTCGCCCTCTTCGCGGGCTTCCTTGATGGCCTGAATGACGGCGGGACGCTCTTTCTTGAGCTCTGCGAGTTCTTTTTCCAGCTTCTTGTAGCCCTGTACGGAAATAGGCGTGCTCATGGCAGGTACCTTCAAACAAAAGTGATATGCAAAAAAAGAGGCCCAACTTCTTGAAAGAGAGGTCGTCACTTCCAGAGAAGCGGGGCATCAGGAAATGCTTTCTTTGGAATATAGGCCTGCCGGAGCGTGAAGTCAATCCCCGGGGGCGTTTTCAGGCTTTCGACAGGGCACTCGGGAGAACGGGCGGAGCCGTTTTCCCGTCGTTTTGCAGAAAAGGCCTCGGATGCCCGTCGTTCTGAAGAAAGGAGCCGAAGGCGCATATTTTTATTGCTGGACAAGTTGTCCGGCTTCTGAGAAGATAAGAGTTCTATTATTCTGTTGGCCCGGCTTGACGGGCAACAAAAAAACTTCATGGAACTGCTATGGCAAACGATAATCAGCCGGATAAAGTCATTTATTCGATGAACCGCGTGACCAAGCGCCATGGTCAGCGCGAAGTGCTCAAGGACATTTCGCTCGGATATTTCTATGGCGCGAAGATCGGCGTGCTCGGTCTGAACGGCGCGGGCAAGTCCTCGCTGCTCAAGATCATGGCCGGCGTGGACAAGGCCTTTGACGGCGACGTGGTGGTCGCTCCGGGGTATACCATCGGGTATCTTGAACAGGAACCGCTGGTGGACGAAACGCGCACCGTGCGCGAAGTCGTGGAGGAGGGTGTTCAGGAAGTCGTGGATCTCGTGAAGGAATTCAATGAGATCAACGAAAAGTTCGCCGATCCCGACGCGGATCTGGATGCACTCATTGAGCGCCAGGCCAAGGTTCAGGAAAAGATGGATGCCATGAATGCGTGGGATCTTGATTCACGTCTTGAAATGGCCATGGACGCCCTGCGCTGCCCGCCCGGGGACACGCCCGTTTCCGTGGTGTCCGGCGGCGAGCGTCGCCGCGTGGCGCTGTGCCGTCTGCTTCTTCAGAATCCCGACATCCTTCTGCTCGACGAACCGACCAACCATCTGGACGCCGAATCCGTGGCCTGGCTGGAACGCTATCTCCAGAACTTCCCGGGCACGGTCATCGCCGTCACGCACGACCGTTATTTCCTCGACCACGTGGCCGGATGGATTCTGGAGCTCGACAGAGGTCGCGGCATCCCGTGGAAGGGCAACTATTCTTCCTGGCTTGAGCAGAAGGAAAAGCGTCTCGCGCTGGAAGAAAAGGCCGACAACGAGCGCCGCAAGACTCTTGCCCGCGAACTTGAGTGGATTCACATGTCTCCCAAGGGTCGTCACGCCAAAGGCAAGGCCCGCATCAATGCCTACGAGGCCATGCTGAGCCACGAGAGCGAACGGCTTGCGCCCGATCTTGAAATCTACATTCCGCCGGGACCGCGCCTCGGCAAGTCCGTCATCGAGGCCAGGGATCTGTGCAAGAGCATGGGCGACAAGGTGCTTGTGGAAAAGGCGAACTTTCTGGTGCAGCCGGGCGCCATCGTGGGCATCATCGGTCCCAACGGCGCGGGCAAGACCACGCTCTTCAAGATGCTCGTGGGTGAGGAGAAGCCTGACTCCGGCACGCTCAATATAGGCGAGACCGTGAAGTTCGGCTACGTGGACCAGAAGCGCGCCTCCCTTGAACCCGGCAAGACCGTGTATGAGATCATAAGCGGCGGCAATGATTTCATCCGCCTCGGCGGCAGGGAAGTGAACGCCCGTGCCTACTGCTCCCGCTTCAACTTCCAGGGCGGTGATCAGCAGAAGAAGGTGGATGTTCTTTCCGGCGGCGAGCGCAATCGTGTGCATCTGGCCTGCATGCTCAAGTCCGGCGCCAACGTGCTGCTGCTCGACGAACCGACCAACGACATCGACGTGAACACCATGCGCGCGCTGGAAGACGCGCTGGAAAACTTTGCCGGATGCGTGCTTGTCATCAGCCATGACCGCTGGTTCCTCGACCGCATCGCCACCCACATTCTCGCCTTTGAGGATGAGGGACAGGTGACCTTCTTTGAAGGCAACTTCTCGGAATACGAAGAAGACCGCCGCAAGAGGCTCGGCAAGGAGGCGGACACGCCGCACCGCATGAAGTACCGCAGACTTACCCGTCAGTAAGTCCGGTTTCAGCGCGGAAGGAACGATTGCTGTTCCTGTCCTGAAAACAGAAAACGAGGCAGCCGACAGGCTGCCTCGTTTGTGTTAAACCGGGAAGAAATCGTTTCTTCCGGTGGTGCCTCAATGCGGAGACGGAAACGTTTTTTACGCCTCAGGCACCGATCTTGCCTCTGTAGGTGGGCTTCTGCGGTACGATGGGGTCGGCGCGGCGCAGGGTAAGCAGCGTGATTTCTGCGCCTACACCGAGACGCATGGGCACATAGCCCCACATGCCCGTGCCGGGACTGACATAGAGAGGCATGGAACCGGCCCTGTAGAGACCGGAGCGGAAGCCGCCGTTCAGGCGCGATACGAGCGGGAAGAGAAAGAAGAACTGTCCGCCGTGCGTGTGTCCAGAAAGCTGGAGATGACAGCCGAAGGCGGCGTTCTGTTCCGCGTGCCCGGGACGGTGGGACATGAGCACTTTCAGACCTTCCCCTGCGCCTTCCAGCGCCTTGCGGGCATCGGGCGCTCCCATGGATTCGTCAAGACTGCGGAAGAGCACGGCACACGGGTCGGTGACGGCGGCGATGACCACGTTTCTGCCGTTCACTTCGTATTTCCTATGTTCGTTGAGCAGTACCGTCATGCCCCAGCTCCGCCAGGTTTCAACCCATCGGCGAAGGCCTGAATAGTAGTCATGATTGCCCACGCTGATGACGACGTCGAAGCGGGCGCGAAGCTTCGTGATGGGCCGAAGAAGGCTGCCGATGCGTTCGGGCCTGCCGTCGGCGAGGTCTCCGGTGATGAGGATGAAGTCGGGGGTAAGCTCGTTGGTGCGGCGAACCACCTCTTCCAGCCACGCGCCGGTGAAGGTGGAGCCGATGTGCAGATCGCTCAGATGGACGATGGTCAGTCCGTCCAGATCCTTCGGCAGCCCCTGCAGAGGAACGTCTACTCTTTTGACGGACGGCACGGCCAGCGCCCGGGCCATGCCGAAGCCCGCCGCGGCAATGCTTGCGGCAAGCATGATCCATTCCGCAGCCGGAGAAAGAAGCACGGAAAATATGACGTCCTCTGCGCTTTCGAGCTGCGGCACGAAAAGGGAAAAGGCAAAGGTGAGGGCCAGCAGCGCGTCGCGCAGAATGACGATCCATGAGAGAACCATGAACGACGAGGAGATGAACCCGCCGATCCGAACGAGTGAAAACGGCAGATCCGGCCGCCACGTGATGAGCACGCGCATGCCCGTGATGGTCTGGGAAACAAGGAAGAGCAGAATGGTGAGCGGTATTCGCCAGCCCATGGGGACGGGCTCGTGCCATAACAGGCTGAATGACATGTAGGCGGCCACCACGAGCATGAGTGTGGTGCTCGATGCAAAGAACATTCGATTGCGGGCGTAGTCGGCCATGACAAGTCCTTGAACGGGGGTCGGAAAAATTCGGGCCGCGGCATCTGCCCGCGGCCGTCATGATGGGAGAGATACGTCGGGGACGCTCGGCGCTGTCCTGACATTATTTCGGGGCAATGTACTTTTCCATGGCCTGAGCGGAACAGGTCTGCCCGCGCCAGAAGGAAGAGGCCCAGAGAATGAGCACGGAGGCCTGCGCATCGTCGAGCTGACGGAATTTCGTTTCCAGATTGCGCGGGCTGCTGCCGTGCTTCTGGTAGAGTTCCTTTCTGTCGCAGTGCTCCATGACGTGGATGAGCAGATGCGTGAGCCTGAGATGCGAGGTGTCGATGACGATGTTCTTGTGTGCGTCGATGATGGTTTTCAGCTCCGCGGCGGTGAAGAGCGATTTCAGCGCGCTCACGGTACTGAACCAGGTGTCGATGGTCCAGGGCAGCATGAATTCCGCGCCGGCGGTGCGACTGCGGAAATGCTCCCTGATCCAGACGTCCTGTTCGTCGCTCGGGGTGCGGCCATAGTGAAACATGATTTCTCCGGAGGCTAGAAGGGACGTGTGTAGGGAATGTCGCCGTATTCGAGGGACGGATCTTCGGCACAGGGCAGAAGAGGCCGACGTCCTTCCTTCCAGTCCCGGAAATGGGCGATGATGCGGGCGTGATCGAAGCAGAGCGGCTCCGGCAGTGCATCCAGAGGGTAGAAGGCAGCGTCGGCTGCGTCGTCGCCTGCGAGCAGTTTTTCGGGGTGGTCGCTGCGGCCCACGAACACCGTGGTGAGCGTGTGGCAGCGCATGTCGCGCAGAGGCCAGGAGTACACGCCGAGCAGACCTTCCAGCGTGACGTCGAGGCCGGTCTCTTCCTTCATTTCGCGAACGGCGGCGTGTTCGGCGCTTTCGCCTTCCTCAATGAAGCCGCCGGGCAGAGCCATGCCGAGGGGAGGATTTTTGCGCCGGACGAGAACGATGCCGCGGGCATCGTCATGAATGATCACGTCGGCGGTGGGCAGGGGATTGCTGTAGCGGACCACGAGCGTGCCGCAGGAAGGACAGTAGCGGGGATGATTCATGCGTGAACCTCGGAAGCGGATGAAGCCAGAATGGTGAACCCGGCCTGTTCGAGTTTGGATAGGGGCAGCGCGCCTTCACGCAGAAGGCGCAGCCGGCGGTTTCCCAGAGGTTCCACGATGGTGCTCGCTTCGCCTCCGCCGGGCGCGGGAGGCTCGTCGAGAATGCCGTCGGTGGAGGGATCGAGGGACTGAATAAGTTCCGAATCGAGCTCGGATGCGTGAGTGACGGCATCTCTGCCGCTGATGTTGGCGCTGCTTGAAACGATGGGAAATCCGCAGAATTCGGCCAGAGCTCGGGCCGAGGGATGAGAGCTCACCCGTGCGGCGATTTTGCCGCTGCCTCCGGTGAGCGCCTCGGGAAGATTGCTTCCTGCAGGCAGAAGCAGGGTGAGAGGCCCAGGCCAGAAATCGGAAAGAGCGGCAATGTCTCCGGCAAGGTCGCTTCCGGGAGTGGCCACAAGGTCGAGCTGACGTTCGTTGCCCAGAATGACGGGCAGGGGCATGGAAAGAGAACGTTTTTTGCACGTAAATACGCGGCGCACGGCGACATCGTCGTCAGCCCGGCATCCTATGCCGAAAAAGGTCTCTGTAGGATAAAGGAGCAGTCCTCCGTTTTTCAGGCGACGGGCTGCTTCCTGAAAGGAAAGGGTCACATTTTTCTCCGTGGCAACAGTAAAGGCTGAGGGCAGAACGGATGACAGCTCCCGCGTTCGCTGTTCCGGCGGAGGCTGGAACGGCCTTCCGGGCTCGGAAAATCGGTTTTCCAAAGGTCCGGAGGCTGATCCCCGGGTACGGGACGTCGGGAATGTCCGGCTTTGAAGCGGAAACGTCATACCGTTCTTTTTTTCATATCTGTTCGACTGATGACTTGCAAGGGAGAGGGAAAAGCGAACCGGAGAAACGGCACAGGATAAGAACGCACAAGCGGGCCTCCCGCACGGTCCGCGCGCGTCTGCTTCATGCCGCCAGAAAGATCCCTGGGCCGCCTGTCGAACACGGATTCGTCGTCGCGTATTTTTTCAAGAGTCTTTCCTTCAGGCGCGTTTTTCCGTCCCTGGAAAATACGGCTCAAGTGCCAGCATGATGTTTTCTCCCGTGCTCATCCACAGAAAGAGTCCGCAGTCCTGAAACATCATGCCCCGGTTGAGGCCGGGCTTTTCGATGCGTCGGCCGTTCATGGTGAAATCTCCCTTCACGGAGGCTCAAGTCATGCCGGAAGACGGATGGCCCGGGCAGACAGCTGAACGCCCCGGTGTCGATGGAGAGGCCTGTGTCGTCCAGAACAAGATGTTCCGGCCTGCAGCCGGAAGATGGTTGATGCGGAGGTCCTGCAGATGGCGAAGGGCTCCGTGCCTCAGCGGAGCATTTCGAGGAAGGCTTCCACGCGGACCTTGAGCTGCTCCGTATCGGCAGGAGAATAGTCGGTGACGATCTGCAGGAAGGGAAGATGCAGCTTTTCCCGGACGAATCTCTTGACCGACCACGATTCCACGTCATAGGTCTGGCAGCCCTGCCAGGTGAGGTCGACCACGGCGTCGGCCCGGAATTCCGAGGCCAGATTTTCCAGCACGACGTAGCGGTTCGGATTGGGCGACATGACCGAGCATGGAGTGTCGAGGTAGCGGGAGGCAAGGGCGTCAAGCGGATCGGCATTCTCGTCGATCATGAGACGCACCTTTTTGTAGCACGAACAGTTGTCCAGGCAGACGACGCTTGCCCCGCAGTCTTCCAGCAGCTTCACCACCTTATGGGAGCCGAGCCCCACGGGCACGCCGGTAAGAAGAATGCGCGGCGCGGAGGCGGTGAAGGGACTTTCTCCGGACGCGTCGACTTCCCGGGCTATGTCTTCCAGCAGCTCCGTGGCCTTGTCCCAGTCGGGCACGAAGGAAGCCCGGTGCGCGATTTCCATGAGCTCCATGCCGGAAAGCGGCGAGGGCTTTCTTTTCGCAAGATCGAGCACGCTCTTGAGCGCGCGGCGGAAGCGGTTGGCCTTGCGTATGGCTGAGCGCAGCTCCTTCACTCCTATGACCACGTCGAAGCGCAGTTCGAGTTCCCGGACGAGACGTTCATACTGCCCCTTCCAGTACGCGAGCGCGGGCTCGTTCTGAATCTGCGGAAGCTGGAGCATGAACATGCTCTTGCGTTCGGCCAGAAGCTCGAACATTTTTTTCTTGCCGTCGCAGGTGGTGTCGGCAATGACGATGTCGGAGGCGGCGAGGTACGGGCAGCTGTCTTCGAGGGCGAAGCCGAAGCTGCTCTTGATGAGCGGACAGAGCGAGCGCGGAAGAATGCTTTCCGCGGGCGGAATGGAATCATTTTTCGTGCCGCACAGCGAAACGGGAACGGCTCCTGCGGCCAGGGCGATTTCCAGAGGGGAGTATATGCAGTACTGACCGACCACCTTCACTCCGGCCTGCTTCGCTTCCTGAAGGGCCAGAACGTTGCGGTCGGTGATGTCCTTGAATCGTTCAACGCTGGGATAGCTCATGAGTTCTCCTTAGCATAGGCGCGCGGCAATGAGCGCCGCGCCGAGTGCGCCTGTGTTTTGAGGATCGTTTGCCACATTGACGGTGGTGCCGAGTTCCGAGGACAGGCAGCGCACGAAAGCCGGAAGTGTGGCGAGTCCGCCCGTGAAGGTGTACTCGCCGCGGCAGGCGATGCGTCGGGAAAGCGAGACCATGCGCCTTGCCAGGGAGCGGAACACGCCGGCGGCCACGTCTTCGGGGCTCACGCCCTGCGCCAGCAGCCCGACGATTTCCGTTTCGGCAAACACGGCGCACATGCTGGAAATGTCTGCCGGCCTGCCCCGGCCTGCGGCTTCGTCCAGCGCCTGAACGTCCATGCCCAGAATGCCGGAAAGCACCTGAAGAAAGCGGCCTGTTCCGGCAGCGCACTTGTCGTTCATGACGAAGTCCTGTACCGAGCCGTCGGCATCTACGGCAATGGCCTTGCTGTCCTGGCCGCCGATGTCCAGAACGACGCCGGTGCCCGGAAAGAGATGCACGGCCCCCAGCGCATGACAGGTGATTTCCGTGACGGTTTTGTCCGCAAAGGGCAGGGCTATGCGTCCGTAGCCCGTCCCTGTAACGCGCGTCAGCGCCGGGCGGTCCACCCCGGCCTGTGCGCATGCCCTGTCAAGGGCGTCTTCGCCTGCCTGTCGGGGATTCCAGCCCGTGGGCACGAGCGCATGGGCCAGCACGTTGTTGGTGAGTTCATCCAGAATGACCGCTTTTGCGGCCACCGAGCCTACGTCGATGCCTGCCACCGGCATGATGTTTCTCCTGTTCTTCCGCGTCGCGCCTCGGCATGGAGGCGCGACGGCGGGATTGCTGTTACGGACGGATGACCTTGTCGGCAAGGTCGAGACTGGTGACGATGTCCAGCATATTGGTGGTTTCGCCGACCTGCTTCTGTTCGGTGAGGTGGAAGAATTCAAGGCAGGTGCCGCACACAAGGATGCTCACGCCGGAAGCTTCCAGCTTCTTCAGGGCGTCCAGAGCCTTGCCGGGCGTGGAGGCGAGACGCACGCCGCCATTGACCATGACGATACGCCAAAGCTCATTCATTTCGGGCAGCGTAGCGAGGAAGTTTGCCATGAGCCTGGCGCCGAGTTCGTCGCTGCCGGAACCGATGACGTCGGAGGTGAGCATTACCAGAGTCTTGCCGGAACGCGAAGGACCAGCCTCGGCAATGATGTCCTCGGCCTCGGCGCAGTTGATGCCGGCCTTGCGGCCGCAGACCTTCCATTCCGAGTCGCCGGTCTTTTTGATGTCCGTGACGTAGCCGGAACGTCCGAGAAAGCGGCTGACGTTTTCCGTAGCGGGCACGTTGTCCACGCAGACTTCAATGGCGTCGGGAGTTTCTTTCAGGGCGTCGCGGGTGCGTATGACAGGTTCAGGGCAGGCCAGACCTCGGCAATCAAGAAAAACGGACATGGGACCTCCAAAAGTGGTTGCTGGTGAAGAATGATGAATGCGGAATCGTTGAGGCATGCTCCGCACGACTTGCAGATGGCAGGGGGAGGGAGGGCAGCGTTGCGGACAGACGCGTCGCGCCAGAAAGAGAACGAGCTGCCGGAGCTGCAGGTTCGCTCGACGATCTGTTCTTCTTGTCCGGTTCCGGCAGGCGGTCGCTCAGGGAATGTTCTTCAGAAAGAGACCGGTACGCTGCGTGCGGTTGAAACAAAAGGCGCTCCTTCCGGACAGGTGACCGGAAAGAGCGTCGAAGCGGCGGAAGCGGAATTAAATCAATCAGCGCTGCCTGAACCGTGGATGGCCAAGAAAGAAACTCTTCCCGTCACAGAAAAGGGAAAGTCAGGTAAAGGGAAGTTGGTAGATGGACATCATCATGGCTGAGGCGAAAGCACACGGTAAAAAGAAGTAATAGTCTGTTTTAATACATTGATACTCGAATAATTTTTATTCAGGTTGCAACGCCCATGTCAAGATGCCCCGGCAGCATTCATAAATTTTTTACCTGCCTGCCATGCAGAATCACATATTGTTTTTTCTCGAGACGCAGAACGTCGGAAGTGGCGCGACACAGAGGCGCGTATCCGGAGATTCTTGCGGCGCAGGGGAGCCTTGCGCCATGGTGAGCTTTGACTTGCTTCCGTCGCAGGCTCCGCTTATAAGATCCCCATGAGCTTGAAACCCCTGAGAATCATGAGTGTAGGCAGACCGCACGCGCCTTTCTGGAAGGATGCAGCGGCCCATTATCTGGAAAGACTTGCCCGCTTCAGGCAGGTGACGGATACCGTCATCCGCGATTCCGACCCCGCGCTTCCGGTCGCAAGACGCGTGGAGGAGGAAGGAAAGCGCATACTCGCCGCCCTTGCCCCTCAGGACATCGTGATATGCCTCGATGAAAAGGGGCGTTCCATGACGTCCCGGGATTTCTCGCGCTTTCTGGAAGGACTGTCCTCGGATGCGACGCGTCGTCCGTGTTTCATCGTGGGAGGCCCTTTCGGTCTGCACGACAGCGTGCGGGAGAAGGCGAGGCATCTTATGGCCCTGGGGCCGCAGACCCTGCCGCACGAGCTTGCCCGCGTGGTGCTCCTCGAGCAGCTTTACCGGGCGGAAACGCTTGTGCGCAACATGCCGTATCATCACGACTGAGGCAGAATTCCGCAAAAGACACGACTCGGGCGGCCCGTTCCGACGGCAGATCGACATGACTGAAAACTGTGTACCGATCTGCCGATATTTTTCTCGGCCATGTCCATGAACTTCTGGTTCAAGAGGGGAGACCCGTTTGTGCCGCTTGCCTTGGTTGGATTGCAGGCAAGACAGTCAGACTGCCCGTGCTTTGGGCGTGCGTGCAGAATCGGGACCTGTCGGCACGGTTTTCAGCCTTCTTCGCCAGCCATTCTTCGCAGTTCCGCTTCTCTTGCTTTTGCGTCCAGCGGCCGGCAGAGCGTGAAGGTTTCGTCGCCGCGCACTTCCTTGGATACCTGAAAATGCTGGGCCGCCCGGGCCGCGAGCTGAGGCCAGTGCGTGATGATGAGAAGCTGACGGCGCGAGGCAAGGTCGCTCAGTCGATCGGAAACGCGGTTCAGCGTGATGCCGCCAACGCCGGCGTCCACTTCGTCAAAAATGAGCGTGGCGTCCTCGTTTGTGGACTGAATGCCCACGACGGCAAGAAGAAAGCGGGAGAGTTCGCCCCCTGAGGCAATCCTGTCCAGCGGCTGGGGGTGCTGTCCGGGGTTGGGCGCCCAGAGCAGGCGATAGCGGTCTTCCATGCAGGGGGGGCAGATGACTTTTACCTTGTCTTCCACCTGCGGCCACAGTTCGTGAGGCGTGCCTTCCGGCTCCACGTGGACGCGATCGGAAAAACCGAGTCCGGCCAGCTCCTTTTCCAGAGCAGCACAGAAGCGAGAGGCGGCGTCCTTGCGCAGGACGTTGCATTCTTCAAGCGTTACATGAAGTTTTTTGGCAAGCTCCCGTTCCTGTTTTTCCAGCCGGTGCAGATCCAGACCGCAGGCATCGAGAAAGGAAAGATTTTCGGTGATCTCATCGCGCAGGCGCAGAATTTCGGGAAGACTGCGGCGCATCCGGCGCTTGAGCTGGGAAAGCTCGTAGAGCCTGGCCTCAAGCTCATCCGGGTCATATTCACTGTCGGACGCGGGCGTGCTGCGGAATCGTCGCGTGAGCTCCCTGGCTTCTTCCTCGAAGTTCAGAAGGGCATCAAGCGAGGGAGAGAAGCTTTCATCTTCCTGCGCCAGATTGTGAAGCAGACGTTCCAGCTCGCCGAGCAGCGTGGAGAGGCCTCCGCCTTCGCCGCCGATCATGAGCTCAAGTCCCTGCTCATACTGCGCGCGCAGGTGCTCCACGTTTTTGAGCTCCGCGCGGGCTTTTTCCAGACGCTCCTCTTCGCCTTCCTCCGGGGCAACGCGCTCGATTTCCTTCTGCTGCATTTCCAGAAGCTCGCGTTTTTCGCTCAGCATGTCCATACGTTCCAGAAGCTTGCGCCGTTGATCCGCCACGTCTCTGAGTTCGCGCACAAGGGCATCCTTGCGGCTGACGATTGACGGATCGGGAAGAAAGGAGTCGATAAGCGACGCCTGATAGGAAGCCTGAAGCAGCCGCTGCTGTCCGTGCTGACTGACGTGAAAGAGCAGCGCAGGACGCAGAGCGCGCACGGCCTCCTGCGAGGTGAGGGAGCCGTTGAGAAAGAAATGGCTGCGCCCGGAAGCAGCGGAAAGCTCGCGACGAAGCACCACTTCCTCCTCACCCTGTTCTCCCCGCCGCGTAAAAAGCGCTTCTACCTGCGCCTTGTCGCGACCGGGGCGTACCATGTCGGTGGTGAGCCGGTCGCCGAGGACGAAGTTGATGGCCTTGAGGATGAAGCTTTTGCCGGCACCGGTTTCACCCGTGAGCACGTTCATGCCGTCGCCGAACTCCAGCTCCATGTCGTCGATGAGCGCAAGACCGCGTATGCGCAGATATTCCAGCATGGTATCACCAGAAAAAAGGTTGACCGGGCAGACCCCGACAGCAACATCTTTCGTGGAAAACGAATAAAAAGTCAAGAATAAATTTATTTATAGATAAATTAAAAATTGATTTATCAATCAGAAAAAAGATGCGCTGTCAATGGAAAACATATTTTTTACGACAGGAGACAAGGCAGGCAAAGTGGAAGGCATGAGGGAGCGTCGCAAGAGGCAGAAGGTCAGGGCTGAGGGCGAACGGGGAAGGGCTCGGTGCGGCGCGGAAAAAGGGATGGACGGCGCGGCATGGCGTGCAGCGTACGAACGCCGGAGCGTGGCGTTTCGGAAAATTGGGGCGGACTGCCGGCAGCGGACGACCTGCTGCGGAATAGGAGATCTGAAAACTTGAGGGAGGAGGGGGAACTTGTTTTCCGTCCGGTCGGAAGAAGGCGGGAAAGACAGGCGCATGCCGCGCGGGCAGAGACGGCACGGAGCGTGCCAGACGGGAGACTTCGGAGAAAATGCCGGGTCCTCGTCGCTCGGTGCGCGAGCGATACGTAAGGGCGCGTCGTGCCGCTGAAAACGGTGGGCTTCCTATTCACGAATCTCGGAGACGTGCGCGGAAGGCGCGGAGAACGCTGGAAAGCAGACGCGGCGGCGCAAAAAAACGGTCCGAAGGCGCGGGAAACGTGCCTTCGGACCGTGCAGTCAGCCTTGCAGGGCCTTGCGGAAGCCTTCAGCAGAACGTTCGATGACGGCGTCTTCTACCGCGAAGGACAGGCGGATGTAGCCGGGATAGCCGAAGCCGGAGCTCGGGACCGCAAGCACGAGATTCTTCGTGAGGCGCTCCACGAGGCCCTTGTCGTCGCCTCCGGGGGCCTTGGGGAAGAAGTAGAAGGTGCCTCTGGGCGGCGTGAACTCGTAGCCAGCATCGGCAAGAATGGCGGCAAGCTTGTTGCGGCGGCGGGTATAGATGGCGAGGGCCTCGTCCGTGGACGTGCCGAGGCATTCGGCCATGAGGTACTGGCCAACCACGGGCGGGTTCACGAAACCGAGCACGCGGTTGGAGAATATGAGTCCGTCCATGAGCTTCTCGGCGTCTTCCATGTCGGGATTGACCGCGATGTAGCCCACGCGTTCGCCGGCCATGCCGTAGTTCTTGGCAAAGGAGCTGATGACCACGCTGTATTTATAAAGCGGCAAAGCGGCGGGCACCTCAATGCCGTCGTAGGCCAGGAAGCGGTAGGGCTCGTCGGCCACAAGGTAGATGATGCGGCCGATGCGCTTCGAGGCTTCTTCCAGCATGGCGGCGAGGCTCATGATGTCTTCTTTGGAATAGACAGCTCCGGAGGGGTTGTTGGGCGAGTTGATGATGAGGGCGCGGGTGCGGGGCGTGACGGCAGCGGCAAGGGCCTCCACGTCGGGACCGAAGTCTTCGGCACGGCAGGGAACCGGGTGCAGCGTGCCGCCGTGATTGCTCACGTAGAAGCGGTATTCACCGAAGAAGGGCGCCACGGTGAGCACTTCGTCACCGGGCTCGAGCACCGTGTGGAAAAAGGCGTTCATCACGCCGGCAGCGCCGCAGCCGAGCATGACGTGCTGAGCCTTGAGGGGCGTTTTCTGCTGGTCGCTCAGCCATGCGGCCAGCTTTTCGCGGGCCCAGCCGAAGCCGCCGTTGGGCATGTAGCCGAGAATGCCGGGTTCGGACAGACGGGCGGCAAGCGCGCTCATGGCGCGGGCAGCCTCGGCAGGCGGAGCGAGGTCGGGATTGCCGAGGCTGAAGTCGCACACGGCGTCGTTGCCGTATTTCTTGCGCAGTTCGATGCCGGCTTCAAACATCCGCCGGATCATGGATCCTTGAGAAAGATTTTGCTCCATGGCGGAGCTGAGAACGGAAGCAGACATGGCAGTCTCCTTGAAAGAGGGAAAGAAAGCGGAAAAAGATGGTTTGATGAGGAAAGGGATGAGGAGGGCCCGATAGCTGCGGAGCTCGTGCATGGTTCGATCCGGCGTTCCGGTCTGTTCAGCTCGCTGAGCGCCGCTTCCAGTCTGTCGAGCCACAGATCCACAAAGGCGGGATCGTCGGCAAGTCCCCTGAGCTCGGCCTGACAGCGGAAGCCAGCGGCTTCGAGCCTGCTTTTCCATGACGCGGGAGACGTGCCCGCCATGTCTTCCAGCGTGTGTCGTCCCACCACGGAGAGCAGCGGCAGAAGCCAGACCCGGCCGCTAGTCGCGGCTTCGGCGGAAAGCAGCGGGAGCAGCATGTCGAGTCCGTCGAAGGCGGGCGAGTCCAGCGTAGCTTCGTCGGGACGCACCATGCCGGAACCGACCATGCACGCCACGTGAATGTGCGGGTCCTGTGCGCGCACGGCCTCGCCCCAGCGCTGATAAAGAATGTCGCATTCATGACGGCTGCCGTGGGCCATGCACACCACAGGCTCTCCGGGGGATCGCAGGGGAGAAATGTGTTTGAGAAGCGTTCCTGCGGCCTGCGTCACGCAGGGGTCTTCAGGATCCAGACTTGAGAGCAGCGGTCGGCCGAGACTGACGGTCATGCGGCCTTCTTCCGCTATGCAGCGGCAGTCGGCGGCCACTCCGTCGTATTCCATGCCGGGAATGAGATGCAGCGGCTGCACGGCGACATGCGTGTAGCGCTCATAGCGCATTCTTTTCAGCGCCTTGAGCACGGAGTCGGATTTCGTGCGCGAGCTTGCGAGTCTGAGCCGCATGGCTTCGGACGTGAACGCCCAGCGGACGGGCAGATGAAAGCGTGCCTGCGTGGCGGCCTGCACGGCGCGCAGGGCCGCAGCTCCGCGAATGTTGCCGCAGCCGTAGGCTACCAGAAGAACGCCGCGCTTCATGCCTTTTCCGCAGAGAAGGTTTCTTCGGTAAAGAGCTGGAAGCCCTTTTTGCGCAGAAGGGCGGCAAAGAGTCCGTCGCCGTCGACCAGCGTGTGCGTGAACGTGCCGTCGTAAATGCGTCCGCAGCCGCAGGAGGGGGAACGTGCCTTGAGAACGGCGGCGGAGCAGCCGCATTCCTCGGCAATGTAGAGCGCGGCTTCCGCCCCGGCCGAGAACGCTCCCGTGACGTCGTCGCCCTCGGCAGACATGACGCGATCTCCCTGCCGTTCGCTCGGCGTGCGGGGTGTGGGCAGGCCTCCGAGCACTTCGGGGCACACGGGCACGGCCTCGCCGTTCTCCACAAGCGCGGCGATTTCCGGGCGCAGGTTGGAGCGTCCGTCATAACGGCAGGGCGTGCCTGCAAGACAGGCGCTTACCACATATCGGCATTTTTTAGGAAAAGCCGTCAAACGAGATCTCCACCTGTTCCTGGTTGTCCTTGCGTCGGACTATGGTGCCTATTTCCCACGCATCCGTGTGCATGGACTTGAAGCGGGGGAGCATGTCGTCGGCCGTGTTGCGGTCGGTGATCATGATGAAGCCTATGCCGCAGTTGAAGATCTGGAGCATCTCCGGCCAGGAGAGATTTCCCTGTTCCTTCAGCCAGTTGAAAATGGCGGGACGTTCCCAGCTCGAGAAGCGGATGTTTGCGCACACGGAGGCGGAAAGCACGCGGGGAATGTTGTCGTAGAAGCCGCCTCCCGTAATGTGCACCATGCCTTTGATGGGCAGGTCGCGCATGATGGATTTCACCTGGTCGGCATAAATGACGGTGGGAGTAAGCAGCACGTCGGCAAAGGTGCGGTCGGTGCCGGGGACGATGTCGTCGGGCTTCACGCCGCTTTCCTCATAGATTTTGCGTACGAGGGAAAAGCCGTTGGCGTGGAGGCCGGAGGAGGCCAGTCCTATGATGACGTCGCCCACGCTGATGGTTGAGCCGTCCACGATGTTCGGTCCGTCCACAATGCCCACGCAGAAGCCCGCCAGATCATAGTCGCCGTTGGCATACATGCCGGGCATTTCCGCCGTTTCTCCGCCGAGCAGCGTGCAGTTGCTCATTTTGCAGCCTTCGACGATGCCGCCGACGACGGTGGTGGCCTGTTCCACGTCAAGCGCGCCGCAGGAAAAATAATCGAGAAAGAACAGGGGTTTTGCACCGAGTACAAGACAGTCGTTCACGCTCATGGCCACAAGGTCGATGCCTACGGTGTCGTGCCTGTTGAACAGGGATGCCATCTTGAGCTTCGTTCCTACGCCGTCGGTGCCCGCCACAAGAACCGGAGCCTGCATTCCCGTGATGTCGGGACGGAACAGACCGCCGAAGCCGCCTATGTCCGAAAGGACGCCGTGGGTCTGCGTGCTGGCCACCATGGTTCTGATGCGGGAAACCAGCTCGTTGCCGGCATTGATGTCGACGCCGGCGGAAGCGTATGCGTCGGAACGGGAAAAGCTCATGGTTGTATCTCCTGTTTGAAGGCGTCCGCCTTTTGCGGTCGGGCCGTCCTGTTGGCTCCTGCGTCCCGCGGCGCAGACCTCTGAAGGGCTTTGGCGCGCGGCATTTCCCCGGGAAATCGTTTATGCAGGTGCCCCGTATTAATAGTCGCTTCCGTCTCGTTTGCCAAGTTCTTTAAATGGAGCACGTTCGACGGAAGTGCTGCGGGCGGAGTTCCTTCGAAGTGGAAAAGGCGAAAGAAGTGTTGCCGTTTTTTTCTGGATGCTTCTTCCGGGGGGCGGGGCGCTCATCCTCTTGCATTTCCCCGAGGAGTATTTAGAACATGACAGGCCCGAGCGGCATGAATTTCTACTTTCAAGGCGGTTTCCCATGAGCAAAGATGCTTCCAATCCTTTTTCCAGACTGAATGCGCGGGATTTTCCTTCCCGCAGTGAACGAGACAACGAGAAAAAGCTGCGCCGTGCCAAAACGGTGGTGAAGAACAGGGACGCCGAAGCCGCCGCTCAGGACGCCGATGAGCAGCTTTTCATGCAGGCCATGGGCGGAAACGTGCGCGCGCTGTCTTCGCCGGAATCCCCGAAGAGTCGGGCGGCCGGAAAGCGGGTCGGAGGATCTTTGGACGGGGACAACGACAGCTTTGCCAGAGCTCTGGAGCAGGAGGGCGTGAAGAAGCTTTTGCAGAAAAAGGCGGAAAAGAAGACGCAGGAAGCGCCGAAGCCTGAGCCGGAGGAAGAAAAGGAGCCCGCCACGCTGACGGCCATGGCTCTTGCCGGTGCGCGCATAGGCCGTCGCGACGATTCGGCGCTTATGGCCGAAGCTGCCGGAAAGAGCGCGGAAGCCGACGACAGCCGTGATTTTTTCAGTGCCATCAAGGGTACGGTGCCGCTCAACGGCAGGGGACGCGACGTGCCCGTGGAGCCTGAGCCGCCGCTTGTTCCGGTGACGGATCCCCGTCATCCCCTGCAGGACTTCATGGAGGGCAAGGTGGAATTTTCCGTGGCGAGCACCGCGGAGTACGCCGAGGGGCACGTCGTCGGACTGGATCTCATGATTGTTTCCCAGCTTCAGTCCCGTCAGTTCAGTCCCGAGGCGCATATCGATCTGCACGGACTCAACTGTGAGCAGGCTTTCCAGAACCTTGTGGGCTTCTTCCGCAACGCCTATTACAAGGGGGCAAGAACCGTGCTCATCGTCACCGGCCGGGGACTCAATTCCGTGAACGGCGTGCCCGTGCTGCGTTCCCGCGTGCAGCAGTGGCTTACCCAGGATCCTTTCAAGCGCGTGGTGCTGGCCTTCTGCACCGCAAAGCAGGAAGACGGCGGCGCAGGAGCGTTTTACGTCCTCATACGCAGGCGCAAGAAGAGCTACGGAAAAATACGCTGGGACGTCATGCCGTCGGATCCCGACCTTTACTCCTGATGCGGGAGTGTTCATGACGGGCAGATTCCTGGAGCATCTGCCCGTCTTTTGTCCATGCCGTTCGGAAAGGTTCAGGGCTTCGGTCCGGAGGAACAGGGAACGTGGAAGGAGGGGCGGCGATGATTCTTTTGAAGAAAAGCCCCGGTGAGGCGGCGCGGATACCTGCTTTCTCCGGCGAATGCCGGAAAGAGGGCGGGGACCGTGCTGTCTCATGAGGATCTTCGGGGCCTTTTTTCTGCAAGGACGTTCGCTGTAAAAACTTTCGGACATTTCAGGCGGGGGCGTATCATGGCGTCAAAGTCTTTACTCTTGATGAAAAACGCGGGCTCGGCTATAGTTACGTCATTGCGGCCTGCGTCTGGGCCTTTCTTTATGCAACAGCCCCTTTCCGAGGGAGGACGATATGCAAGCTCCTGAAAAAAATCTGGCGTTCGATCTGCTCCGTGTAACGGAATCCGCAGCTCTTTCCGCGGCCCGATGGCTGGGAAAAGGCGCAAAGGAAGACGGGGACGGCGCAGCTGTGGACGCCATGCGTCTGTCTTTTGACTCCCTTTCCATCAAGGGTCGCGTCATCATAGGCGAAGGCGCCAAGGACGAGGCTCCCATGCTGTATAACGGCGAGGAAGTCGGCGACGGCACGGGACCTGCCATCGACATCGCCGTGGACCCCGTGGAGGGCACGAATCTGCTGGCGCTCGGTCGTCCCAACGCCATTGCCGTCATAGGCGCGTGCAAGTCGGGGTACATGTACAACCCCGGCTCCAGCTATTATATGAAGAAGCTCGTGGTGGGTCCCGAAGCACGCGACGTCGTGGACATCGACGCTCCCGTGGCCGACAATCTTCAGGCCGTGGCCCGTGCCGTGGGCAAGGACATCAACGACCTTGTGGTGTTCGTGCTCGACAAGCCCCGGCACAAGGGACTCATCGAGGAAATCCGCAAAACCGGCGCACGCATCACCCTGCATACCGACGGAGACGTGGCGGGTTCGCTCATGGTGGCCGATCCCAGCGTGGACGTTGACGTGATGATGGGCACCGGCGGTACCCCCGAGGGCGTGATTTCCGCATGCGCCATCAAGGGCGTGGGCGGTCAGATGTTCGGCCGCTTCGACCCGCAGTCCGACGCCGAGCGGCAGGCCATGATAGCGGAAGGCACCAGGCTGGATGAGATTCTTACCGTGGATTCCATCATACGCGCCGACGATGCCTTTTTTGCCGCCACCGGCATTTCCGGCGGAACCTTCCTCGGCGGCGTGAGCTATTCCGGCCGCGGCGCCGTCACCCATTCTCTGGTCATCCGCGCCAAGACGGGCACCTTCCGCTACATTGAATCCCACCACAACTGGGAACGGCTGATGAAGTTCAGCTCCGTCCGGTACGACTAGGCCTTCACCAGCGCCGAAGACGGTGCTGCCGGACAAAGAAGCGATGACATGCGTCCGGCGTTGCGGAACGTTCCGTGACGTCGGACGGCACGGCCTGCGCATCGTACATGCCTGCGCAGACAGCGTGCTTTTTATGGCGCAGCCTTCTGTTTCGGAAGGCCTGCGCATATGACCCATAACACCCAGTCAGGGAGTATGGAAATGAACAGTGTCAAGACCGCCATCCTGTTCCCCGGTCAGGGGGCGCAGGCATCTGGCATGGGAAGGCGTCTCGCCGAGGCGTCTTCCGATATCATGGATATCTGGAAAAAGGCGGAAAGCATAAGCGGACTGCCGCTGCGCGAAATATACTGGGAGAGCGACGACGCCACGCTCATGGCCGAAACCCGCAATCTTCAGCCCGCCATCACCGTGGTGAACCTTGCGCTCTGGCTGAGCGTGGCCGACCGGCTTTCTCCGGTCTGTGCGGCCGGCCACAGCCTTGGAGAATTCAGCGCGCTGGCCGCTGCCGGCGTGCTTGAAATGGACAAGGTTCTGGAACTCGTTTCGCTGCGCGGTCGTCTCATGGCCGACGTGGATCCGGAACACATAGGCACCATGTGCGCCATGATCCGGCTCTCTCAGGAGCAGGTGGAAGCCGCCGCCAGGGAAGTTTCCGAAAGCACCGGAAAGCTTGTGCGCGTGGCCAACAAGAACACGCCGCTGCAGTTCGTGCTGAGCGGGCACCGTGAGGCCGTGGAGGCCGCGGCCGAAAAGCTCAAGGCCGAGAATCCGCGCGCCAAGGGCTTTCCTCTGGCCGTGAGCGGTGCCTTCCATACGCCCATGATGGCCGAGGCTTCTGCGGAGTTTTCCAAGCTGCTCGACAAGCAGGACTGGCATGACGCGAAATTCCCCATCTATTCCAATATCACCGGTGAGCCTTTGAGCGATGCGGAGGCGCTGCACAGTGCCATGCGCCGTCAGATGACTTCTTCCGTCTGCTGGGTGGACACCATTGCCAACCAGTGGAGAGACGGCGTGCGTCGCTGGGTGGAATTCGGTCCCCAGGGGGTGCTTACCCGCATGGTCCGTCCGATTCTCGTGGCTGCGGACGTGGCTGACGGCAGCTACACCACCGTTCATATTCCCAACAAAGACGCCGTTGATGCATTTGAAGGATAACGATGCGCGACATACTTCTCATTGAAAAGGCACTCCGTGACATTGTGGCCGCAAACGGCTGGCAGTGGCCTGAAAAGGCCGTTCTGGAAATTCCCAGAGAGTCCAGCCACGGCGATCTGGCCACCAACCTCGCCATGGTGCTTTCCAAGCAGGCAAAGGCCACGCCCCGCGTGGTGGCCGAAAAAATTCTGAAGGAGCTTTGCGAAAAGTTCCCCGGTCTCGTCACGGCCGAAATAGCCGGCCCCGGCTTCATCAACATCACCTTTGCTCCTTCGTTCTGGCAGGGCGTCGTTTCCGAGGTTGAGGAGCAGGGCAGGGCGTTCGGTTCCTCGAAGAACGGCAGCGGCCGCCGCATCGTGGGTGAATACGTCTCCGCCAATCCTACCGGCCCTCTGCACATCGGGCACGGCCGCGGCGCCGCCGTGGGCGACTCGCTTACCCGTCTGCTGCGTTTTGCCGGCTACGACGTGTCCACGGAATATTACATCAACGATGCCGGTCGCCAGATGCGTCTTCTGGGTGATTCCGTGTATCTGCGCATGCGTGAGATATGCAATCTGCCCGTGACGTATCCTGAAGATCCCAAGGGCTGGTACCACGGCGACTACATCCGCGACATCGCCCGCGAGATGCTGGAAAAGGATCCCTCGCTGCCGGAGCGTCCTGAAGCGGAAGCCAAGGATCTCTGCTATGAATACGCCTGCGCCACCATTCTTGCGGGCATCAAGGAAGACCTCCGGGAATTCCGCGTCGAGCATCAGGTCTGGTTCTCGGAAAAGAGCCTCGTGGATGCCGGAAAGGTGGAGGAGGCCTTCGACAAGCTGCGCGCCATGGGGCTCGTGTACGACAAGGACAACGCCGTATGGCTGGCCACCCAGCAGTTCGGTGACGACAAGGACAGAGTGCTCAGAAAAAGCGACGGCTATCTGACGTATTTCGCCTCCGACATTGCCTACCATGCCAACAAGTTCGATCGCGGCTTCGACGAATGCATCGACATATGGGGCGCGGATCATCACGGCTATGTGCCCCGCATGAAGGCCGCCATCACCTGCATGAAGCATGACCCGGAAAAAGACTTTCATGTCGTGCTCATCCAGATGGTGAACCTCATGCGCGGCGGTGAGCCTGTGGCCATGTCTACCCGTTCCGGCGAGTTCGTCACCCTGCGTGAAGTGCTCGACGATGTCGGTACCGACGCCGCCCGTTTCATGTTCCTTTCCCGCAAGAGCGACAGTCCGCTGGACTTCGATCTGGATCTCGTGAAGCAGCGGAACATGGAAAATCCGGTGTACTATGTGCAGTATGCCTATGCCCGCGTGGCCGCGCTTCTGCGTCGTGCCGCAGATCGCGGCGTGGTTCTTCCCGAACACTGCCCGGCGGACATGCTGACTCCGCTCACCTCTGCCGACGATCTGGCGCTTCTGCGCGAGGCGGAGCGTTTCCGCAACGTGGTGGAAGACGCCGCCCGTGCCCGTGCGGCGCATCCCGTCAGCTTCTATCTCATGGAGCTTGCCGGCAAGCTGCACAGCTATTATGCCAACAACCCCGTGCTGAGCGGCGATGATGAAGCCGTGATGAAGGCTCGCCTTGCGCTCCTGCGCGCCGTGAGCATCGTCATTGCCAACGGTCTTGATCTGCTCGGCGTCAGCGCTCCGGAATCCATGTAGTCATGGCCAACGCCTTCTATCGCAGTTCATCTTCAAGCGCGAAGAAAAACAGCGACCGGGAACGCCGGACGAATGTCTTTTTCGCGTCGGAGGAAAGTTCGGACGCCGCGGCATCCTCTGCCGCGGCCGAAGACTCCTCGTCGCGCAAAAGTTCTGCCGCTCGTTCCCAAAGCCGGTCGGAGGGGCGGAGCGTGTTCGCCTGGAGGGCGAACATTACGCCTTCGGCCCTCGTGACCATGAGCGTGCTCGCGCTCGTCATGCTGGGGTTCTGCTTTCTGTCCGGCGTCATCGTGGGGCGCAGCAGCATGCCGCTGCCCCAGGCTCTTGAGCTCGACACGCTTTTGTCGGAAGAGCCCAAGGAGGGCTCGGGAGAGAGCGAAGAGCCGGAGAAGATTCTTCCCAAGGAAGAGCTGCGCTTCATGACAAGTCTGAAGAGCGACGCCGCCGGCGGCGTACTTGCCGAGGCCCAGAAGGGGGTGGACGACAAGTCCGCCGTGACGCAGGAAAAGGCCAGGCAGGAAAAGCCCGTTCAGGAAGTGCAGAAGCCTAAGGAACCTCAGTTTGACTACGTGCTTCGAGTGGCCGCATTCAAGGAGGCCAAACAGGCACAGGCGCTTTTGAATACGCTGACCAAGGACGGACTGAAGGCTCGTCGCACGCAGACGAAGACCAGCCGGACCACGTGGTATTACGTGCAGGTGCTCATGCGCGGCAGCAAGGCTGATCTTCAGATGCTGCGCCGCAAGCTGGACGGCTACGGCCTGCATGATGCCATGGTTCTGAGCGAAAAGGCCGTGAAGAGTAAATAACGTCTCGCGGCGGGAGAAGCGATTTTCTCGTCGTCCAAAAACCGCGGGACGGTGTCTGACGCTGCCCTTCTTTGCATACTTGACAAAGAAGGGCACGGTAGGTATTTTGTCATGTTTCCAGAGGTAAAGCATGGATCTTAGACACATCGCACTCAATGAGATTGACCCCCAGGGGATGAGTCTTACGGTTTCCGATGAGGAAGTCTGGCAGACGCCGCTGAAGGAATATCATGTGTCATGCCGCATAGTTGAGCCTGTCATTGCGGAGGTTTTTCTGCTTCCGCAGCAGGACGGCTGTCTGCTTCGCGGCACGATACGGGGCGTTGTGGCCATGCCGTGCAATCGTTGCATGGAAGAGACTCTTGTGGTGCTGAACCAGAGCTTCGACGAGTTTGAGGAGTATCCCGGACTCGGCGGAACCGAACCGGAAGAGGAAGATCCTGCCGGAATTCTGGATGAATGCGCCGTGACCATGGAAGGCGGAGCGCCTTTCCTTGATCTGGCGTCTCTCTTGTGGGAGGAGTTTTCGCTGGCACTGCCGGTGAAGCCCCTCTGTAAGCCGGACTGCCGGGGACTGTGCCCCGTGTGCGGCAAGAATCTCAATGAAGGTGCCTGCAGCTGTTCCCGCGACAGCGGGGATCCGCGGCTGGCTGCTCTGCGTCAACTGAAAGTGAAACATCAGGGGTGATTCCCCCGTTTCCGAGATAAGGAGAA
>NZ_CALUWV010000033.1 GCF_944324575.1 uncultured Mailhella sp. | reverse complement strand
TCGAAGCTGTTGCCGAAGAGCACCACGTTGCCGCCGAAGCGGCGCACCGCATCTACCTTGATGTCGGGGGTGGTCTTCGGCATGACGATGGTGGCCTTCACGCCGAGCCTGGCGCCGGAGAGGGCGCAGCCTTGGGCATGGTTGCCCGCCGAGGCGGCGATGATGCCGCGCTTCTTTGCTTCCTCGGGAAGCCTGGCAATCTTGTTGTACGCGCCGCGCAGCTTGAAGGAGTGCACGGGCTGGAGATCTTCACGCTTGAGGCTGACGCGGCAGCCCATGCGCTCCGAAAGTTTTTCCATGTACTCGAGCGGCGTCACGCGGGCCACGTCGTACACGGGGGAAAGAAGTATTTTGCGCAGATACTCTGCGGGGGTCGGATGTTCGGTGGACATCGGGGATCTCTCCTGTGCGCGCCTTTTGCGCGCCTTTGTGCGGCTGTTATGCTTCGCTGGATTTTCCGGGCTTGCGCAGGGCGTGCAACTCGTCGCGCGCGCACTCCCAGGTGGGTTCATGAAAGGCGGTTTCCCGGCTGGGGACGACTTCCACAAGGCTCGTCTGTCCGTTCACGGTCACGCGCACGCTTATCCGCTGCCCTTCCTCGGAGGCGCGGCAGGCCTTGGGGGAATAGGAGGCCACAAGCGAGGCCGCCTCGCGCACGGCCTCCGCGCTCCACGGGCGCGAGCTTCTGCCGAGCGCGATGGGGCCGGGGAATCCGGCCACCTTGAAGTGGACGTCGCCTTCGCGGATGAGGTCGGCGTAGATTTCGTTGTCGAACTTGTGGCGGCCTATGGTGAGCCAGAATTCGTCGTGCCAGAACTGACGGCCCACGTCGGCGAGCCTGAAGTCGTTCACGTCCGGGGCGTCGATGCGGGAGAGCACGGGCCAGAAGCGGCGGGTGTTTTCCTTTTCCGTGAGCTTGCAGCCGCCGCCGGGCGTGGGAATTTCCCGTATGCCGAATTTTTCGGCAAGGGCGAGCTGTTCCTTGCGGCCCCGGCCGTTCAGCGCGAGAAGGCGCGAGCGGTCGATGAGGCCTTCCTCTTCGGGCCTTGTGGGGTCAAGAAGCTGCGCGCAGAGGGGGCGCACCAGAATGTCGCGCACGTCGGCGTCGCGGCGGATGACGTTGAGCGTGTCGCGCCGCTGCGACATGGGGCGCTGACCGAGCACTTCGCCGGACACGAGAAACTTTGCGCCGTATTCTTCCATGTGCGTTCTGGCGAGGCTCATCATGAGAATCTTGCAGTCCACGCAGGGGTTCATGGCGCTGCCGAAGCCGTGCGCCGGGCCCTTTTTGAGCATGTCCACGAAGGGAGCGGAAGCGTCCATGGCCGTGATGTCGAGGCCGTAGACCTCCTGCCAGTGCTCCACGCGGCCGGGATGGCCGAAAAAGGGCGAGTAGAAGTGCAGGCATTTGATGGTCCTGCCCTGTTCCATAAGCAGACGGGCGGCCAGGATGCTGTCCAGGCCCCCGGAAAAGAGCGCTATGCCGTCATAATTTTTCATGACTCTTTAGATAGATGGTATGCGGCGCGCTGGCAAGTGTTTCTCTTGCTCCCCGGACGGGCTTTTGCTAAGGTTCCCTGTCTGGGGTCCTTTCCTTTTCGGAAAGGGGCCCTTCCGCACGGCGTGCGCTTTTTGCGCGGAGTCCTGCGCTCCACGAGCCGCGCGGCAATATTCTCTAATTCAGGAGATGTCATCCATGGCGAAGAAGCCTCTTGTTTCCGCGGAAGATGCCCGCCGCGAAGCGCTCAAGACAGCCCTCAGCACCATTGAGAGAAAGTATGGTCAGGGCGCGGTCATGAAGCTGTCCGACGGGGCGCACGTGCATGTGCCGGTCATTCCCACCGGTTCCCTCGGCCTTGACCTGGCGCTGGGCATCGGCGGCGTGCCGCGCGGCCGCGTGACCGAAATCTACGGCCCCGAATCTTCGGGCAAGACGACGCTCACGCTGCACATCATCGCGGAATGCCAGAAGATGGGCGGCGTGGCGGCCTTCATCGACGCCGAACACGCGCTTGACGTCTCCTATGCGGCAAGGCTCGGCGTGAAGACCGACGAGCTGCTCATTTCGCAGCCCGACCACGGCGAGCAGGCCCTCGACATTGCGGACATGCTGGTGCGTTCCGGCGCGGTGGACATTGTGGTCATCGACTCCGTGGCCGCCCTCATTCCTCAGGCCGAACTCGACGGCGCCATGGGCGAAACCCAGGTGGGCAGTCAGGCCCGCCTCATGTCGCATGCCATGAGAAAGCTCACCGGCACCATCCACAAGTCCCGCACCTGCGTCATCTTCATCAACCAGATACGCATGAAGATCGGGCAGATGGGCTACGGCAGCCCCGAAACCACCACCGGCGGCAACGCGCTCAAGTTCTACAGCTCCGTGCGCATGGACATTCGCCGCGTGCAGACCCTGAAGGACCGCGACGAGGCCTACGGCTCCCTTACCCGCGTGAAGGTGGTCAAGAACAAGATGGCCCCGCCCTTCCGCGAAGCCAAGTTCGACATCATCTGGGGCACGGGCATTTCCCGCGCCGGTGAAATACTCGACATGGCCGTGGACGCGGGCATTGTGGACAAGAGCGGCGCCTGGTACGCCTACGGCGACGAAAAGCTGGGGCAGGGCCGCGAGAGAGTGCGCGACATGCTCAACGAGAACATCGCCCTGCGCGATGAAATAGAAGCCAAGGTCAAGGAACATCTCGGCGTCGGCCTCGACATGACCGCTTCCGCTTCGTCCGCGCCCGTCGAGGACGAGGGCGTGCCCGGCGACGAGGACAGCTACGACGAGGGCTACTAGACCGCTCCGGCGCGCCGGAGCTTTCGCAAAAGGAGCGGAGGAGACTTCGGCGTTTTTGAACATTTCCGCCCGGCCTAGGGCCCGGGCGGGCCGCGCTTTCTGCGCGGAGCGTCTTCCTTCGGGAGACGCGGGCGCGAAGACGGGAGCGTTTCGCTTCGGTCTTCCGGCTCGGAAAAACGGAATGTTGCGGGGGAAGAAGATTCTTCCCCCGTCCTTATGAGGGCCGCGAGGCGGCCCATCGGGAGAATATATGCTCACTGCCAAGGAAATACGTCACAAATTTTTGGAATTCTTTGAAAAGAACGGTCACGCCATAGTGCCGTCCTCTTCCCTCGTGCCCAAGGACGACCCCACGCTGCTCTTCACCAACGCCGGCATGGTGCAGTTCAAGAAGCTCTATCTCGGTCAGGAGCGCCGCTCCTACCGCTGCGCGGCCACCTCGCAGAAGTGCCTGCGCGTGTCGGGCAAGCACAACGACCTTGAAAACGTAGGCCGCACCGCCCGTCATCACACCTTCTTTGAAATGCTGGGCAACTTCTCCTTTGCCTACTATTTCAAGCGCGAAGCCATTACCTTTGCGTGGAAGTTCGTCACCGAGGAGCTGCATCTTCCCGCCGAAAAGCTCTACGTCACCGTGTACGAGAACGACGACGAGGCTTACAACCTGTGGCAGGAAATTGCCGGCATGCCCGCCGATCACATCACCCGCATGGGCGAGAAGGACAACTTCTGGACCATGGGCGACACCGGCCCCTGCGGTCCCTGCTCGGAAATCTACATCGACCAGGGCGAAGACATGGCCTGCGGCCCCGACTGCGGCATAGGCAAGTGCGACTGCGACCGCTTCCTTGAAATCTGGAACCTCGTGTTCACCCAGTACGACCAGAAGGAACCCGGCGTGCGCGTGCCGCTCGAGCATCCCAACATCGACACCGGCATGGGCCTTGAGCGCATTGCCGCCGTGTGTCAGGGCAAGCGTTCCAACTTCGACTGCGATCTCTTTCAGGACATCATTCAGTACGCCGCTTCCATTGCGGGCGTGAAGTACAGCTTCTCCGCTCCCGACACCAACGACGTGGACACCGCGCTGCGCGTCATTGCCGACCACAGCCGCGCCGCCGCCTTCATGATCGCCGACGGCATTCTGCCTTCCAACGAAGGCCGCGGCTACGTGCTGCGCCGCCTCATCCGCCGCGCGCTGCGTTTCGGCACGCTCATGGGCCTGCACGAAGCCTTCCTTTACAAGACCGTGGGCAAGGTCGTGGAAGTCATGGGCGACGACTATCCCGAACTTCGCGAACACGCCGAATTCATTTCCCGCGTGGTGTTCGAGGAAGAAAACCGCTTCCGCGTGACGCTCGACAAGGGCCTTGCCATGCTCGACGGTGAGCTTGAAAAGCTTGCCGCCGAAGGGAAGACCGTGATTCCCGGCGAGGTGGCCTTCCGTCTGAACGACACCTACGGCTTCCCTCTCGACATCGTTTCCGACGTGGCCTACAAGCGCGGATTCACCGTGGACGAGGAAGGCTTTGCCGAAAAGATGCAGGAGCAGCGCGCCCGCGCCCGCGCGGCGTGGAAGGGCTCCGGCGAAAAGGACCTCGCCGCCCGTTTCCGCGGCCTGCTCGAAGAAGGCATGCAGACGGAATTCGTGGGCTACGACACGCTCAGGGCCGACAGCCGCATCGTGGCGCTTCTCGATGAAGACACGCTTGCCGTGGACAAGCTGGAAGGCGGAGCAAAGGGCTACCTTGTGGCGCTTCAGACGCCCTTCTACGGCGCGTCCGGCGGTCAGAGCGGAGACACCGGTTTCATTTCCACGGAAGAGGGCAAGGCCCGCGTGATCGATACCCTGAAGCCCATGCCCACGCTCACCGTGCAGCAGATCGAAGTGACCGAGGGCGTCATCCGTTCCGAGCAGGAAGTGGCTCTGGAAGTCACCGAAGGCGACCGCGTGGCAGCGGCCCGCAACCATTCCTGCACCCATCTTCTTCAGTCCGCGCTTCGCAAGGTGCTCGGCAGCCACGTGCATCAGGCCGGTTCCTCCGTGGGCCCTGACCATCTGCGCTTCGACTTCACCCACATTGCGGCCATGACCGATGAGGAAATTGCGGCCGTGGAGCGCGAGGTCAACGCCATGATCATGGCCGACTACCCCGTGACCACCCGCGTCATGGATCACGACGAAGCCGTGAAGTGCGGCGCCATGGCGCTGTTCAATGAAAAGTACGGCGACAAGGTGCGCGTGGTGAGCATGGGAGCCGAAGACGCCGATCCCTGCTCCATGGAACTTTGCGGCGGCACGCATCTTTCCCGCACCGGTCAGGCCGGTTCCTTCGTCATCCTGTCCGAAGGCGGCGTGGCCGCCGGCGTGCGCCGCATTGAGGCCGCCACGGGCTGGAACGCCTACAAGGTCATGGCCGAACGCCGCGCCGAGCTCAATGCCATAGGTTCTCTGCTCAAGGTTCGCTCCTCCGACTTCGCCTCCCGCGTGGAAGCCATGCAGAAGGAAATCAAGGCTCTGCACAAGGAACTCGACAAGGCGCAGGCCGCAAGCCGCGGCAACGTCATGTCCGCCGTGGAGGAGATTGCCGGCGTGAAGGTGCTGGCCGTGAAGGCCGGCGCCGTGAACGTGAAGGCGCTTCGCGAAATGATGGACGACGTGCGTTCCAAGATGCCTTCGGGCGTGGCCTGTCTCGTGGCGGAAGACAACGGCAAGGCGCAGATGATTCTTTACGTGTCCAAGGACCTGCATGACCGCTTCACCGCTCCCGCGCTCATCCGCGACGTGGCCGCGGCCATCGGCGGCTCCGGCGGCGGCCGTCCCGACCAGGCTCAGGCCGGCGGCAGCAACGTCGAGGGCATCGACGAGGCCTTCAGGATTCTGAAGCAGAAGATTGCCGGTTAGTCCGGTTTCATCGGGGGAAGGGGCGAGTGCTCCTTCCCCCTTTGTCTTTTTCCGGGGATTCCCGGAACGGACGGAGGAGATCGCCGGAGCGGGAGCGGGGCGGAACCGTGCATGACCGCCCGGCCCGTTGTCGCTTTTGAGTCGGGAGGAGTCCGTCCGTCGTTTTCAACGCAGGGAGAGAAGACATGCCGGAACTTCCCGAAGTGGAGACCGTGGCGCGCACGCTCGCGCCGCAGGTGTGCGGGCGGCGCATCACGGCCGTGACCGTGCTGAACCCCGGAACGTGGCAGGGCGAAGTGCCGGCCCCGGAGGTTGCGGACGGGGGATTCGTGATCACGGCCGCGGGCAGGCGCGGCAAGCTGCTTTTGCTGCATCTTTCCCGCGAGGCGGCCGTTTTGCCTGCCTCATGCCCGGAGACGGAGATTCCCGCGCCTTCCGAGGCTTCGCTCTGGCCGCTCGTCTATACGGCGGGGGGCGTTGTGCGCGGCCGTCCATCGCTTGACGGAAAAGAGCCCGGCGAGGTGACGGCGCTGGCCTTTCACCTGCGCATGACGGGGCGCCTTTTCGTGTATCCGCCGGAAACGGCGCCGGAAAAGCATACGCGCGTCGTCTTCACGCTCGATGACGGCAGGCTTCTTTTCTTCGACGACACCCGCAAGTTCGGGCAGGCTCGGGCGCTTTCGACGCGGGAAATGGCGCGATGGGAGTTCTGGCGTGAGCTCGGGCCTGAGCCTCTGGAAGTTTCGGACGAGGCATTTGCCGCGCGCTTTTCCTCGGGCCGGGCGGTGAAGGCGCTTCTGCTCGATCAGTCCGTGGTGGCGGGCGTGGGCAACATCTACGCCGACGAGAGTCTGTTTCGGGCAGGGATACGTCCGGACGATCCGGGGAAGTCGCTTTCGACGGAGCGTCTTTTCCGGCTTCGTCATGCGCTTGTGGACGTGCTGCTTGAATCCATACGCGACTGCGGCAGTTCCATCCGGGACTACCGCACGGCGAGGGGCGACGTGGGCGCATTCCAGAACCGCTTTCGCGTGTACGGCAGAGCGGGGGAGAAGTGCGTTTCGTGTGGTCGGAAGCTCGCCTCCGGCCGCGTGGCCGGACGCGCCACGGTGTGGTGCGCACACTGTCAGAAGAAGTAAGGGGCCGGGAGGGACCGTCCCCGGAGAAAGCTGCGCAGGGTTGTTTTTTCAGGGGCAGGGAAAAGGCCTTTTCCGCCTTTTCGTCGTCCGGGCTGGAGCGTCGGAAGTCAGGGAAGAGTCTTGCCCGCGCTGCCGTGCCGAAGTCGGCGCGGGATGAAGCTCTCTGTGGGAGCGTAAAGTGTCAGTCTGTCCTGTCTTTTGCGGACAGAAAAGGCGCTCCGCAGAAGACGGAGCGCCGAAGAGGTGAGCGGATGGTCAGGGAAGCGGGTGGAACTGATGCACCGTGGCTTTCCGTTTCGGCCGGGAGTCCGGCTTTTCTCCGGCAGGGGGAAAGCGTCGCCACGGGCTCATTCCGTCGGGGTTCTCTTCCCTGACAGGCGAGTGCCTGAGCGCCTCGCGTTCTTCCCACCTGGTATTGAAGAGCTGATTCTTGGCACGCACGGACTGAATGAGGGAAAGCACGATGGTCGCTTCCTCCCATTCCCGGGACGCGTCGAAGTTCTGCACGCGCTGCATGTACTTGTTCCACAGGGCCATGAGAGAAGCCTCGTCCATGGCGTTGAGCTGACGGGCCATTTTGAGCAGCATGTTTTCCATTGTCTTCCTCGCTTGTGAAGTCGCCTTGCTTATATCCCGCATGGACGGCGCGGGCAAATGAATTCTGCGTCACTTCCCCCGGGACGGCGGTCACGCGGCAATTTGCCCGCAGGCGTTTTTTATGATAAAAAGATAAACTCCCCAAGGAACGAATGTCGGACGACGTCTGTTCCCTCGCCTCGCGGCCCCGTGCCGCGGACGGTTCTCCCCAACATCTTTATCGCCGAGGCGGAGTTGACATGAGCGAGCTGAAAGATATGTACCGCACCATTGTTGCGGACGGATTCCCCGATACCATGACCATCACGCTGGGAGACAGCGTGCTTACCTATCACAAGCGCACCTGGGAAATGGGCGGCGAAGTTCGCGGCCTGCGCTATGGTGAAAATCCCGACCAGCCCGCGGCTCTGTATGAATTCGTGGAAGGCGAGAACAAGGTGGCCAATCTCAAGTGGCGCTCGCCCCGTCAGGGCATCGTGTCCGCGCTGACCGAAGCGCAGATGGTGCAGTCCGGCAAGCATCCGGGCAAGACCAACCTCACCGACGTGGACAATGCCTGCAACATTCTGCAGTACCTCACGAAGAAGCCCGCTGCCGCCATTTTGAAGCACAACAATCCCTGCGGCGCGGCATGGGCCGACAATCTGTTCGACGCGCTGAACAACGCCTTCTGGTGCGACCGCATCGCCGCCTTCGGCGGCGCGGTGGTGGTGAACCGTCCGCTGGACATGAAGTGCGCCGAGCTCATCGCTTCCCAGTATTTTGAAGTGGTGGCCGCTCCCGCCTTTGAGGAAGGCGTGGTGGACGTGCTCAAGGGCCGCAAGAACCTGCGCATTTTCGAACTGCCCGGTCTTGCGCATCTCGACGAACTGTGCGGCGTTCCCATGCTCGACTTCAAGAGCCTCACCGACGGCGGCATCGTGATGCAGAAGTCGTTTGTCAACCGCATCATGAGCGTGGACGACTTCATTCCCGCCACAGGAACCAAGAAGGACGGCACCGTGTTCACGGCGCGCAAGCCCACGGAACAGGAAGCGGAAGACCTGCTCTTTGCCTGGGCCGTGGAATCGGGCGTAACCTCCAACTCCGTGATCTTCGTGCGCAACGGCGCCACCGTGGCCATCGGCACCGGCGAGCAGGATCGCGTGGGCTGCGCGGAGCTCGCCATTCACAAGGCCTACACCAAGCACGCCGACGTGCTTTCCTTCAAGCGTACCGGTCTTTCCCTCTATGAGCTTCAGCAGAAGGCCCTTTCCGACGCCGAAGCCGCGGCTACGCTGGAAGAGATCAACCGCGAGACCCGGGAAGCGAAGGGCGGCCTCATCGGCTCCGTGGTGGTGTCCGACGGCTTCTTCCCCTTCCGTGACGGCGTGGACGTCGTCATGGCTCAGGGCGTGACCGCCATCGCCCAGCCCGGCGGCTCCATTCGCGACTGGGAAGTGGTGCAGGCCTGCAACGAGCACGAACCTCAGGTGGCCATGGTGTTTACCGGCCAGAGATCCTTCAGACACTGATGACGCAACATGCCGGGGAGGCTCGAGCTTTCCCGGCATTGTCATGGATGCCTCTCTTCATGTCTCCCATCGCGACCGGGGATGCATGACCCTGTTTTCATCCGTGGCAGGCCGCGCACGTTTTTTTGAGGCCGCCCGCAAGGTTCGGGCTGTCCCGACTTTCGGCCTTCCCCCTTCCCGTTCGACGGCGCGCAGACGCAGCGTCCTCCGGGCTGCCGGGGCCGGTCTGACCACATTTGTTTTTTCAGGAATGGAGACATGGCATCGCATATTGTGCAGAATCCCTCCGCGGGCTGTATCGTGAAATTCATGCAGGGCAACGAACCCCAGATTGCGTGGGTGATGGAGGAACAGAAGGGCAAGCTTCGCCTTTTTCTGCCCAACCGCCGGGAGACCACGCTGTCTCCTTCGCGCATTCTTCCCTGGGCCGGCCCTTCCTATCCCGCGACGCAGAGCAAGGATGCGGTCGTCGAGCTTCTGAACAGGCACCGCGAGCGTCGCGAACGCCTGGCCTCCGAAGTTGCGCCCATGGAACTGTGGGAAATGGCGCAGGGCGAAATGGAAAGAGCTCCGGCCGAGTGGTTTGCCGAGCTCGGTTACACGAGTCCCGACGCCGACGCCGTGGCGGCCTGCGGCAGGGCTCTTCTGCAGTGCAAGACGCATTTTCGCTTTCAGCCGCCGGAATTTGAAATTTACGATGCCGCCACAGTGGAATCGCGTCGCCAGGCCGAGGAGGCTGCGCGCGTGCGCGAAGCCATGGTGTGCGGAGGCGCGGACTGGTTCCGTCGTCTGTGGGAGGCGCGCATAGGCCGTCATCCCGCTCCGGATGCTTCCACAGCGCCGGAAGAGCCCGTGCGGGGCAGGCTCGAAAAAATGCTCCGTGCCCGCATGAGGGACCCGGAAACCGTGGAGGACGAGGCGCTCTGGAAGCAGGTGACCAAGGGACTGCCCGACGATCCGCATCTTGCGCTTCTGCTCGCCATGACCTGGGGACTTGTGCCCGAGCATTACAACTTCTGGCTCGACCGCGCGGACTATGAGTCCGGCACGGCGTGGGAAGAGCCTCTTGAGTCGGAAACGCAGGAGCTCATCCGGGCCGTGGAGGAGGGCGGGAGTCTGCCGCCCGCCGAGGATACGGTCTTCATCAGCATAGACAGCGCGACCACCCGCGACATCGACGATGCCTTTTGCATCGCTTCTGCCGCCGACGGCGGCTGGGATGTGGAAGTGGCGCTCGCCTGTCCCGCATGGTTCTGGAATTTCGACAGTGCTCTCGGCAAGGCCGTGTTCCATCGCGCCACAAGCATTTATCTGCCCGAAGGCAACTGCCACATGATGCCCGAAGCTCTCGGCGAGGGCGCGTTCAGTCTGTTTGAAGGGCAGGCCAGGCCTGCGCTCGTGGTGGGCGCGCACGTCGCCCCCGACGGAACGCTCGGCGAGGGCTCCTTCCGCTTTTCCACCATAAAGGTGGCGAAAAATCTCAATTACCCCGACTGCGAGGCCGCGCTGGACGGAGTAGAGAACGCCGCTTCGCCCTTTGTGGAGTCCCTGCGCCTTGCCGCAGCCATGAGCGACAGGCGGCTGGCCAGTCGCGTGGAGCACGGCGCGGTGATCATCGAGCGGCCCGAAATAGACTTCGAGCTTGAGGGCGAGGGCGCGGATATCACGGTGAAGCTGAGGCCGTATCCTGCCGCGCCGCGGGCGCAGCTTCTTGTGGCCGAGCTCATGGTGGTGGCCAACGCCGTGCTGGCGGAATGGGCCGTGAAGAACGACGTGCCCCTGCTTTTCCGCACGCAGGACGTGGCCGTGCCCAGAGAATACGCCGGCGTGTGGAAGAGCGCGCCGGACATTGCCCGGGTGGTGCGCATTCTCGTGGCCGCCTCGCTCGACGTGGTGCCGAGGCCGCACGCGGGCATGGGGCTTTCGGCCTACAGTCCCGTCACCTCGCCGCTCCGCCGCTTTACCGACCTGGTGAATGAGGCCCAGCTTCTGAGCGTGCTCACCCGAGGAAGCGTGCGCTGGTCCCGCGAGGAGCTTTCGGACATGCTCATGCATCTTTCCATACGCCTTGAGGCCGCAGGGCAGGTACAGCGCTTCCGTCCGCGCTACTGGAAGTATCTCTACATTCAGCAGCAGGCGAGGGCCCACGGCGATGAGTGCTGCTGGAAGGCCGAAGTGGCGGAGGAAAACGACATGTGGGTAAGCGTGAGCCTGCCTGAGGTACAGCTCGGCCTGCGCGGCAAGCGTTCGCTTTTCGGAGAAAAGGTCTTTCCCGGGCAGGAACTGCACGTTCGCCTCGGCAAGGTGAATCCCCTGAGAAATGAGGCCGTCATCCTTGACGTGAGGGAATGCTGAGCCTTTGGGCCGCGTTCCGTTGAGGCGTGACACAACAGCGAATCTTTTTCTGGAAGTTCCAAGGAGAAAGAATGTCGTCAGCCCGAAGGTTTGCTTCTCTTGTGACGTGCTGCGCTCTTGTGGCCTGCACGGGCCTATCTGCCTGCGCGCCGAAAAAGCAGGACGCCCTGCCGGACATGGACAATGCGCTTTCTCAGGAAGAGAAGGACGTTGACTCGACCCTTGCGCTCGACAGGGAACTGTATCTGGCCACCATGTCTCCGGGAACGCTGGTGGAGAGCGATTCTCTCAGCGTTTCCGAGCTTGCTGAGCATCGCGCGCCCTACGGCGACTCCCTTGAACTCACTTCGGATCCCTCTTCCTGGCAGCTTCCTTCCGGTCTTCTTCAGATGGAGGGAGGCATGAGCGAGGGGGGACAGTGGAACATGCCGGAGCCGGGCAGCAGCGAGGCGCGACGTCTGGCGGAGCTGAATACGAAGGCGGCGCTCTGTTCCACGGGAGAGACCGTGTGCATCACCTCGCCCTACGGCGTGCGGCGTTCGTCCCGTCGTTCTCACAAGGGCATAGACATACGCGCCCCTCTGGGGTCGCCCATCATGGCGTTTCGCAGCGGCGTGGTCATCTGTGCGGAGTATCACCGCAGCTACGGCTACATGGTGGAGATACAGCAGGATGACGGCATTGTTTCCCGCTATGCTCATATGAGCCAGATACTTGTGCACAAGGGCGACAGAGTGGCCCCGGGACTCATGATAGGACGCGTGGGTTCTACCGGTCGTTCCACCGGGCCGCACCTGCACTTTGAGCTTCTTCTCGACAACAGGCAGATGAATCCCATGACCTATCTGCCCACGCCCAAGCAGGTGGTCACCAAGGGCACGGAGGCGGACGCCGCCGCAGCCCGTCAGGCGCTCTCAAAGTCCAAGCGTTCGAGCTCCAAGAGCAAGGCGACGAAGACTTCCTCGAAAACGAAGAAGTCCTCGGTACGCAAGACCTCGTCGAGCAAAAAATCGTCGGTCAGCTCCTCGAAGAAGACCTCTTCTGCAAAGAAGACCGCCGTCAAAAAGACGTCTTCGCAAAAGACGTCCTCGACAAAGACAAAGCAGAGCACGGCGAAGAAGTAGCGGCGAGAGGTCGCATCTGCCGCCTTTTTTCTCTGACAGGAAAAGGAATGAAGCAACGCCCGGCACGAGTGGATAGTGTCGGGCGTTGTTCTGTCCTGCGCTGCGGGCGCGGAGGCTTGCCGCCGAAGGGCGGATGAAGAAAGGGGAAGACCCGGGATTCCGGTCTTTCCCGGGCCTTCCGGCATCCGTCTGAGAGACGGAAGCCTGCTTCATCGGAAGGCTGGAGCCTTTTCGTCAGGCGACGGAAGTGAGATCAATGTTGAAGAGTCTGGCGGCGTTCCTGTAGAGAATCTTGTCCAGAACTTCCGAGTCGCCGAACAGCTCCATGAACTTGTCCACGCAGGGCTTGAAGGGCATGAGCGGATAGGCGGAACCGAACAGGAAGCGATCCTGCATGAAGCCTTTGGCCGCGGCGACGTAGTCGGCCGTGCCCACGCCCGTGAGCAGGTACATGTCGGGCCCGAGAAAGATGTTGGTCTGCCAGAAGCAGGCGCCGAGCAGCACCTGAGCCCAGGGCCAGCCGCCGTGCGAGACGTAGAAGTTCACGTCGGGGAAGTCGCGGGCAATGTTGGTGATGATTTTCGGGTCGCTGTAGGTGGTGTCGGGGCCGGCTCTGCCGCCTATCATCAGCATGACGGGAATCTTGTGTTCCGAGCACTTCTCATAGATGGGATAGATGCGGCGGTCGTTGGCGTACCACGGCGTGCTCATGGAGCCGGGTTCGATGTTCACGCCCTTGAGCGGACCGTTGACCACGTAGGTGTCGATGTCCTTGATGGCCTGTTCGCGGTTTGAAGGGTTGATGCCGGCAATGCCGATGAATTTTCCCTTGAAATGCCGCACCATGTCGACGACGCAGTCGTTGCTGACGTTGTAGCGGAAATGACCGTTGCGGCCCGGGGCTATGCCCATGCTTATGCCGGCGTCTTCCATTTCCTTCAGCATGAGCGTTTCGGACTTGGCGCGGACGGACGGCGGAATGTCCATGCCCATTCTTGCGGTGACGCCGGTGGGATTTTCCACCTGCCTGAGAAACTCGTCGTACATGGGACGGCATCGGGCGTCGATGATCATGCGTGTTCTCCTTCCTGAGCCGGAGAATTGCGCGCCGTCCGGGCATCAGGGAACGGACGGCGCGCAGGGAATCACAGGCCGAGCAGCTCGGCGGCGTTGTCGTAGAGGGAACGCTGAAGCGCCTCGTATTCCAGACCGCGTTCGTGCCAGTTCTCTATGCACTGGGCAAAGCCGCGTATGGGGTAGCTTGAGGCGAACAGGAAGCGGTACTTCAGGAAGGAGTTGGCCGCATGGGCATAGGCTTCAAACATGGGCATGTGGCGCACGTAGAAGTAGGCGTCGGGTGAGAGGTACACGTTCTTGCAGAGCAGGGCGACGCCCACGGCTTCCTGCACCTTGGGCCAGCAGCCGTGCGCAAACACGAAGTTCACCTTGTTGAACTTGCGGATGAGCGGCAGCATGGGCGTAGGATCGGTGTAGGAAAGGTCCGGTCCGCCGTACACGCTCATGGTCACGCTGACGATGGCGCCGAGCTGCTGGCAGAGGTCGAGAATGGGTTCCATTTTCGGGTCGTTGCCGTAGATGGCCGGAGCGTTCCAGCCCGGATCGATGGCGATGCCCTTGAAGCCCCAGTCCCGCACGCACTTTTCTATTTCTTCCAGCGCGGTGGGAGAATGGGGGGAGATGCCCGCAAAGCCGGTGAAGCGGCCGGGGTATTTCTGCGTCAGTTCGTAGACGTGGGCGTTGTCGGTGTCGCCGTACACGGCGCTGCGGGTCTGGCGGCCCATGATCACGCCGTGAACGACGCCGGCCTCTTCCATTTCCTTGACCATGAGATCGATGTCGGCCTGATCCACGGAGGGGACGGGGCGGCGTTCAAAGCCGGTGGGGCGCACGTCCTTGGGCGTGGCGGGAACCACGTTCTGCCAGTTCTTGACGATCTTGAGGTCCATGAAGCTCTTGTAGGGAGGGCGGATGCGGAAGTCGATAACCATCATTGAATCCTTTGAATGAAAAGGGGATGAACCCCGTCGCTGTGAGAGAAAAAGGCAGGGGCGGCCGGTGCCGCCCCGCAGAGCATTACTTGATCAGGCCGACTTCGCGGTAGTACTTTTCCGCGCCGGGATGCAGGGGCAGGATCATGTCGGTAGCCATGGTCTTGGGATCCATGGTGTTCCAGGCGGGCTGAATGATGGCGAGTTCCTTGTAGCCTTCCACGAGGGACTTGGTGACCTTGTAGGCGTCTTCTTCAGACACGCCCTTGCGCATGATGATGACGGAGTTGTCGACGAGGCAGGGGATGTCTCTGCCCACGGCGCCGCCGAAGAAGCTGCCGGGCAGAACGCCCACGCTGAGGCCGGACTTTTCGGCGACGGCCTTGAGCACTTTTTCGGAAATGCTGAGCCACTTCACGTCGGCGCTGAGCACCATTTCCTGAAGCTGGCTGGGTTCGCCCGCACCTACCTTGAAGGCGACGTCGATGGTGCCGTCCTGCATGAGGCTGACGAGGTCGTTGTTGGATACGCCGGAAACGTTGCCGCCCCACTTTTCGATGTCGTCATAGGTCAGGCCGTATTCGGCGAGAATGCGCTTGCCTATTTCATGATGCATCTGACCGGGCTTGCCGCGGTCGAGCTTGAAGGGGATCTTCTTGGCCAGAAGCTCGTCGAGAGAATCCACGGGAATCTTCTTGGAGCAGATCACGTGGAAGCGGGTGAGATCGCGCAGATTGGCGATGGAGGTCAGGTTGTTCATCTTCTTCTTGTAGGGAGCCGTGCCGGTGACGGCAGAGTAGGTGTTCAGGCTCTGCGTGACGGTGATGTCGCCGGAGTTGGCTTCCAGACGCATGGGATTGGAGGAAGAGGAGCCCTGCAGGATGTTGAACGTGCTGCCGGGATAGCGGTCGTTCACGAGCTTGCCTATGCCGGCGAGGCCGACGTTCCAGGTGCCGCCCATGTTGGCACCGCCCACGGCTCGGAGGCTGACGGGAGACTTGTCTTCCGCGTAGCCTGCGGTCACGCCGAGGCTGAGGGTCAGAACGAGAGCTGCGGCCGTGGAGAAAAGACGTTTTGCGTTCATGAGAAACTCCTTGGTTTTCAGTCGTTGTCGAAGAGGCTGCCGCCCGAAGACGGGCGGCAGGGAATCTACGCGTGCTGCACGCGCTTTTTGCGGAAGAGCTGCGAGATGATAGCCAGAGCGAGGGCGGTCACGCCGATGGCGTCGCTGAAGGCGCCGGGAATGAGCAGGCTGACGGCGGCCACCATGAGGATGGCGCGTTCCGGCCAGGTGGCGCTGATGATGAACCAGCCCTGAACGGCGCCGGCAAGGCACACCACGCCCATGATGGCGGTGATGACGGCCATGATGACGACGGGCACTTCACCCATGAGCAGCATGGCGGGGTTGAAGATGAACACGAACGGCACGATGTAGGCGGCAATGGCCAGATAGAAGGCGGTCCAGCCGGTCTTCATGGGCGGAGCGTCGGCGATGGAGGCGCCGGCGAAGGCCACCTGACAGGTGGGAGGCGTGATGCCGGAGGTGATGGCGAAGTACATGACGAACAGATGGGCGGCCAGCACGGGAACGCCGGTCTGCACCAGCACGGGAGCTCCGAAGGTGGCCACGAGAATGTAGGCGGGCAGGCTGGGAAGACCGAGACCGAAGAGCAGACAGGCGATCATGAGGATGATGAGGAACAGGGTCATGTTCAGCTTGGCAAGCTCGGTCATGATGTTCACGAAGCCGAAGCCGAAGCCCGTCATGGTGACGACGCCGATGATGATGCCGACGCAGGCGCAGCAGGCGGCGATCATGAGCATGTTGGAAGCCGTGTTTTCCAGAATTTCAAAGACCTTGCCTACGGTGAGGCGGGTATCCTTGCGGAAGAAGGAAAGGATGAGGGCGCTCACCGTGCCGGACACGGCGGAGAAGACCACGCTGCGGCCGGCAAGCATGGTGCCGATGAGAATGATGAGGGGCAGGAGATAATAGAGCTTCTTGAGGATTTCCTTCTTGGGCGGGATCAGCTCGGGCGGCGTGGTGCCGATGTTGGAGCGATGGGCCTCAAAATGGATCATCATGAAGAGGCTCGCGTAGTAGAGTATGGCGGGCAGAAGGGCGGCCTTGCACACTTCAAGGTAGCTCACGTTGGTGTATTCGGCCATGACGAAGGCGATGGAGCCCATGACCGGGGGCATGATGAGGCCGCCGGAGGAGGCCACGGCTTCAACGGCGCCGGCGAAGTGCGGCTTGTAGCCGACCTTCTTCATGAGCGGAATGGTGAAGATGCCGGTGGCGTACACGTTGGCCACGGCGGAGCCGGACACGGAGCCGAACAGGGCGGAACCGAAAATGGCGGCCTTGGCAGGGCCGCCCTTGGCGTTTTTGGTGAGCAGGCAGACAAGGTCGATGAACACGCTGGAAAAGCCCACCTTGTCCAGCGTGGCGCCGAAGAGGATGAACAGGAAGATCACGCTGGCGGAAGCGCCGATGGAGGATCCCCAGATGCCGTCGCTCAGCAGGTAGAGGGATTCGATGATGCGGTCGAGTTCAAGATAGAGGTGACCGAGGTTGCCGGGAAGAAGATGTCCGAAGAAGGCGTAGACCAGCGCCACGAGGGTGACGATGACGAGCGACCAGTCGGAAACTCTGCGCACGGCTTCCATGATGCAGAAGCAGAGACCGACGCCGAGCACGATCTGCAGCGGTTCGACTTCGTCGACCTGAGGCATGCGTTCGGCAAGTTCGGGCTCATAGAGGGCGATGTACCCGCAGGCCACGACGCTGAAGGTAAGAAGAAAGAGATCCCATGCCAGCACCCAGAGCGGTTCGGGACGGGGATGCTTCTTCCATTCGTGCACCGGCGGCCGCCAGAGGAAGATCAGCGCGAGAATGATGCCCACGTGAACGGAGCGGATGACCATGGGGTCGAGGATGACGATGCCGAGCGACGTGCACAGCTGGAATATGCACAGAATCGTGGCAAGAGCGAGAATGATGGGGCGCAGCTTCTTACGTTCAAACATGCGGACTCCGGAAGAAACGTCTTTTTCCCGCGTCGCCCGTCATGCTGCGGTCGGACGGCGCGGGAAAGGTTGGAAGGTCGGGGTTACAGGGAGCAGACCGCGCGGTGGGCGGCATGGATGGCGTCCATGATCTTGCCGGGCCGCACGCAGTCGCCGAGAGGCGTGAAGGGAATGTCCGCGGCGGCCAGTTCCTGGCACAGCGCGTTGTTCGCCCTGTAGCCGAGGGCAAGCACGATGGCGTCGCAGGGGGGAAGCGCCCGTTCGTTGCCGTAGGCGTCCTTGACGGTGACGACGCCCTCGCCGTTCATGCTCATGACCTGCGTATTGAGCAGGAATCTGACGCCGTGTTCGCGCAGACTCTTCAGCAGGAACTTGCGGGCCCTGGGATGCATGTCGGGCGCGAGCGCGGAGCGCAGTTCGAGCACGGTGACGCTCTTGCCGAGCATGGCGAGAGCTTCGGCCGTCTCGCAGCCGACGAGACCGCCGCCGAGAATGAGGACGCTGCTGCCCTCGGGCGTGTGCCTCAGAGCGTCTTCGGCCGTCACGGCGACGCCTGCGGCCATGGCTTCTGCGGCGAATCCGGGACGGACGGCTCCGCTGCCCGTGGCCACGAGAATGGCGTCGGGCTTCATGTTCGCCAGTTCCTGCACCGTGGCGGCATGGTCCTTCATGACGGTGACGTTTGACTTCTCAAGTTCGCGCACGAACCAGTTCTTCAGACGGACGAGCACGTCCTTGTGGGGAGGAAGGGCGGCGGCGTTGAGCAGACCGCCGAGCTCGAGGCTCTTTTCCATGAGCGTGACGCGGTGGCCGCGGGCGGCGGCGCTCAGAGCGGCTTCCATGCCGGCGGGGCCTGCGCCTATGACCACGACGCTGCGGGGCGAGGCAACGGGGGCCGTGGGAAGTATGCCTTCGCTGCCGGTGCGGGGATTGACGGCGCACACGATGGGCTTGCGCTGGCCGAGACTGCCGTTGCAGCCTTCGTTGCAGCCCACGCAGGGCAGAATGTCCTTGTCGCGGCCTTCCATGAGCTTGACGGGCAGATCGGGGTCGGCAATGAGGGCGCGGCCCATGGTGACCATGTCGGCCTGACCGGAAGAGAGAATGCGGTCTGCCGTCTCGCGGGTAAGAATGCGCCCGGCCACCGATACCAGGGCTCTGCCGTCAAGCGCGGCGCGTATGCGTCCGGCGCTTTCGGCGTTCCAGCCTTCGGGCAGGCAGGGTGGCGGCCCGGTGAATTCGTTTGATTCGGAAAGACCGGCGCTCACGTGCACGAGATCGACGCCCGCTTCGGCCACGTCGCAGGCAATGCGGCAGGAAAGATCGACGGTGATGCCGCCGGGCAGAAATTCGTCGGAGCTCAGGCGGAAGAAGATGACCATGTCCTCGCCCGCCGCCTCGCGGACGCGGCGCACCACTTCAAGGGGAAAGCGCATGCGTTTTTCGTAGGAGCCGCCGAACTCGTCGGTGCGGCGGTTGAACAGCGGCGACATGAACTGCGAGATGAGATAGCCGTGGGCTCCGTGGATTTCTATGACGTCGAATCCCGCTTCCCGGGCTCTTCTCGCGCCTTCGGCAAAGGCGTCGATGAGCATGTATATTTCGTCCGTGTCCAGCACCCTGGAGTTTTCATAGGGCGTGCGTCCGGGCACGAAGGAAACCAGAGGAATGGACTGACCCGACGCGTCGGGGCGGACGAGACGGCCGGCGTGATTGAGCTGAACGCCCGCGAGACCTCCGGCTTCATGGATGGCATGCGTCAGATGGGAAAGGCCTCTGACGTAGTAGTCGGAAGCGATGTTGACGCCGGGGAAGTAGCTCCGTCCGGAGTCGTGGACGCTGGTGGCTTCCAGCATGTTCAGTCCCACGCCGCCGCGGGCGCGGGCTTCGTGATAGCGGATGAGCTTTTCGCTGACATCGCCGTTTCTTCCCGCATAGTTCGTCACCATGGAAGGCATGACGATGCGGTTGCGGAAGGTGGTGCGGCGTATGGTCAGCGGGGAAATGACGCTGATGGTATGCATGGACTTTCCTGTTTTGGTTTGTGAGTCCGTCCCGCGGGAGAAGGCGGCTCATGGCGTGAAACGTTTCTCCCGCGGGACTTCCGGTCTGCGCGGGGCAGGCCGCCGATGCTACATTTCTCCCAGCAGGCGGGCGGCGTTGTCGTGCAGGGTGTTCTTGAGAGCCTCGTCGGTGAAGGCTCTTGCCTTCCAGCCTTCCAGAGCCTGTTCAAGGCAGCGCACGGGATAGCTCGAGGCGTAGAGAATGCGGTACTTCAGATAGGTGTTGGCCGCGATGACGTATTCTTCGGAAAGCGGGAAGTTCGGGATGTACAGGTAGCAGTCGGGCATGAGGTACACGTTGGGGCAGCGGATGGCGAGCGCGAGAGCCTTGTGCACGTGAGGCCAGCAGCCGTGGGGAACGACGATCTTGAGGGAGGGATACTTCAGAGCCACGTGCTGAATGGCGTCGGGGTCGGAGTAGGTGAGGTCGGGGCCGAGCATGAAGCTGCTCGTCAGGGAGACGATGAGACCGAGCTGCTGGCACTTTTCAAAGATGGGGTCGAAGATGGGATCATCGTAGAGCAGGGGCTTGCGCAGCCAGCCCGCGTCGAGGCCCACGCCGCGGAATCCGAGTCCGGCGCACTTCTCGATTTCCTCGATCATGCCGGGCAGGTTGGGATTCACGCCCGCGAAGGGGATGAAGCGGCCGGGATACTTCTGGCTCAGCTCGTAGATTTCGGCGTTGTCCACCACGCCGAAGTTGTCGGCCTTTCTGCCCATGATGACGGCGCGTTCCGTGCCGGTGGCGTCCATTTCGCCGACGAACATCTCAATGGAACCTTCAATGGCCGACACGTTGGGACGCTTGCCGATGGAGAATATGGTTTCCTTGGTGGGGTCGGTGACGGGAGCGGACTTGCGGAAGTTGAACGTGTTGAGATAGCCCTTGTAGGGAGGACGGACGCGGAAGTCGATGATCATGACGGTTCCTTTTATGGCTTTGGAAAAGAGGTTCGTGAAGAACGGGACGGGGGCCGGAAGCCCCGAACGGGCTGAAAATCCGGCGGCGTACGCCCCGATACGGGTTCTGCCTTTTTCCATAGCAAAAGCCGTGCCAAAACGAATAATTTTATAACATATTATTTTTATTTAAATTTTTGTCAATTTAAAAATATTGTTCCGTTTTGTTCATGTCCATTAAATTGACATGTCAAGAACTTGTGTGTCATGATATTTGACACAAAAAGGACATGGAGATGAGCATGGTGAGTCAGGACAGTTATCTGCAGTCCGAGGAGCGGCAGAAGGCCATCGTGGAGCAGAAGCGCATATTTCTTGCCGGCGGGAAGGTGGACGCTTCCGTGGTGTCCGACATGATTCTTCGTTCGTGGGAACGCAGCGTGGCCGCCCATGTGGATCCGGGCATAAAGGAGCGCCCGCGGGTGAGCGACAAGGCGCTCTCGGCCATTCTTGAGGAAAACGCCGATCTCATGGTCTGCGCGAAGGACATTCTTGATCAGATGTTCTCCACCATTCAGGAGGCGGTGAGCGCGCTCAGTCTCGTGAGCGCCGAGGGCGTGACGCTCTACATATCGAACCGCGTGTCCCACAAGGCCTACTATCCCGACGCGCTGGTGGGCAGCATCAACACGGAAGAGGCCCGCGGCACCAACGGCATAGGCACCTGTCTTGCCGAACGACGTCCCATAGAGATCATAGGCGCGGAGCACTTCCGGTTCAGCGGAGAGTGCTGGAGCTGTTCGGCCGCGCCCATCCTTTCCCACGACGGCAGGCTCATAGGGGTGCTCAACGTCACCCAGCCGCGCAAGCAGTATCACGCCCACACGCTCGGCATGGTCAAGGCGGCCGTGTGCGCCATATCCGAGCAGATGCGTCTGCGCAGCCTTCTTCAGCAGCGGGAAACCATCATGGAAATGCTGGACGACGGCGTGCTCGTGCTGTCGGCCTCGGGCAGCATCGACATCGTGAACAGGAAGGCTTCGGACATGCTCGGAAGAAGCGTTGCGGTCCGCGGAGACAATCTGCGCGACGTGCTGCGTCCGGGCGCGGTGCTCGACGAGCTTCTGCAGACGCGGGCGCACATTCAGGATCAGGAAATGCTTTTCCCGCTGAAGAGAGGGAACACGCTCGCGTGCTTTGTTTCCGTGCTTCCTCTTGCCGGAGGGGGCAGGGTGATCACCCTGCGCGAGGCCAAGCGCATGCGTCAGGTGGCCGTGCAGATGGCCGGCATCAAGCCCTCGTACACTTTCGACCGCATACTCGGCAGCTCCTCCGCACTGGTGGAGGTGCTGGATCAGGCAAGGCTTGTGGCCGGCAGTCACTCCACGGTGCTGCTGCTCGGCGAAAGCGGTACGGGCAAGGAGCTTTTCGCGCAGGCCATACACAACGCCAGTCCCCGCTCATCCCATCCCTTTGTAACGGTGAACTGCGGCGCGCTGCCGCGCAATCTCGTGGAAAGCGAGCTGTTCGGCTACAGCGAGGGGGCCTTCACCGGGGCGAGCCGTTCCGGAAAGCCGGGCAAGTTCGAGCTTGCGGACGGCGGCACCATTTTTCTTGACGAAATAGGCGAGCTGCCGCTCGATGCGCAGGTGTCGCTGCTGCGTCTTTTGCAGAACGGCGAGGTCACGAGGGTGGGCGGCAAGTACAGCCGCATCGTTTCCGTGCGCGTGGTGGCGGCCACAAACCGCAATCTCGAGGAGGCCGTGCGCGACCGTTCCTTCCGTGAGGATCTGTATTACAGGCTCAACGTGTTTCCCATCAGTCTGCCGCCTCTGCGCGAACGCCGGGGCGACGTGGCGCTGCTCGCCCGGCATTTTCTGCACAAGTTCGCCCTCGGCATGGGCAAGACCGTGCCCGACTTCACGGAAGGTGCGCTTTTCCGCATGGAACGCTATCAGTGGCCGGGCAACGTGCGCGAGCTGGAAAACATGGTGGAGCGCATGGTCAACATCGTGAAGGACGGGGAGTTCGTGGACGAGTCCTGTCTGCCGGCCGCCATACTCCGGAGCGGCGAGACGGAAGCGTGCTTCTCTCCGGGCCGCAGCGGACCTTCTTCCGAAGCCGGTCTTCTGGCCGCGAGGGAGACGGAAAGCATCATAGGGGCGCTTCGTTCCACGAAGGGAAACATGCGGGCCGCGGCGGCGCTGCTCGGCGTGTCGCGCGGCGGATTGTACCTTAAAATAAAGCGTCTCGGCATCAACGTGAACGAGTGGAGAAAATGACGGACACGCCCTGTGCGTGAAGGGGGAGCGGCATCATGCCGTTCCCCCTTTTTGCTTTTCATGCCTTCGTCTTCGGAACTGAACGTGTTTCCTGGCGCGAAGGCCTTTTTCTGCGCGTCCTTTGGCGGGCTCCGGGGGGGAGCGTACGTACCGCGTTCCGGAGTGTTCCGCCGGGCTCTTCTTTTCCCGTCTTTTTCTCACGACGCGGAACATTATTACAATATCCCTCTCACGGGCCTCCCGATACGGTGATGACAAAGAGCGGCAGAACGCCGTTCTTCATCTCTATCAGAAGGAGGTCCCATGCACCTTACCCCGCGAGAAATCGACAAGCTCATGGTGCTGTCCCTGGCGGAAGTGGCGCAGCGCCGCAGGGAAAAAGGGTTGAAGCTCAATCATCCCGAGGCAGTGGCCATCATCACGGCCACGGCTCTTGAGGGCGCGCGCGCCGGAAAGACCGTGGAAGAGGTCATGAACGACGCGCGCAAGGCGCTCACCCGCGACGAGGTCATGGAGGGGGTTCCCGACATGATTCCCTTTGTGCAGCTCGAGGCCGTGTTCACGGACGGCAGCCGTCTGGTCACTGTGCACGATCCCATAAGCTGAGAAGCACCTTTCGTTCCGGCAGAGGGTTCGTTTCCTTCACGCCGGGTCTTGTCCCGGCACAACACAGGCAGGCACAGCAATGGCAGATTCGCCCAAGGCTCCCGTCGGCGGATGCATTTTCGCCGCAGACCCCATCACGTTCAACGAGTCCAGGCCTTCCGTGACGCTCAAGGTGCGCAACACCGGCGACCGTCCCATTCAGGTAGGCTCCCATTTCCACTTTTTTGAAGTCAACCGTGCGCTCGAGTTCGACCGCGCCGCAGCCTACGGCATGAGACTGAACATTCCTTCCACCACGGCCATGCGTTTTGAGCCGGGCGACGAGAAAACGGTTTCGCTCGTGCCCTACGGCGGGCTCTCCGGCGTATACGGCTTCAACAATCTTGTGGACGCCTGGACCGGCGACGAGCACGGCAAGGCGGTGAAGATAGCAAGAGCCCTCGCGCTCGGATTCAAGAGCGCGAAGCTCTGAGCGCCGGAGCGTTCATCTTCTCCCGTCAGCCCAGACGTGCCGTCTCACCCGTTTCGGCACCATGCGGATGGTTTTGCGCGCAAAAGCGCGCCGCCATGCCGGAACACGGCATTTTCCCGATGAAAACGGCTCCAAAGCAAGGAATGCGACATGCCCCAGATTTCAAGACAGGAGTATTCCAGCCTGTACGGCCCCACCGTGGGCGACAGAATCAGGCTCGGCGACACGGATCTTTATGTGGAAATTGAAAAAGACCTGCGCGGCTACGGCGACGAGGTCATCTACGGCGGCGGCAAGACGCTGCGCGCCGGCGAGGGCGGCGACTCCCGTTCCGTGCGGGACAACGGCGTGCTCGACCTCGTCATCACCAACGCCACCATCATCGACGCCGTGCAGGGCGTCATCAAGGCCGACGTGGGCATACGCGACGGCCGCATCGTCGGCATAGGCAAGGCCGGCAACCCCGCCATCATGGACAACGTGGATCCGCATCTCGTGGTGGGCAATGCCACGGACGCCATTTCCGGCGAACATCTCATCCTCACCGCGGGCGGTATCGACTCCCATGTGCATCTCGTGTGCCCGCAGCAGGCGCAGACCGCCATATCCAACGGCATCACCACCTTTTTCGGCGGCGGCATCGGCCCGTCCGACGGCACCAACGGCACCACCATCACGCCCGGTGCGTGGAACATCCACCGCATCATGGAGGCGGCCGAGGCGCTGCCCGTGAACCTCGGCATTCTCGGCAAGGGCCACGCCTACAATGAAGATCCTCTGCGCGAGCAGATAGAGGCCGGAGCCTGCGGCTTTAAGATCCATGAGGACTGGGGCGCCATGCCCGCCATCATCCGCGCCGCGCTTTCCGTGGCGGACAAGATGGACGTGCAGGTGTCCATTCACACCGACACTCTGAACGAGGCCGGATACGTGGAAGACACCATAGCCGCCATGGAAGGCCGGGTCATTCACACCTTCCACACCGAAGGCGCGGGCGGCGGTCACGCCCCGGACATCATCCGCGTGGCCGGACAGCCCAACGTGCTGCCGAGTTCCACCAATCCCACGCTGCCCTTCGGCGTGAACTCGCAGGCGGAACTTTTCGACATGATCATGGTCTGCCACAACCTGAACCACAACGTTCCCTCCGACGTGTCCTTTGCGGAAAGCCGCGTGCGTCCCGAAACCATAGCGGCGGAAAACGTGCTGCACGACATGGGCGCCATTTCCTGCATTGCCAGCGATTCCCAGGCCATGGGACGCGTGGGCGAAAACTGGATTCGCGCCATTCAGACCGCAAGCGCCATGAAGGCGGCCCGCGGCAAGCTGCCCGAAGACTCGGCGGACAACGACAATTTCCGCGTGCTGCGCTACGTGGCCAAGGTGACCATCAACCCGGCCATCATTCAGGGCGTGTCCCATCTCATCGGCTCCGTGGAAACGGGCAAGGTGGCCGACCTCGTGCTCTGGCAGCCGCAGTTCTTCGGCGCCAAGCCCTACATGGTCATCAAGGGCGGGGCCATAGCCTGGTCCATCATGGGCGATCCCAACGCCTCCCTGCCCACGCCGCAGCCCGTCATCTACCGGCCCATGTTCGGTTCCATCGGGCGCTGCCTGCAGTCCACCCGCTACACCTTCACTTCGCAGGCGGCCATGGAGCGCGGCATAGGCGAAAAGCTCGGCCTGAAGAGTCATCTTGAGGCCGTGCGCGGCATACGCAGTTTGACCAAGCAGTGCATGGTGCGAAACAGCCTCACGCCGCACATCGAGGTCAATCCCGAAACCTTCGCCGTCATGGTGGACGGGGTGCACGTCACGGTGCCTCCGGTCAGAAATGCCAGCCTGGCCCAGCTGTATTTCTTCAGTTAAGAGGCCGTGCAGGCACAAAGGCCCGTCTCGGCAGGACACGCTGTACGGGTTCGAGGCCTGCACGCTTCGGGGCAGGGCTTCGCCGCAGGTGAACTGCGTCGGCCCGGCCCCTCGCGCGGCATCCGCCTGAAGGCAGGATGCCGGAACATCTTCGGGCGGGCGTGTGCGTTACGCCGCAGGCACAAAGGCCCGTCTCGGCAGGACACGCTGTACGGGTTCGAGGCCTGCACGCTTCGGGGCAGGGCTTCGCCG
>NZ_CALUWV010000032.1 GCF_944324575.1 uncultured Mailhella sp. | reverse complement strand
CAGAAAGCTCCACGGCGACGTACTGTCCGTAGGTAGACGAGGCGCGGCGCAGGTCCACGGCCACGTCCAGAACGGTTCCTTCAAGTACGCGCACGAGCTTGGCCTGAGAATGCTCGCCTTTTTGAAAATGCAGGCCGCGCACCGTGCCGTAGCAGGACTTGGACTGATTGTCCTGCACGAAGTCATAGTGAAGCCCTGCCTTTTCAAAGGCAGACTTGCTGTAGCTTTCAAAGAAGTAGCCGCGCTCGTCCGTAAAAATGCGGGGTTCGATGATGAATACGCCTTCAATGGCGGTTTTAATAAAGTTCATGCTGTTCCTCCAGCACCTTCATGAGGTATTCCCGATACGCGCCTTTCTTCATGTCGCTTATGAGGTTCTTCATCTGGTCTTCATCAATGAAGCCCTTGGTGAAGGCGATTTCTTCCACGCAGGCGATTTTGAGCCCCTGCCTTTTTTCAATGACCTGCATGAAGTGCGTGGCATCGGCCAGCGAGTCGGGCGTGCCTGCGTCGAGCCATACGATGCCGCGTCCCATGGGCACCACGCTCATGCGGCCTTCCTTCAGATACATGTTGTTGAGATCAGTAATTTCCAGCTCTCCGCGTGCGGAAGGCGAGAGCTTTGCCGCTTTTTCGCACACGTCCGGCGGATAGAAATACAGGCCTACGGAGGCGTAGTTCGATTTGGGATGCTCGGGCTTTTCCTCGATGCTGAGGGCTCTGCGGTTCTCGTCGAACTCCACCACGCCGAAGCGTTCGGGGTCGGAAACATGGTAGGCGAAGATGGTGGCGCGCGTACCCATGTTCTGCTTGACCGCGCGGCGATAGACCTTCATCTGATTGCCCATGTAGAAGATGTTGTCGCCGAGAATGAGGCATACGTCGTCTTCTCCCACGAAATCCGCACCCAGCGTAAACGCCTGAGCTATGCCTTTGGGTTCCGGCTGAATCTTGTAGGAGAGCTTCAGGCCGAGCTGCGAGCCGTCGCCGAGAAGCCGCTCGATGTTGGGCGTGTCCTGAGGCGTGGAGATGATGAGGATCTCCCGGATGTCGAACAGCATCAGCGTGGAGAGCGGATAGTAGATCATGGGCTTGTCGTACACGGGCAGAAGCTGTTTCGACGTGATGCGCGTCAGCGGATACAGCCGCGTGCCGCTTCCTCCGGCAAGAAGTATGCCTTTCATGGTATCTCCTTAGAGTGCCGTTGTGTGTTGATGTCCGGCCGAAAAGTCGGCAGGGCGCGCCGGGTAAGGGAGCGCCTTTTTACCTGTCAGAACGTCATGATTCCGAAGAAGGTGGTGGTGAAGCCGCAGAGGTGCGGCGGTTTTTGAAAGATGCAGGCGCAGGAGATTTCGCAGCAATGACTGGCCCGGACGATCGCTCGGGAGGTGTCGCTTCACGAAAATATGGGTCCGTGTCGATGCAGTGAGGCGCAAGGGGCTGAGAACGGCACTCGGGCGTTTTTCAAAACGGAGAGGAAAATCCTGCCGAATGCAGGATGGGGGCCGGTCGTCGCTTTGCGAGCAGCCGGTGAGAGCGGGAAGATCATGCGGTACTGTGATATGATGAAAAAACATGAAAAGTTCTTCCTGATAAAAAGGGACAGGACGTTTTTGTGGAAGGAGCATGATTCTTCGGTGGAGGGGGGGGGCGGGAGACGTCCGTTGCTTAAATTTTAATGTCATATTGACTGACAGTAAAAATTATCAAAAATGCGATGAAATTTCCACTTTAAAAATGTCGGTCCGAAATTAAAGAAAAAATCATAAAAAATTGCATTATTACAGCTTGTTGAATGGTGTTTTGACTGTGTTTTGGCTTTGTGGCGCCTTTCTTGCGGCATGATGTCGTTCATGCCTTTTTATCCTGAAGGGAAAACACTCAAGTTGTCGACTTTTTCATGTCTTTTGAAAGAACGGCGTCTGTGGCGCTGTATGGGGTGACCTCGTGCGCTTTCAGGAGTTTGATCTTCGGCGATAATTAGGTCGTCGAGGCGTGCCGACCGGGGGTGGACGGAACTTGTGGCTGTCCGGTTGAGGTCGGGAAAAACTTAAGGGTCATGAGGGGAGCTGAAGCATGAGTTCGGCAGCCGCTTAAAACAGAATTTTTGCCCGATTTCATGGGCAGGCATGAAAGTCAGGGCCGGAGCTCTTCATATGCAGGAAAAACCATGGGACGCCCATGATTATATTGTTGTGGAGATCTGCTGTCGTGCCGTCCGGAAGTCCACGAGTAGCAGAAGAGACAAGCTCAGCAGGAGGAGAGTGCACAAGGCTTTTCAGGCTGGAGCTTTCGAGCGGGTGGAGGGCGACGGTGTTTTACGGCTGAAAGTCCGGGTCGGTGCGCAGAACGTCGCAGTCTGGAAGGGGCGGGCTTTGTGGGAACTGAAAAGTCGGGGTACGGGCTTGTTGTCCGAGCTCAGACTGGGACGTGTCCGTGGGGGAAGGAGCGTGTCGGCGGCATGGTCACCGCATTCCAAGGCTATTCGGCGTTCTTTTTTTTCTGGCGTCGTACCCGCAGCGTATTGGGATGAACACAGAGCAGCGCAGCTGCGCCGTCCTCTCCGCCTATGCGACCTCCGGTATGGCGCAGGGCGTCGTCGATGTAGCTTTCCGTGAGTTCCCGGAGCGAGGGCCATGGTGAGGATCGGAGCAGATTACGAAGGGCCACGGGGCCGTTCCATCTGTCGTCCGCAGAGGGGGAAACAGCTCCGGATGGGGCGACGCCTGCCGCGAGCGGGCAGATGAAGCGGGAGTCGCAGGACGGCGGAGAGGCGATGGTGGCCAGCGCTTTGTCCAGTCCGTGTATATGTTCCAGTTCGCTGTTCAGAATGTCGTCGAACTTGAAGCTGCTTCCCTTGAGCCGGACCAGCAGTCTTTCCATGAGGTGTTCGAGTTCTCTCACGTTGCCGGGCCAGTTGTGCTGGCAGAGCTTTTCCAGCTGCTCCGGCGTGAGACTGGGAAAATTGACGCCCATGCTTGTGGCCTTTTCGATGAGAAAAAGCCTTGCGAGAGCAGGAATGTCGCTGCGGTGCGCTCTGAGCGGAGGGACATGCAGCACGCAGACATTGAGCCGGTACCACAGATCTTCACGGAATTTTCCCTGGCGTACCATGCTCATGAGGTCGCGGTGCGTGGCGGCGATGACGCGTATGTCGAGAGGTACGGCGTGGGCGCTGCCGACCTTGCGTATTTCCCGCTGATCCAGCACGCGCAGAAGGCGGGCCTGCATGGAGAGGGGAAAGTCGCCTATTTCGTCGAGAAAGATGGTGCCGCCGTTGGCGGCCTCGAAGTAGCCGGTATGCGCGCCGTAGGCTCCGGTGAAGGCACCGCGCTCATGACCGAACATTTCGCTGTCCACGAGCTGTTCGTTGATGGCTCCGCAGTTGACCTTGACGAAGGGACGGCTGGAACGCAGCGAGAGTTCCTGCACGGCGTTCGCCACGAGCTCCTTGCCCGTGCCGGTTTCGCCGAGAATGAGCACGGTGCAGTCGGTGGAGGCGGCCTGTTCGATCTGCGTGTAGAGGTCGTGCATGCCCTTTGTGGCGCGCAGTCGGTTGGAGGCGCTGCCGCCGGGGTTGCCTATGCGTTCGGCGGGCTTTATGTCGCCCTTGTTCATGAAGTCTTCGCGCAGGCTCTCGCCGAGAGGCGCGGTGAGCAGCAGAAGCTTGTCCACCAGTTCCTGGGAAAAGGTATTGGCGATGTTGGAACAGAAGATGAGCTGAAACGTCGCCTCGCCCACGGTGAAGAGCGGAATGCGCAGATAGGAGGCGAGATCCTCCTCGCGAAGGCTCGTCTGGATGTTCTTGAGCATGAAGGCGTTGTTGATGGTGTATGGCCGCAGGGAATCCGATCCCATGAGCAGATTGATCTGTTCCTGCGTGAAGTTTGTGGTGGCCAGCGTACGCACGCGGTTGTGCGTGTCGGAGAGCGTGTCGGCAAGGGGCGTGAAGCTGGAGGTCTTGTAGCGCCGAAACCCGCAGAATATGCGCGTGAGGGGAAAGTGTTCGCTCAGAATGCCGAAGAGGTAGGTGAGCGCTGATCCGATGCCTATCTGCCGGCGGAGCAGTACACAGGACTTTGCACACAGTGCCAGCTCATCGTCATTCAGTCGGAGCACCGAACCGCCGGACGCGGATTTTTTTTCATGAGGGACATCGGCAGACAGAGGCATGGAATCTCCAGAGATTGCATGGACGGAAGCAGGTTACTCCGCAACAACAAAAAGACCGCGATATCTGAGGCTCAGGCTGCGGGCGGTCTTTTCGGCGACGGATCGGGAGTGATAGGGACCGAGCTGCACGAAGTTGAGGTCGTTGCCGTCATGCGTGGCGATACGGCAGCCGTAGCCCTGCGTGCGCATGAAGTCCGCAAGATTGACGGCCCGGGGACGTTCCCGGAAGGATCCTATCTGCACGTAGAACAGGCCGAGCATGTCGCCGTCGGGCGTGAAGAGCGACGGCTCTCTCCCATCTTCCAGAGCTATGAGACGAACGCGGGCCGTTCCCTTGCCGATCATGCCGAGATCCCTGGCTGCGGCGCGGGAAAGATCAATGATGCGGCTGTCGACAAAGGGGCCGCGATCGTTGACGCGCACTTCCGTGGTGCGACCGTTTTCCAGATTGATGACGCGAAGGCGCGTGCCGAAAGGCAAAAGCTTGTGGGCCGCCGTCATGGCGTTCTGATTGTAGCGTTCGCCGTTGGACGTCTTTTTGCCGTGAAAGCCGGGGCCGTACCATGAAGCAATGCCGGTTTCCACGAAGTCGTGCGCGGACTTGAGAGGGTAGTAGGTTTTGCCGCGTACCGTGTAGGCACTGGTGCCCCGATAGCGGCCGTTCTGATACCCGGTGTTTTTGGAGGAACAGCCGCCGAGAACGACGGCGGCAGCGGTCAGAACACACAAAAGCGCGAAAAGCGGTCGATAGGGTCTGGACATGTTTTCTGCCTGAAGCGAAGAAAAGACGCCCTGATGCTCGGCACACCATGTGTCCGAGGACGGGCAGGCTTTCCGTCATCATGAATCATGCGGGGCGATTTGTCCAGACCATGAGCTTCCCGCGGGCGTTGTGCCGCCGTGCATGCCGCTTTTTTCGAGGGACGGGGAGGACGGTGATTTTTCCCTTACCGGCAAAATATGAGAAAAAGGGGCGGTTCACCATTTGCCAAACAGAGGGGCATGACTTATCTTCTGCCTTGTTCCAACGACTTTTTCTGGAGATACCCATGATCAAGTTTCTGATCGGCAAAATATTCGGCACCCGCAATGAACGTTATCTCCGTTCCCTGCGTCCCAAGCTGAAGAAGTGCAACGCCCTTGAACCGCAGATGAAAGCTCTCTCCGACGAGGAGATTCCCGTAAAGCTCGCGGAGTACCGCGATCAGGTGCAGAACGGCGACCGTTCTCTGGACGACGTGCTGCCAGAGGTGTTCGCTCTGGTGCGGGAGGCATCCTCCCGCGTCATGGGCATGCGCCATTACGACGTGCAGCTTATAGGCGGCATGGTGCTGCATGCGGGCAAGATTGCGGAAATGAAGACAGGTGAAGGCAAGACTCTCGTGGCTACGCTGCCCGTGGTGCTCAACGCACTTTCCGGCAAGGGCGTGCACGTGGTTACCGTGAACGACTATCTTGCCCGCCGCGACGCGGAGTGGATGGGGCGTCTCTACAATTTCCTCGGGCTTTCCGTGGGCGTCATCGTGCAGGGACTGACCGACGATGAGCGCAAGGCCGCCTATGCCTGCGACATCACCTACGGCACCAACAACGAATTCGGCTTCGACTATCTGCGCGACAACATGAAGTTCTATGCCGAACAGCTCGTGCAGCGCGGTCACAACTTCGCCATCGTGGACGAAGTGGACTCCATCCTCATTGATGAAGCCAGAACTCCGCTTATCATTTCCGGCGCGAGCGATGAGTCCACCGAACTGTATCAGGCCATGGATGCCGTGGTTCGTCAGCTCAAGGCCGAAGAGGACTATACGCTGGACGAAAAGGCCAAAACCGCCATGCTTACCGACGCAGGCGTGGCCAAGTGTGAGAAGATACTCGGCATCGACAACCTTTTCGATCCTGCGAGCATTTCCTACCAGCATCACATTCTTCAGTCGCTCAAGGCGCATCACTGCTTCAAGCGCGACGTGGACTACATTGTAAGCGACGAAGGCAAGGTGGTCATCGTCGACGAGTTCACGGGACGTCTCATGCCCGGTCGCCGTTTCAGCGACGGTCTGCATCAGGCGCTGGAAGCCAAGGAAGGCGTGAAGGTTGAAGCCGAGAACCAGACGCTTGCCAGCATCACCTTCCAGAACTACTTCCGCATGTACGACAAGCTGGCGGGCATGACCGGCACGGCGCAGACCGAAGCCGTGGAATTCGACCAGATCTATCATCTGGAAACCATCACCATTCCCACCAACAAGCCCATGATCCGCAAGGATCTGCCCGATCTCATCTTCCGCACGCAGCGCGAGAAGTACCAGGCCATCATCGAGTCCATCAAGGAACTTTACAATGCCGGTCAGCCTGTGCTCGTGGGCACCATTTCCATTGAAACGTCTGAGCTGCTTTCCGCCATGCTCAAGAAGGAAGGCGTGCCGCACAGCGTGCTGAATGCCAAGCATCACGCCGAGGAAGCGGCCATCGTGGCGCAGGCCGGTCAGAAGGGTCATGTAACCATCGCCACCAACATGGCCGGCCGCGGCACCGACATCGTGCTCGGCGAAGGCGTGAAGGAACTCGGCGGTCTGCATATTCTCGGTACGGAGCGCCATGAAAGCCGCCGCATCGACAATCAGCTGCGCGGTCGTTCCGGCCGTCAGGGTGATCCCGGTTCCTCCCGCTTCTATCTGTCTCTGGAAGACAATCTCATGCGGCTCTTCGGTTCGGAGCGCATTTCCGGACTCATGGAAAAGCTGGGCATGCAGGAAGGCGAGCCCATTGAGAACCGCATGGTGTCCAAGGCCATTGAAAACGCTCAGAAGCGCGTGGAAGGGCACAACTTTGAAATACGCAAGACGCTGCTCGACTACGACAACGTCATGAACCAGCAGCGCGAAGTCATCTACACGCTTCGTCGCGACCTCATGCAGCTGCCCGACGTGGAAGGCGTGCTCTTCGATTTCGTCGACGAGGTGCTCGACAACATTTATCAGCCCGTGGAGGCCATCAAGGAAGCTCCCGACGCTCAGATGTGCACCGAGGTGAACAGCCGTCTCTTGGAAACGCTCAACATCGCGCGTGCCATGCCCGAGATGACCATGAGCGCCATTCCGTCCCGCGAGCAGTCTCTTGAAGCCGTGAAAAAGATTTTCCAGGAGCTGCGCGAGGAAGCCGGTCCCGTATACAACGACATTCTGCGCTATTTCCTGCTGGAATCGCTCGACCGCTGCTGGAAGGATCATCTGCGCGCCATGGACTATCTGCGCGAGGGCATAGGCCTGCGCGGTTACGCCCAGCGTGATCCCAAGCGCGAATATCAGAGTGAAGGTCTGGCTCTGTTCAAGGATATGCTTTTCCGCATTCATGAGGGTGCGCTCACGTCGCTCACCCATGTGCGCATGAAGCGGGTGGAAGCCGAGCCTGCGGAGAGCGCCGAGGCCGACGCGACGCAGCCGGAAGGCGAAAACATCGAAGCCTTGTCCGACGGTCAGGCGGTGGAGCAGCCTTCTTCGGCAGAAGAGACGACCGCCGGAGAACCGAAGGCCGTGGAACCGGAGCAGGCTCCCGAGCCGGAGACTCCGGTCGAGCAGTCAGGGACTGAGCCTTTGCTGAATCTGCGCCACAAGACCGATCCCGCAGCCATGGGAGACGGCGGTGCTTCCGCGGCAAAGGAGGAGCAGCACGTCTACAACGGCGTAAAAGTGGGACGGAATGATCCGTGCCCCTGCGGCAGCGGCAAAAAGTTCAAGAAATGCTGCGGCAGGAATCTGTAAGCTGATGCATGCTCCCCGCGGTTCCTCAGGTTCCGCGGGGATTTTTGTCTCCGCCGGTTTGGAAACTCTCATAAGTGCTTTGCCCTGTCTCAGTCGCATGATATGCCTTTTTACAGGCTGTTCGGATGATCGCTGTGGCGCTGTCGTCTCCGTACCGTCTTCGGTGTCAGAAGAAGGCAGATGACGGGGAGGGCATGACGGCTTCTGGCTTGGGCATGAGCGCGTTTTCCGGGCGGCTGTTCTGCCGGTGAGCGGTTCGCACGGAAAGAGAAAGCTGACTGACGCCCCGGGCTATATAATGCTCCGACCTGAGACGACCGGAGAGGGAAACATCACTGAGGAGGTGACGAGCGTGATACGTAGAGGAATGGAACGCGACATTGACGCTGTGGAGCGTCATTATGAGGAGCTTCTCACGTTTGAGGAGAAGCAGGGCTCTCGTACCAACTGGCAGAGAGGCGTGTACCCGACACGAAGTGTGGCGGAAAAAGGCGTGGAGAACGGAACGCTGTATGTGATGGAGGAAAACGGGGAGATTTGCGCCAGCATGATTCTCGATCAGACTCAGCTTGAAGCGTATACCTCCATTCCCTGGCTTTACGCTGCGGAACCGGACAAGGTGCTGGTCATTCATACGCTCTGTGTGCCGCCTTCTCAGGCAGGCAGGGGCGCAGGCTCGGGCATGGTGCGTTTTGCAATGGAGGAAGGTGCCCGGAGAGGCTGCGAGGTGATGCGGCTTGATACCTGGGAGCATAATGAGCCCGCCGCAAACATGTACCGGCGCTTGGGATTCCGATATGCCGGAAAGACGGCTGTGCTGTTCGCAGGCTCCATTTCCGAGAATCTTATTTTTCTTGAGAGACGCATCATGGCGTCGGAGCGCGAGGGGGCCGACGAGGGCATGAACGCCTGATGAAGACGGTGCTCAGATGTCGGACGGCGCTTGAAACGCACGTTTTCTGCCGCAGGATCCCTTTTGAGCTTTTCCGTAAATGCGCCGGGTGAGTAAATTCCGAAGAGGCGGAGCATCATGGGCTCTGCACCATATGGCAGACCTGAGAAAAATTTTTCGCAGGATTTCGATATGACAAAGGACGTTTTTGACTCGTCTCCGAGAGAAGATGGGGCCTCGGCTGCCCTGGAGGAATCAGACTCTCATGAGCCGGAAGGCTGACGTGCAGCTCGGGCCGGACGTTTTCTGAAAGCGAATCGACAAAAAAGGCGGGACGGAACGTGAGTTCCGTCCCGCCTGTCGTTCAGGAAGCGGGAAGCGTTGCGCTCAGGCTATTTCTTTTTGGACTGCTTCATGGCTGCGGCAATGAAGTCCTTGAAGAGAGGATGGGCGTGCATGGGACGGGACTTGAATTCGGGATGGAACTGGCAGCCCACGAACCAGGGATGGTCGGGAAGTTCCACGATTTCCACGAGCGTGCCGTCGGGAGAGGTTCCGCTGAACACCATGCCGTGCTGGCTGAGGGTTTCGCGGAAAGCGTTGTTGAACTCGTAGCGATGACGATGACGTTCGGAGATGTTCTCCTGCTTGTAGGCTTCGGCGGCCTTCGTGCCGGGCAGCAGCGTGCAGGGGTAGGCGCCGAGGCGCAGGGTGCCGCCCTTGTTGCTGTCTTCGTCGCGCACTTCCATGGCGTTCTTGCGGAAGTCGTACCATTCGGTCATGAGGTAGATGACCTTTTCATCGGTGAGCGGATCGAATTCTTCGGAGTTGGCCTTGGAAAGACCGGCCACGTGGCGGGCAAACTCGATGACGGCGCACTGCATGCCGAGGCAGATGCCGAAGAAGGGCACCTTGTTTTCGCGGGCGTAGCGGATGGCTTCAATTTTGCCTTCCACGCCGCGGTAGCCGAAGCCGCCGGGAACGAGAATACCGTCGCAGCCCTTGAAGGTTTCGGCGGAGTTGTCGGCGGTGACTTCTTCAGAATTGACGTATTTGAGATTGACGGACACATGATTGGCCACGCCGGCGTGCACAAGAGCTTCATGCAGGCTCTTGTAGGCTTCCTTGAGGTCGACGTACTTGCCCACGATGGCGATGGTCACCTTGTTCTTGGCGGATTCGTCAAAGTCGTTCATGAGCTTGATCCAGCCGGAGAGGTCGGCGTTGCGCGCAGGCAGGCGCATCATGATGGCCACTTTCTGGTCGAAGCCTTCTTCATAGAACTTGAGCGGCACGCCGTATACGTTCTTCACGTCCACGGAGGTGAAGACGGCGTCCTCGTCCACGTTGCAGAACAGGGCGATTTTCTTCTTGAGTTCGGAAGGAATGGTCTGTTCGCAGCGGCAGAGGATGATGTCGGGCTGGATGCCGATGGAGAGCAGTTCCTTTACGCTGTGCTGGGTGGGCTTGGTTTTGTATTCGCCCGCGGCGTGCAGATAGGGCACGAGAGTGAGATGGATGTTCAGGCAGTTGTTGCGGCCGATGTCGGAACGCAGCTGGCGGATGGCTTCGAGGAAGGGCAGACCTTCGATGTCGCCCACCGTGCCGCCGATTTCGATGATGGCCACGTCGGGAGCGTTGTCGCCTTCGGTGAGGCTCAGGATGGTGCGCTTGATTTCATCGGTGATGTGGGGAATCACCTGCACGGTGCCGCCGAGGTAGTCGCCGCGACGTTCCTTGTTGATGACGTTGTAGTAGATGCGTCCCGAGGTGGTGTTGTTGCGCTGGGAAAGGGAAACGTCGAGATAGCGTTCATAATGGCCGAGATCGAGGTCGGTTTCCGCGCCGTCGTCGGTCACGTAGACTTCGCCGTGCTGGAAGGGGTTCATGGTGCCGGGGTCGACGTTGATGTAGGGGTCGAGCTTCTGAATGGTCACGGAAAGGCCGCGGGCCTTCAGCAGAGCGCCAAGCGAAGCCGAGGCCAGTCCTTTTCCGAGAGAGGAAAGCACACCGCCGGTAACAAAAATGAATTTGGTTTTCATGAATGAGCCCTTCTATGGAAAATTGATGGGAAATTTAAATAATAAACGCACCTTCCTGCCCTGTCTTCAGCGGAAAGGCACCCCGATGACGCATTGCGCTCTTGTTCCTTATACTTGATAGCCCCGGGGAAAGAAAGCACTAAATCATGCCTTCCAAAAATTTTTCCCGAGGCGTCCGTTCTTCTTCCCTTCGGCGTGGCCGGGGAAGAAAATCGAGCTTTTTCAGGTATTTTGTTTCGCTGACAGGACGGTTTTCCGGCCGTTTCCTTTTCAGGGAACACGGGAAAAGGATTTTCGGGCAAGGGAAAAAAGTTTCATCCCGACGCGGCCTCTTCCCAGACTTTGCGGCTTCTGTCAATCTTTTTTCTGACGCCGCTCCAGGTCTTTCCTGCAAGGAAGGATCGTGGAAAGGCTTCCTGCATGGCGAGGAGAGTGTCGGTGGTGACCGTGAAGGAAAGTTCGTCTACGCCCATGAACGGACGGCAGGATGGGTCGGCTCCGCCGATGACGGCTTTTCTTTGTCCTTTGCGTTGATAGCTGAGAGGCCAGGTGAAGATGTTGGCACAGCCCGAGCCGAAAGGCATGGCCACGGCGTCGTGGTCGTCCAGGGCGAATCCGGCGAGCATGGCAAGGCCGGTGAGCGTTTCGCCGCGGCCGTGGAAGACGACAAGAAGCGGCTCCTCTTCTTCCTCAATCATGGAAAACGGCTTTGCCATGCAGAAGGGGGCTGGCGCCGGTTGAATGTCGATATCCTTGAAGAAACGGCGCATGGAATCGGGAGAGGGGAGATAGCGTTCTCCTTCACTGCCTTCCCATCCCGTGGTGACGAAATGCACGATGCGTTCCGGCACGGGAAGCCTGTAACCGAGATACACCCATCCTCCCATGCAGGTCACGACCTCGGAGGAGAAGTGTACGCAGGTTTTTTTTGTGCGGGCCATGCGCAGATAGTTGATGATGCAGGCGTGACCCGTGCCCGGCGAAGGCGTGAGTGACGCTTCCGGCGCACGGGCTGCGTAGCTGATGCCCAGCGGCTCTTCACAGCCGAGCAGGTCGAACATGTCCTGAAGGCGTTTGTGGTCAAGCATGTCGGCTCCCCTGTGACAAGGTTCGCAGAATGATAAAGCGTACAGGAGAGGCGAAAAGGTGTCAACGAGGTAAGAATAAATGCAAGCTATTTATTTTAATTATTAATATTATGAACAAAAAACTACTATAGATAGCAGTTTTGCTTGACTTTTCTTGATTTTTTGTTTTATTTTTAAATATAAAAAATTATAGTACGAGGTGTATAATGAAAAAAAGTGCTATATTTTGTATAGGTTGCAGTATTCTTTTGGTATCTAGTTGTGCAAATGTCACACCTATTAATGATGGCTCAGAATATAATACATATATGATTACTGTTGGAGGATATAATAGTATTAATGATATTATTAAAGAAGCTAATAAGTTGTGCGGTGAAAAAGGATTTACGCCATTGGCTTCAGGAACACAGGGACCAAGTGCTATATATACAATGTATGGTCCAGTTTTATCAACTCAAAAGAGTATGATTATTAGATGTAATGAGAAAAAAAATAAGTAAGAATGTATAATTTAGAAGTAATTAATATAAAATAATAAAAGTTTTGAAGGGAAGGAAGGGGGCGCGGGGGAAGGAAGGGAAAATTTTTCAAAATTTTCCCTTCCTTCCCCCGTTTTCTCCTATTCTTCCATCTGAAAATCCACGCGGATCTTGAACAGCTTTTCGGCGGGCAGGTTCATGACGGCAATGCCGGTGCGTTCCTCTATTCCTCTGATGGTGTCGCATACGCTGTCCCACGAGGGGCCGATGAGAGTGAACCACACGTTGAACTCATGATTGCGCAGGTAGTTGTGGGTGACGCCGGGCAGGGCGTTCACGTCGGCAATGAAGGCGTCGAGCTTTTCTTCCGGCACGTGTGCGCCGCAGAGCGTGGAGCGGAAGCCGAGCTTTGCCGACTGGAAGTTGGCGCCCAGGCGGCGGATGATCTTCCTCTCCTTCATGCCCTTTACTCTTGCAAGGGCCTCTTCCTCGGAAATGCCGAGCTGTCTGCCGAGTTCTGCATAGGGGCGGGGAACCAGCGGAAAGGCCGTCTGGATGATGTCCAGCAGTTTTCTGTCGATGGTGTCCAGCTCTTCGTTCTGAGCCATGGCCGTTCTCCTCGGAAGGCGCGGAAAAGGGCCGCGCCCGGAAAGAAATGCGGGCCCGCCCCGTAGTTCGGACGAGGCGGGCCGAAAGGGGAAGACAGACGTTCCTCGTTATTTTGCCGCCTTGGGCTGGTACAGACACAGAGGTTCCTGCGCCATGGGATCGTCGGTCATGCTGTATGCGCGGGCGCGGCAGCCGCCGCACACCTTATGGTATTCGCACACGCCGCATTTGCCCTTGTAGGCGCTCTGATCACGGAACTTGAGGAACCACGGCGTCTTTTTCCATAGCTCGGGAAAGGGCGTGTTTTTCACGTTGCCGCAGTCCAGGGTCAGATATCCGCAGGGCTGGAGCTGACCGGTATGGCTGATGAAACAGAAGCCCGTGCCGCCGAGACAGCCGCGGGTCATGGCGTCCATGCCGAAGTTCTCCATGTTCACGCTCACGCCTTCCTCGCGGGCTTTCTGCCGCATGATGCGATAGTAGTGCGGCGCGCAGGTGGCCTTGAGGTGCATGGAAGTCGTTTTCCGGAAGTCGTAGAACCAGTGCAGCACTTCCTCGTATTCCTCGGCGGAAATGACTTCTTCCTGAATTTCGGCAGCCCGGCCCATGGGAACCAGAAGGAAGATGTGCCAGGCTACGGCGCCGATTTTCTCACACAGATGGAAGATGTCCTTGAACGAGTGCAGGTTGCTCTTGGTCACCGTGGTATTGATCTGGAACTCGACCCCTTCGGCCTTCAGGTATTCGATGCCGCGCATGGAAGCGTCGAACGCGCCGGGAACGCCGCGGAAGGCGTCGTGACTGGCCGCGTCTGCTCCGTCTATGGAGATGGAGCAGCGCTGGAACCCGGCCTCCCGTATCTTGCGGGCGGACTCAGGCGTAATGAGCGTGCCGTTGGGCGACATGACGCAGCGCAGGCCCTTGTCGCGGGCGTAGGCGGCGAGTTCATAGACGTCGGCACGCATCATGGGATCGCCACCGGTGAAGATGATGATGGGCTCGCCCACTTCGGGGAAGGTGTCGATGAGCGCCTTGGCTTCCTCGGTGGAGAGCTCTCCCGGATAGGGTTCGGGATGAGCTTCGGCGCGGCAGTGCTTGCAGGCCAGGTTGCAGGAGCGCGTTACTTCCCAGGCGATGAGGCGGCACTTGGGAGAGCCGTCAGGCAGAAAGCGGGGTCTTGCCGTGGCCGGGTGACCGCCGGGAGCACCGTCGGCAGGGCGTCCCATGGGGTGACCGCCGGGATGGCACGCGCCGAGGGATGAGGGGGCGGAGTGATGGCCGTTCATCAGCGAATCCAGCCTTCGCGGAGGGCTTCCACGGTGAAGTAGGTAATGATCATCTTGGAGCCGGAGCGCTTGAGGCCCAGGAGCGATTCCATGATGACGGCCTTGCGGTCGATCCAGCCGTTCTGGGCCGCGGCGCAGATGAGGGAATACTCGCCGCTCACCTGATAGGACACGAGCGGCACGTCGAAGGTGTCGTGCATGAGGCGGATGATGTCCTGATAGGGGCCGGCGGGCTTGACGATGAAGATGTCCGCGCCTTCGTCGATGTCGGCCTGCATCTCACGCAGGGCTTCCTGCACGTTGCCGGGATCCATCTGATAGGTGCGGCGGTCGCCGAAGTGAGGTGCGGATTCCGCAGCGTCGCGGAAGGGGCCGTAGTAGGCGGAAGCGTACTTTACGGCGTAGGACATGATGGGGGTTTCTTCAAAGCCGGCTTTGTCCAGCGCGGAGCGCAGGGCGAGCACGCGGCCGTCCATCATGTCGGAAGGCGCGATAATGTCGGCTCCGGCCTCGGCCTGGGACACGGCGGTCTTCGCGAGAAGGTCGAGCGTCTGGTCGTTGAGTACATGGCCGGTCTTGTCGCCGTCGGCAATGATGCCGCAATGGCCGTGGGAGGTGTACTCGCACAGGCAAAGATCGGTGATCACCACAAGGTCGGGCCAGTTCTTCTTGATCATGCGCGTGGCACGCTGCACGATGCCGTCCCTGGCGTAGGCGCCGGAACCCACGGGATCCTTTTCGGCGGGAATGCCGAAGAGCAGCACGGCGCGCAGGCCGAGCTTCACGGCTTCGCCGATTTCCTTTTCAAGCTCGGCAAGGGAAAGCTGATACTGGCCGGGCATGGAGGCGATGGGCTGGCGGAAGGATTCATCCGGGGTGTCGACCACGAAATAGGGCATGATGAGGTCGGCAGCGGAGAGGGACGTTTCGCGAATCATGTCGCGGATGGCGGGAGTGCGGCGCAGACGACGGCCGCGATGGAAGGAAAGATTGGTCATTTCAGTATCCTTTGCGCCGCAGAGGGCGCGTCAACGGTCAATGAAAACGTGAAGGAAGATAACACCGCCCCCCGGCTTTGAAAAGGGTCGGCGTCACACTTCGTCTGATAGAACTTTTTTCGTGCAGGCGTATTTAACGTGAGCTGCCGGCCAGTTCCGGCAGATTGTTGCAGAACGTCGTTCCCGCGTCTGCGGAAACGGGAAGCATTGATGCATCAGAGCTGAAAGAGAAAGACCATGACGGGCATGGTGATGACGCAAAGCAGCGTGGAGATGACGTTGATGAGACTCGCGTATTCGCCGTTGTGTCCGTAGAGGTGGGACATCTGCGTGACGGTGGAGGCGCAGGGGGCGGCGGCCGCAAGGAAGCTGATGAGCAGAATGGTTCCGCCGTCCTTTGTCCAGGATGCAAGAGGACTTGCACGGAACACGAGGAGCGTGATGAGGGGCAGCACGAGAAGGCGCAGCGCCACGATGAGCGGCAGCTTCCTGTAGGCGAGAACGCGTTTGAAGTTCATGGAGCCTATGAGCATGCCCGTGACTATCATGCACAGCGGACCGATCATGCTTCCCACGGCGTGCACGGCAAGACGGGGAACTTCGGGAAAATGCAGGCCGGAAACGAAGAGCAGGGCGCCTGCCGCCATGGCCAGAATATTGACGTTCAGAAGGATGTTGCGCAGATGGAACTGTCCGTTCTTCTTGAGGAGCGTGTAGCAGTGCGTCCAGAAGAGCGCCGTTTGCCCGATGAGAAATCCGCTTGTGTAGAGCACCCATTCGGGACCGAACACGTAGGTGACAATGGGAATGATGAGGTTGCCGCCGTTGGAGTAGATGGCGGAAGCCTGCTCCACGGGATCGAGGCGGAGCGGCCGGCGCACAAGGGCATTGAAGGCTATGGCAAGCGACTGGGAAAGCGCGGCCGCCACGAGCGAAAGAAGGAGTCCGTGCAGCTTCTCTCCGGAAAACTCCACCTGGAAGGCATCGAGCATCATGCACGGGCCGACTATGTAGAGGGCCACGGCGGAAAGGGAAACGCTGTCCTCGGCCCGGAGCAGACGCAGACGCACCACGGCGTAGCCCATGAGCACCATGAGCAGCATGGCCGCTATCTGCTTGCCGAGAAGAAGGGAAATGATCATGGAAAGGCTCTTGATGGAGAAAGGCGTTCTTCATTCTCGGGTCGGGCGAGAGCGACGGCTCGGAAGAAAAAGACAGAGCTGAAAAAACGGGGAAGCTCCGCAGAGCCTCCCCGTTGTAGTGAGCGATGTGCTACTTGATGCCGATTTCCTCGTCGGTGAGGTAGCAGGCCGGATCTTCGGCCCATTCGTCGCCGTAGTAGGCTTCGGCGCGGGAACGGAAGTTGCCGCCGCAGATGTTGAGGAAGCGGCACCTGGCGCAGCGGCCCTTGACATGGGGCTTCTTGTCCTTGAGCTTGTGCAGCAGCTCGATGTTCGGGTCGTCCCAGATTTCGGAGAAGGGGCGTTCGAGCACGTTGCCGAACACGTGGTGACGCCAGAACTGGTCGGCGGACACGTCGCCGTTCCAGGAAATGCAGCCTATGCCGCGGCCGGAGCTGTTGCCCTCGTTGAACTGCAGAAGCTCGAACACTTCTTCGGCTCTCCTGGGATCTTCCTTGAGAAGGCGCATCCATACGTAAGGGCCGTCGGCGTGGTTGTCCACGGTGAGCACTTCCTTGGGCGTGCCCGCGTCGAAGCATTCGCGGGTCTTGTCCATGATGAGGTCCACCACGGCACGGGTTTCCTGATGATTGAGGTCCTCATTGATGAGCTCAGTGCCGCGACCGGAGTACACGAGGTGATAAAAGCACACGCGGGGAATGTCGCGTTCGCGCAGGATGTCGAATATCTTGGGGACTTCCACGGCGTTGCGTTTGTTGATGGTGAAGCGCAGTCCCACCTTGATGCCTTCTTCGCGGCAGTAGTCGAGGCCTTCGAGGGCACGGCGGAAGGCGCCCTTCACGCCGCGGAAGTGATCATGCACGTCTTCGCCGCCGTCCAGCGAGACGCCCACATAGGAGAGGCCCACTTCCTTGAGCGTTTTTGCCATGGCGCGGTCGATGAGCGTGCCGTTGGTGGAAATGACGGCGCGCATGCCCTTCGACGTGGCGTAGCATGCCAGTTCAGGCAGGTCCTTGCGTATGGTGGGTTCGCCGCCGGAAAAGAGCATGACCGGCGCGCCGTAGGCGGCCAGATCGTCGATCATGATCTTTGCCTGTTCGGTGGAGATGGGGTCGACTCCCTTGTCGGTTTCGGCCTGGGCATAGCAGTGCACGCATTTGAGGTTGCAGCGGCGCGTCATGTTCCACACGACGACCGGCTTCTTGTCGGCGGAGAACTGAAGCAGATGAGAAGGAAGCTTGCCGGACTGGCGGCCGTAACGCAGCGCGTCGGACGGTTCCACCTGTCCGCAGTAAAGCTTGGAAATACCGATCATGTGATGTCCTCACTGAGCGTTGTATGGGAAAGGCGGGGCGAAAGTTCCGCTCCGCCGCCATGTTGCGTGAAAAAAGGCTCTCCGCCGTCTTCCGGCGGCAGACCGGGCCACATCATACCCGCACAGGCTTCGGGAATCAAGTGACGCCGTCACTCTTGAACGTGTCCTGCGCGTAAAAAGATTCAGTCGAGAATGCCGCCGGCAAGCACGAAGCCGTCTTCATCGTAGACGGCGGCGATCTGACCGGGGGCCGGGGGCTGCTGGGGAGAGGCGAAAACAATGGTCATGCGGTCTTCCGAAACCTCGACGCGCGCCGGTTCCGGCTTCTGATGATAGCGCACCCGCACAAGGAGTCTGTCCGGCCAGAGAGAGGGCGAAACCATGAGGTTCAGCGAGGAGGCGGAACACGAAGTCACGGGCAGCAGGTTTTTCGGGCCTACTACCAGAGTGTTGGACTCGCGCAGTCTTTTCAGCACATAAAGCGGCTCCGTCCAGGGAATGCAGAGGCCCCGGCGCTGTCCTTCGGTATACTGCCAGAGGCCCCGGTGCTGCGCGATGACCCGGTTTTCTCCGGCAAGCAGCACGGGCCCCGGGCCGGGCAGTTTCAGGCCGTCGACGGATGCCTTCTCCTTCAGCCACGCATAGTGATCGTCGCCGGGAATGAAGCAGATTTCCTGACTTTCGGCGGGGACAGGGGGCGTCAGCCCCCGGGAGGAGAGCCACTGCCGTATGTCGGACTTCTTCCATTCCGCAAGGGGAAAGAGGCAGCGGCGAAGACGGGAGACGGGAACCAGCGCAAGAAAGTAGCTTTGATCCTTGGTGCCGTCGCTTCCGGCCCTGAGCGCGGGGCCGTAGACCGGATGCTCGCGCACGGCCGCGTAATGGCCGGTGGCAAAGGCGTCGCCCATCGTCATGGCATGATCGAACAGAAGGCCGAACTTCATGGCCCGGTTGCACAGGGCGCAGGGGTTCGGCGTGCGGGCTCTGGCATGTTCCTCGGCAAAGGGTTCCATGACGCGACACCGGAACTCTTCGGAAAGGTCGACCACGCGAAGGGAAATGCCGAGGCTCCGGCAGAGGGACTCCATGGCAGGCACGGCGTCGTGTTCTTCTCCGGCAGTCAGAAAGCGTGCGTGCAGAGCCGAGACGTCGTGCCCTTCCTCTTTAAGATGAAGAAGCGCGAAGAGGCTGTCGGTTCCGCCGCTTATGGCAACTGTGACGTTCATGAAGAGAGTGTGCCATTGCAGGATGAAGAGCGCAAGCCGCTTTTTGACGAGACGGCCTGTGGGAGGCGGAAAGGGCGTGTCGTTGCCAATTTCCGATGAAGGATTTATGATGAGAGTTCCCGCTCAGCGGGGAAAAAGGACAACCCATTGAAAGAAAGAGGTGTCTTCATGAAACGACTTCTGGCCTGTGCGGCTCTTTCTCTTGCGGTGTTTCTCGGCGGTTGCGCCGGTTCCGCCATATACAGGGGCGTGGATGCGTCCACGGGAAATTTCGTCTCCACCAAATCTCCTTCGGTGAGCGTGGTGGCTGCGGAAGGATACGAGAACGTGCTCTCGGGCCATGCGCTGGTCAACGTGCCCTTTGAGAACGGCTTCATGAATGTCGTTCCCGTGCGTGCGTGGTTCTCTTTGCAGGAAAAGGAAGGTTCTCAGCTCGTCACCCTGCTTGCGGAGTGCTCTTCCGACATGATCTGGGAAGTGCGTCCCGTGGGCGTGGACTTCCAGACGCTGAGAGTCTTTTACGAAAGCAACGGCATCGGTGCGAACGACGCCACCGTGCACGTTTATCTGCGTCCCGTGTCCATGGACCCGTGGACCCCGCTCTTCCTCCAGGCAGGCAAGACCGTCTGGGAAGGCCCGAGTCTGGTGGCCCGCTATGAATGGGCGAACTCCACGGATAAGGAAAAGCTCGTGGTGGAATACCGGGAAAAGGCTCCCGAACTCATTGAGGGACTGAATCCCAGCCTCATAGATCTCAAGGATTTCATCGCGCGTTCCCGGAATGCCTTTACGCTTGGAGAAGTAAGCATGCCTGTGACCCCCGCAGACGGCGCTTCCGTGGTCATTTCCGACAGGCTGCTCGCGCCCGTGGTGGGTTCGGTGACCGTAAACCAGCTTTTTTCATTCTGATGTTTTCCGCGCTCCCTGGGCTCTGCCTGTGGAGCGCGCCGCAGAAAAAGCCGCCTTTTTGCCGGGACCTTCGGGACTTGACAGAAAGGCGGCTCCCTAGTAAATACGACAGTTCACCTTGTTCGCCGTATGGTTTCTCCGGCAGGAAGCCGGGAGCGGCGGACCTCTGACCGTAAGGAGATATCCTACATGCGCAAAATGGAAACCCTGCTGCTCCTTTCTCCGGAGCTGTCTGTGGAAGAGCGCGAAACCGTCCTGAAGACCATGGACGACGTCATTACCCGCGAAGGCGGCAAGATGCTCGTCGTGGATCAGTGGGGCATGCGCGACCTGGCCTATCCCGTCCGCAAGCAGATGCGCGGCTTCTATGTTCGTCTCGAATATGCCGCTCCTTCTCAGCTCGTGGCTGAACTGGAACGCATCATCCGCATCACCGACGGCGTGTTCAAGTTCATGACCGTCAAGCTGGCCGACTCCGTCGAAGCCACCGAGGAGGTCGCGTAATGGCTTTCCGTAAGAAGTTTGCTCCTCGCCGCAAGTTCTGCCGCTTCTGCGCCGACGCTGAACTGGCTCTCGATTACAAGCGTCCCGACATTCTCCGCGATTTCATCACCGAACGCGGCAAGATCGTCGCCCGCCGCATTACCGGCACCTGCGCCAAGCATCAGCGCGCCCTCACCACCGAGATCAAGCGCGCCCGCCAGATGGCCCTGCTGTTCTACACGTCCGCTCATTCCAGCGAACTCAAGAAGAAGACCAACATCTAACGGCATAGGAGACAAAATGAAAGTTATTCTTCGTGCCGACGTTGAAAAGCTCGGTCACCTTGGCGATATCGTCAATGTCAAGCCCGGCTACGGCCGCAACTATCTGCTTCCTCAGCAGCTTGCCAGCCTGGCCACTCCCGCCAACATCCGCGTGTTTGAACTCGAACGCAAGAAGCTGCAGGCCCGCATGGACGCCCTCCGCGCCGCTGCCGCCGACCTCGCTTCCAAGCTCGACGGCGTGGTGGTGACCATCGCCATGCGCGTTGGTGAAAACGACAAGCTCTATGGTTCCGTCACTCCTGCCATGATCGGCGACGCCCTCGCCGCCATGGGCATCGAAGTGGATCGTCATCGTCTGCTTCTCGACGGCTCCATCCGCACCCTGGGCGAACACAACGTGCGCGCCCGTCTGCATGCCGACGTGGTTCCTTCCTTCACCGTGAAGATCGTGTCTGAAGAAAAGCACATCGCTGAAGAAGAAGCCCCCGTGGAAGCTCCCGCTGCTGAAGCGGAAGCTCCTGCTGAAAATGCCTGATCAGCTTCCCCGGAAGCCTGACGAGTCATGGACAGCCCGGATACCGTCATGAATGAAGCCGCCGCTCCTTCCCGGAGCGGCGGCTCTCGTCGTTCTCCCCGAGGGGAGGGCGACGTTTCCGAACGTGCGCGCGACGACCTTTTAAGGCGCGTTCCTCCGCACAGCGAAGAGGCCGAACAGGCCGTTCTGAGCGGCGTTTTTCTCCGTCCCGATCTTCTGCAGGAAATCATTGATCAGATACGGGACACCGATTTTTACATTCCTGCGCATCGCGTCATCTTCGGCGCGTTCATGGCTCTTTTCGAGCAGAACGCTCCCGTGGACGAAGTGACGGTGTTCGACTGGCTCGTCAGCCATTCTCAGCTGGAAGCCGCGGGCGGCGCGGCCTATCTCGGCGACCTTTCCCGAGCCGTGGTGAGCGGCGCCAACGCCGTGCACTGGGCCAAGATCGTGCGCGACAAGGCCATGCAGCGCGCGCTCATCGACACGTCCGCCCAGATCATCAGCAACTGCTACGACGCCTCCAAGGACGTGCCCACGCTTCTCGACGAGTCGGAGCGGGCCATATTCTCCATTTCCGAACGCGCCAACAGCAAGACCTTTTCCAGCAGCAGCGAGCTCGTGCGTTCCGTGTTCGACGAGCTTCTCGCCCGCTACAACAACAAGAGCGTGACCACCGGCGTGCCCACGGGCTACATGCAGCTCGACAAGATGACGGCCGGACTTCAGCCTACCGACCTCATCATTCTCGCCGCGCGTCCCTCCATGGGCAAGACGGCCTTCGCCCTCAACGTGGCCATGCGCGCCGCGCTTTCCGGCGGGGCCACGGTGGCCATTTTTTCTCTGGAAATGAGCAAGGAATCGCTCATGGACCGCATGCTCTGCGCCTGGGGCAGGGTGGAGCTTTCGCGCGTGAGGCGCGGCTTTCTGGAAGATGACGACTGGGCCAAGCTTTCCGCCTCGGCCGACGCCCTTTCCCGCGCCAAGATATTCATCGACGACACGGCGGGACTCACGCCGCTGGCTCTGCGGGCGCGCTGCCGCCGCCTCAAGGCCGAGCACGGCCTTGATCTTGTCATGGTGGACTATCTGCAGCTCATGCATTCCGCGCGCAATGACTCGCGCGAACTGGAAATTTCCGACATCTCGCGCAACCTGAAGGCGCTTGCCAAGGAACTCAAGGTCCCCGTCATTGCCCTTTCCCAGCTCAACCGAAAGGTGGAGGAGCGCACCGACAAGCGGCCCGTGCTCTCCGACCTTCGTGAATCGGGCGCCATTGAACAGGACGCCGACCTCATCATGTTCATCCACCGTGAGGATGCCTACAACAAGAAGGGCGACCGGCCGAAGACCGGCATTGCCGAAATCATCATCGGCAAGCACAGAAACGGCCCGACCGGCACGGTGGAGCTCGCCTACAGGCCGGAGTTCACCGCCTTCGACGATCTTGAAACCACCTACGTGGAGCCTTCCGAATCCCAGCAGGGCTGACGTCGGGGCCCAGGAAGTCTCGCAGTTCCTCGTCCGGCAGCCGTGGGAAGGCCTCCTGCAGCGCTTGCGTGGCGGGAGTTTTTGCATGCGGCATGAACCCGGGCGGAGGGAAAGCCCGCCGGAGCTTTCCGAAAGCCGCCTTGCCTTATGCCCGCCGGCATGCTACTGGAAGCGGGCGGCCCTGCTCATGAACGGCGCGGCCGACATGCCGGAGAATACGATGTCATTCTGGAACAAAGAACGCATCAGTCCGTCGCAGATCATCATTCTGGGCTACTTTCTGCTCATCGTCTGCGGCACGGGACTGCTCATGCTGCCCTTCACCACCAAAGACGGCGCGGGGCCGGGATTCGGCGACGCCCTGTTCACGGCCACCTCGGCCATTACGGTAACGGGACTTGTGGTGCACGATACCGTGCGGTACTGGTCGACATTCGGGCAGATCATCATTCTTCTGCTCATACAGGTGGGCGGACTCGGCGTCATGAGCATGGCCGTGGCCGTGGCCGTACTGGCCGGGCAGAAGATAGGCTTCCGTCTGCGCTGGGTCATGCAGGAATCCATTTCCGCGCCGCAGCTTGCGGGCATCGTGCGCCTTACGGGATTCATATTCAAAACCGTGCTGGCCGTGGAACTCATCGGCGCTGCGCTGCTTGCCTTAAGGTTCTGTCCGGACATGGGGCTCGGAAAGGGACTCTGGATGGCGCTGTTTCATTCCGTGTCCGCGTTCTGCAACGCCGGTTTCGACCTCATGGGAGCGGCGCATCCCTATGCCTCGCTTACGGCATATGCCTCGGACCCCCTCGTGTGTCTCGTCATTGCGCTGCTCATCACCACGGGCGGCATCGGCTTTCTCACCTTGGACGACATTCGTTCCCACGGTACGGATGTTCACAGATACCGACTGCAGAGCAAGCTTGTGCTGCTTTTCAGCGCGGCGCTTGTGCTTCTGGGTTTTCTCTTTTTCTTTTTCTATGAATTCCGGCGCGAGGGCTGGCAGATGACCGGGCCTGAGGCCGCGCTTGCCGCGCTGTTTCAGTCCGTGAGCCCTCGCACGGCGGGCTTCAACAGCGTGGACCTTACGGCGCTCAGTCCCATAGGCAAGCTGGTCACCATTCTGCTCATGCTGGTGGGGGCGGCTCCCGGCTCCACGGGCGGCGGCTTCAAGGTCACTACATTCGCCGTGCTTCTTCTGGGGCTTCTCTCCATTTTTCTGCATCGTTCCGACGTGCGCGGCTTCGGCCGAAGGCTGCCGGACATGGCTCTTCGCCGGGCGTCCGGCATATTCATGTTCTATCTTCTGCTTTTCCTGGCCGGGGGAATGCTGGTGTCAGCCTTCGACAATCTGCCGCTCATGACGGCTTTTTTCGAGGCTGCCTCGGCCATAGGCACCGTGGGACTTACCCTGGGAGCGACGCCGGAACTTTCCGATGCCTCGCGCGGCATTCTCATACTGCTCATGTATTTCGGCAGAGTGGGCAGTCTTACCGTTGTTTTTGCGGTGTCCTCCGGCATACGGCAGGACGGATTCCGCTATCCTGCCGAAGACGTGGCCGTGGGCTGAAAGGAGTGTGCCCGATGAAATCCGTACTGCTCATAGGACTCGGACGTTTTGGTCGTCGCATGGCAAGAAAGCTGCGGGAACTTCACCATGAAGTGCTCGCCATAGACAGAAACGAACAGCGGGTCAACGAGGCGCTGGATTTTGTGACCAGCGCACAGATTGCCGACGCCACAAGCGAGTCGTTCATACGTTCCCTCGGCGTGAGCAACTTCGATATGTGCGTGGTGGCCATAGGCGACGATTTTCAGAGTTCTTTGGAAACCACGGCGCTGCTCAAGGAGCACGGGGCTCGCTTTGTGCTTTCCCGCGCCTCACGTCAGGTGCACGCCAAGTTTCTTCTGCGCAACGGCGCGGACGACGTGGTGTATCCCGAGCGGCAGACCGCCGACTGGGCGGCCATGCGCTACAGCAGCGACCATATCTTCGATTACGTCAAGCTCTCCCCCGATTACTCCATTTATGAGATAGCCACGCCCGAAGAGTGGCAGGGAAAGACCGTGAAGGAGCTGGCCGTCCGTCAGCGCTATCGGCTCAATGTGCTCGGCGTGAAGAAGGGCGACACCCTTCAGCCCATGCCCGGCCCGGCGCACTGCTTTCAGGCCGGGGAAAGCGTGCTCGTGCTCGGTCACGACATGGACGTTCAGGAGCTTCTGCGCAAGAACGGGCGGAACTGAAGCTGACGCCGATCCTGAAAGCGCTCCTTGCGTTGAGTCCCGCCGCATGATGTTATTGGAGTAAATCCAATAGATGATTTTCCGTCATAAGGTCGTCGTTTTTCGGAACGGCAGATGCAGAACGGAAGCATGAAGGAGAGACGGTATGGACGTGCTGGATTCCTGTGCCTGTTCGGGAGGGAACCTTCCCCGTTTTGTGCAGCCCGTGCTTCTGGCGTTGCTGGCCAAAGAGCCCATGCACGGCTATGCGCTCGTGCAGAAGCTCGAAGATACCGGACTTTTTTCCGGGCAGATGCCGGACATGACGGGCTGTTATCGGATGTTGAGGGAGATGGAGAAAAACGGTGTGCTGGAAACGACGCCTGCAAAAGGCGACGGCCCGTCCCGCAGAAAATACGCGGTGACGGCTCTGGGACGGCGCTGCCTGAACCGCTGGATATCCTCGCTTTCGGGCAGCCGTGATCATCTCGACAGAGTGCTTGCGCTGCTTGTTTCCGCACGCGATTCGGGAGGCATTGACGTTTCGGACTGCCCCGAAGACGACCGTATATTCATGGAAGGAGTTAAGAAGCGTGCGCTGAGCGGGGAGATTCCCTGCCGTGACGACGTGGTTCGCCTGCTTTCCTATGCGCCGGATTCGCCGCAGGCGGCGTACCTCGGCCGGCTTGCACGTCAGACGGCCCGGGACGTGGCTGGAGACCGGGCGGGCGTGTGGGCGGCTGTGGGCGTGGACTGCGCGCCCTGTTCCATGAGCTGCGCGTTCTGCGCCTTCGGTGAGGCGTGGGGCGTGGTGAACGAGGCACATGAGTGGAGCGTGGAGCGCATTGCCGATACGGCGCGCCGTTTTGCCCTGGAGGGAGCCTCGTGGGTGGTGCTGCGCACGACGGAGCATTACGGGGCGGAACGGCTGCGGGCTCTGGCGTCCGCGGTGCGCGCTCATTTGCCGTCACGCTGTGCGCTGGTGGCCAATACGGGCCAGATGACCGTGGAGGAGATACAAAGTCTCGGCGAGGCCGGAGTGACGGTCAT
>NZ_CALUWV010000031.1 GCF_944324575.1 uncultured Mailhella sp. | reverse complement strand
ACGGGCATGAACAGCTTGTTCACGGACTTGATGGATTCCACTTCGCCGAATTCATCGCCCGCGCCGAAGCTGTCGCCTTCGGCGGGAAGGTCGACGTAGACCACTTCGCCGAGCTGATCCTGAGCATAGTCGCTCACGCCGACGATAAGTTCGTCGCCGTCCCTGCGGGCCCAGATGTGTTCGTCGGTGTACTTGAGATCGGAGGGGAGATTGAGTTCCGCAACAGTCCTGGTCATGGGAGTTCTCCTTGGGGTTGAGGGCGCTTGCCCCGTATGTGAAGCGGCCGGGCCGCGGGCAGGATGAGGGAAATCGTCCATGCCGGGGAACGCTCCCGGCATGGAGAGGAACGTTATTCCGCCATGTTGGCCGCAGCTTCCATGACGCCTTCCGCCAGCGTGGGATGGGCGTGAATGGTGCCTGCAATGTCGGCCACGGTGGCGCCCATCTGGAGCGCAAGGACACATTCGGCGATGAGATCCGTGGCGTGGGCTCCGGCGAAGTGCGCGCCGAGGAGCCTGCCGCTCGCCTTGTCTGCCACGAGCTTGAACACGCCGGGCAGCTCGCCCATGGCCTGTGCCTTGCCGAGTTCGCGGAACTGGAATTCCGAGGTGATGACGTCAAAGCCCTTGTCCCTGGCCTGTGCTTCGGTAAGGCCGACGTCGCCGATTTCCGGCGAGGAGAAGATGCCCGAGGGCACTACGTCGTAGTTGGGCGTTTCGCTCGCGCCGAAGATGTTGGCCACGGCCACGTGCGCTTCGGCGGAAGCCATGTGCGCAAGCATGATGCGCGCAGGGCCGAGAATGTCGCCGATGGCGTACACGCCGGGCACGGAGGTCTCGAGATGGTCGTTCACGGTGATGTAGCCGCGTTTGTCGGTGGCGATGCCGGCTTCGGCAAGGCCGAGGCCGTTGCTGTTGGCCACACGGCCTATGGTCATGAAGATGCAGTCGGCCTCAAGCGTGGCGGGCTTCTTTGCGGAAGCGGGCACGAGCTCGGGAGCGAGGAAGGGCGAGGGGCCGAGATCGGCGTAGACCTTGCCGTCCTCTACCTTCGTGCTGTTCACGGTGCGGGCAAGTTCCACCTTGATGCCCTTCTTCCTGGCTTCGCGCAGAAGCAGCCTGCTCATTTCCTCATCGACGGAAGGCACGGGCAGAAGACGGTTCTGGCCTTCCACGATGGTGACTTCACTGCCGAAAGTGCGGAAGATGAAGGCAAGTTCGGTGCCGACCACGCCGCCGCCCACGATGACGAGACGGGCGGGCAGATGGTCGAGCTCCAGCGCGTCGTCGCTGGAAAGGATATACTTGCCGTCCACGGGCATGGAGGGAAGGTTCAGCACGTTGGAGCCGGTGGCGATGATGACCCTGTCGCCTTCCACGTCCTGCACGGAGCCGTCGGGCATGGTCACCTTTACGAGAGAGGCGCTTACCACCTGTCCGCGGCCCATGACAACCTTGACCTTGAGCTTTGCGCAGCTTTTTTCCAGACCGCCGCACAGAGTCTCGGTGACCTTGCGCTTTCTTGCGATGACGGCGGGCATGTCCACGGAAGGCGTCCCTTCATTTTTCACGCCGAATTCCGCGGCGCGGCGGATGTTCTCCAGCACTTCGGCGGAGGACTTGAGCGTTTTGGTGGGGATGCAGCCGCAGTTGAGGCACGTTCCGCCGAGCCATTTGGATTCCACGAGGGTGACTTCCGCGCCGCGCTTTGCGGCGTCGAAGGCGGCCGTGTAGCCGCCGGGGCCTGCGCCTATGACAGTGATGCGAAGAGCCATGATAGCTTTCCTGCCTTGATGACTTGAGGTGTGCGCGTCGCAAGCGACGCGAAGAACCGGAGAAGCGGTCCTGTATCCGGAACGGACGAGTGCGTTGTCCGTTCCGGGGAGTCACGGATAAGACGCGCGGAAAGAGACGGGTCTTTCCGCGAAGGGATCATTCGCCCTTGATGATGTCGGTCTTGGGAAGAGCGGACCGGACCTTGGAGCGGTAGGGCAGCAGGTTGGCGAGAGGCTCGATGCCCTTCACGGCCTCGGCCGTGGCCTGAATGCCGAAGGGAAGCATCATGTCGCCGCAGGCTTCGGCCACCATCTTGCCGGCAAGAGCAGCATCGGCGGGGGAGAGCCAGGCGAGGGTTCCGTCGGCCTGAGCAATGGGCTCAAGATACAGGCGGATGACGTTGTCCTTGAAGCCGCGTACGAGGGCGATGGTCTTGCCGAGGTCTTCCTTGGAAGGTGCTTCGCCGCCGACGGCTGCAGGATACACGGCGGCCGGACCGGGAATGTTCAGACGGACGCGGGTCAGGCAGCCGGTATTGATGAGGCGTTCAAGAAGGGCGGAGTTGCGGCCGTCGGTGTCGATGACGACCTGAAGTCCGCCTTTGGCCAGCGCGGTGATGAGCTCGACGAAGTGATCTTCTTCTCCTGCAGGCACCTTGGAAACGTTCAGACCGGAAATCCAGCCGTGCAGCATCTTGCTTTCGCTGACGGCGCCGGCATCGCCGAGAGCCTTGCCGGAAAGAAGATAGGCAATGATGACGCCCGTGCCCTGAAGCACCACGTCGCCGTCATCGTCATGGAACATGGGAAATTCCACGCCCGTTTCGTTGCGATGGAGAAATTTGCGGTTGGCACGGTAGAAGCCGTTCACGATGTCCTTGTCGGCGTCGAGGTCGTAGCTGTCGTAGGTGATGCCCCGGGCGTCCATGAATTCATGGGTGATGCGGCAGCGGATACAGTTGGGAGCCTTGTAAAGAGTGATGGCCATGTCAGAACTCCATAACGGTTAAACAGTCCGTGGTCCCGGCGGCGGGATCGGCCTTGTCGGAGGTCTTCCGACGGAGGGAAAAGGCAGCCTGCGCGGCATTTCACCAGAAAACAGAAACAATGGCAACGAAGGCTTGCCGGTTGCATTTTCCTGTTATTGCCAACAAATATTCAATAGACTTTCATTCTAGTGAAATGAGGCCTGGCTGTCAAGATATCCTGTGCTCCCGGAAGAGTGCTCTCCTGGGAGCGTTCGAATGATCGCAATGTGATAACTCATGATTTTTACTTCTTTTCATTATTTTTTTCTTTGTTTTTTTTCGGGGAAAAACGCTTGCGGCAGGCCGGTTTTCCGTTTTGAATCTGTTTTTGCGGTCCTGAAAGGGATATTTTTAACATTGCTTCTCGGCAATTGATAGGTTAAGCTCACTTCATATTATTTCATTCTATTCAATATTGAGGAACACTACATGGCCAGAAAAGCCGCAGAAGATGTCGCCGCAAAGCCCGTCAAGAAGACGCGCGCCTATCATTCTCCCCGCAGGAAGGAACAGGCGAATGTGACGAAAGCCCGCATTGTCGCGGCCGCCATGCAGCTCATGAAGGAAAAGGGCTATGCGGACATGACGCTGGAATCCATAGCCCGCGAGGCCGGAGTGGCTCCTCAGACCGTCTATGCCGTGTGCGGCTCGAAGAAGGGCGTGCTTGCCGCCATTCTGGAAACCACTGTTGAAGCCAAGAAGTATGACAAGCTGCGCGACTCCATTCCTCAGATCATGACGGGCAAGGAGCGCGTGCGCGAGATCGGCCATTTCATGTCGGTGCTCATGGAAGACGCCATGCCCGTCTTCGATATCATCCGGGGCATGAGCGTGCTGTCTCCGGAGTTTGCCGAACAGGAATACGATCAGAGCATGATGCTGCTGGAAAAATGCCGCAAGTCCGTGCACAAGATGGCCGAAGACGGCATGCTTCGCCCCGGTCTTTCCGAGGAGCGTGCGGCGGAACTGTACTGGAGCATCAGCACGCCCGGCATGCACCGGCGTCTGACCAAGATGCTCAACTGGTCGTCGGAAGAATATGCGGCCTGGGTATCTTACCTCATAGGCGTCACGCTTCTGGACTGGGACTCTCCCATGCCTTTTCTTAATGAAGGACCGAGGAAGAGCGGTCTGGCCTGCCTGAACAGAAAGAACACGGAGCAGAAGGAAGAGGTCGTCCATGAAAAGGAAGACGCTTCTTCCGAAGAAACTCCGGCTCCCAAATCCCGTCGTCGTCTCAAAATCTCATAGAAAGAGAGAAAGAAGACGCTTGCCTTTATGCCTCGACTTTGTGAATATACGCCCCGGCGCTGATAGGATGCGCGCTTTTTCTTTGTGTCGCCTTTTGCTTGTGCGACTATAGTTCATCATTGTTTCTGAAGGGGTGCGGCCGCATTTTGCGGTCGCCGGACAATTCCGTCGAAAAAAGGAGCCTTCCGGCGCTTTTTCGGTTCGGGATTTTTTGCGTCGACGCGTCGTCTCAGGCGTCGGCGTGCCGACGGCGTTTCAGAACGTCGGGGGGGGGATTTTATGAGTCAGAATCAGAAAGCCAACGAGATGGGAACGAAGGGCGTCGGACGCCTTCTTCTCGAGTATTCCATACCAGCCATTCTGGGTATGGTCGTCGTAGCTCTCAACCAGATCATATCAAGCATCTTCATCGGGTACGGCGTAGGGCATCTTGCCCTCGCGGCCATGGCGGTCACCTTTCCCATCGTGAACCTGCTCATGGCATTCTGCCAGCTCGTCGCCGTGGGCTGTGCCGCACTCTGCTCCATAGAACTCGGCCGCAAGGACATGGACAAGGCCCGCAGCATGCTCGGTCATTCCGTGCTGCTTGAGATTTTTTTCGGCGTTCTCTTCGGCCTGGCGTTCTGGCTCTTTCTTGATCCTCTGCTCATGTTCTTCGGGGCGAGCGGGGAGACGCTGCACCTTGCCCATGAGTTCATGGTGCCGCTGGTTCTTCTTTCGCCGCTCGGCTTTCTCATGCTCGGCTTCAACTATCTCGTGCGAGCCACGGGCTATCCCAAGACGGCCATGATGACGGCTCTTTTGTCTTCCCTCGGCATCGTCGTGTTTTCTCCCATCTTCATCTACTGGTGGAACTGGGGCATGTACGGTGCGGCTCTGGCGCAGCTTGCGGGGCAGGCCATGTCGGTCATCTGGCTTGTGGCGCACTTCTGCCGCAAAAGCTCGCTCATTCATTTTCAGAAGGACATCTGGAAACTGAAGTGGGATGCCATGCGCAAGATAGTGGCCATAGGCATGGCTCCCTTTCTCATCAACTTCTGCGGCTGCATTGTGGTCGTGCTCATCAACCGTGCGCTTCAGGATCACGGCGGCGATCTTGCCATCGGTGCGTTCGGCATCGTCAACCGTCTGCTCATGCTCTTTGCCATGAGCGTCATCGGTCTCGGTCAGGGCATGCAGCCCATTATCGGTTTCAACTTCGGCGCCAAGCGGCCCGACCGTGTGCGTCAGGCGCTCAAGTACGGCATGCTGACTGCCACGATCATTACTGCGGCCGGCATGTTCGGTTCGTTGTTCTTCCCCGAATTTCTGGTGCGCATCTTTACCGATCACGGACCTCTCGTCGAAGTCTCCGCAAAGGCTCTGCGCATCACGGGCGGTCTGTTCATTTTCGTGGGTCCGCAGATCATCATCGGCACATATTTCCAGTCCATTGGTCAGGCCAAGATAGCCAGCATCGTGTCGCTGTGCCGTCAGATGATATGTCTCGTGCCCGCACTTCTGATCATGCCTGCCTTTTTCGGGCTCGACGGTGTGTGGCTGAGCATTCCTCTGGCCGACTTCACCGGATGCATGGTGGCCGTCTTCTTCCTGAGACTTGCGCTGCGCGCCGAAGACAATCCGTGCATACAGGGAGATCCGGAGTGCAAGCCTCCGTCCAAGTTCTTCAAGCCCAAGCAGTTTTAGGACGCCGTCCGGTCAGAAGTCGCCGGACAGCATATTGATGCAGAAAAAGGCCGAGTCCTTCCCCGATGGGAAGGCCCGGCCTTTTTGCCAGCAAGCATGAAAAAAGGGGCCGTGCAGACGCGCGGCCATTTTCCGTCAAAAGTGTCTTTTTCGCGTTGTATTTCAGAAAAAAGCGGCATCGGAAAACGGGAAATCTGCCGCAGGGGAAGGACTACTTTTCAAAGACGGCAAGAAGACGGCGCGCGGCTTTTTCCGGGTCCGGGGCGGAACACAGTTCCGAGACTACGGCAAGGCTGTGGGCTCCTGCGGCGACGACCTCTGCGGCGTTGTCCTTATGAATGCCGCCTATGGCGACCAGCGTGAGCGGGGAATGTTCCCTTGCCCAGCGAAGACCGTCGAGGCCCCATGGCATATGGGTGTCCGTTTTGGTAGGCGTGGCGAACAGGGGACTTATGCCCACGTAGTCGACATCGAGTTTTTCCGCGGCGAGCAGCTCTTCACGCGTTTCCACGGACAGGCCGACGATGGCGTCCGGCCCCATGAGACGTCGGGCGTCCTCGGGCGGCAGGTCGCTTTGTCCCACGTGCAGTCCGGCCGCGCCCGAGGCAAGGGCAATATCGGCTCTGTCGTTGATGATGAGCGGAATGCCGAGAGGCTGCAGGCGGGAAACGAGTGCGCGGGCCAGTGCCAGAAATTCACGGGAAGAGGCGTGCTTTTCCCGAAGCTGCACGGCCCCGGCTCCTCCGCGCACGGCGGCGAGAACCACGTCTTCCAGAGGACGGCCGAGACAGAGGTCTCTGTCCGTGACGAGGTAGACGCGGTAGTCGGTGTGTTTTCTCCAGTTCATGGCAGTCCTCGTGAAAAGTCCTCGAAAGGGAAGGTTATGTTTCGACAAGGGAAGGTCGGCAAGGTGGCTGAGCCGGCTCTGGAGGCAAGACAGATGCACAATTCATGCCGCGCGAGCCGCTGCGCGGTACGGGGCATGAAGCGCCATGAAAAGCCTTGTCGAGCCGGGGAGCGGAAAAATGCCTCTAGGACTCGAGACGGCGTACCCGTCTGGCTGCGTCTTCGGGGTCCAGAAGATAGAGCTCGTCCAGAAAGGCGGGGAGAAAGCTCCCAGGCCCCTTGGCGCAGGCTCCGGCCTTTTCTCCCGCCGAGGCCATGACGGCCATGGCGGCGGCTGCGGCCGTGAGGCTGTCCGTGCAGGCGGCGGCATAGGCCCCGGTTACGGCCGATGCCGAGCAGCCCATGCCCGTGACGAGCGGCATGAGAGGCGAGCCGCCTTCCACCACGAGATCGGTCTTGCCGTCGGTAACAAGGTCGCGCACGCCGCTCACGCTCACCGTGCAGCCGAAACGGACGGCCAGAACGTGCGCGGAGTCGAGCGCTTCGTCGCTGCTGTTGCGGCTGTCCACGCCTTTGGTGGCCACTTTGTCGGCGGAGCGGATTTCTGCGGCCAGAGCCATGATTTCCGAGGCATTGCCGCGCAGAATGTCGGGCCGCACCATGTCGAGCAGACGAAGGGCAGAACGGGTGCGCAGGCCGGAGGCTCCGGCTCCCACGGGATCGAGCACCACGGGTTTGCCCTTCTTTTTCATGAGCGTTCCGGCAAGCTCCATGCTTTCAAGCCATGCCGGATCAAGCGTGCCTATGTTGAGCACGAGGGCAGAGTCTATGTTTGTGAGGTCGTCCATTTCCTCGGCGGCGTGGGCCATGAGCGGCGAGGCATGGGCGGCAAGCAGGGTGTTGGCCGACACCTGCATGACTACGAAATTGGTGATGCTGTGCACGAGCGGCACGCTTTGGTACACGGCATGGATGGCGTTCAGAATATGCTCTTTCATGAAAGCTCCCGGGAAGAGTCGTTCAGTCTGAGGACGCCGGCCTTGAGCAGGCGTTCCAGCACGATGTTGAGAGGCAGGCCCACCACCGTGGACCAGGATCCTCTGAGGCCGCTGACGAGAAAGGCCCCTCCGTCCTGTATGCCGTAGGAACCTGCCTTGTCCAGAGGGTCGCCGCTGTCGGCATATGCTTCGAGCACGGAAGAAGGCCAGGGAGCAAAGGTGACTTCCGTCATGTCGTCGAAGGCCTCCATATAATCGTCCATGGCAAGACAGCAGGATGTGACCACCTCGTGCGTGCGGCCGGAAAGACGGGAGAGCATGGCCACGGCGTCGTTTCTGTCCCGGGGCTTGCCCAGAATGGAGGCGTTTTTCCCCTCGCGCAGAATGACGATGGTGTCGGCCGAAAGCACGGCGGGACGATCCGTGCGCGACGAAAGAGAACCGAGCACGAAGCGGGCCTTGGCCTCGGCGCAGCGCGACGCGTAGGCTCGGGGATCTTCGCCGGGCAGGGGACGAGGCTCCGGGCAGGATGCGGGCAGAACGTCAAAGCAAAGGCCCACGCCTTCAAGAAAGGCGCGGCGTCTCGGCGAGCCGGAAGCCAGAACAAGGGGACGAAGCATGGTAAAGGCGCTTGTCATGAAAGTATCCGTAAAAGTATGAAGGGTATGCGGCATGGCGCTGAAAATGCACACCCGCTCCGAGGCCTTGACGCGCGTGTTTCCCCGGAAGGGCGGGAATGCAGGAGTACTGTTTCGGAGCCGACTATCAGCTCCTCCCGCACAAAAAGCAATCCCGGGAGAGGGTAAAGGTCGCTCTTGGCTACTTTTCATTAATAGTATATGATACCCGCGTTCTTTGCGCCTGCGATGTGCCGGTGCGGGAAAAAACAAGTTTCATGGGGAAATCAGACGATGAGCGAAGCTTTCGAAAGACTGAAGGAAAGGGAAAAGGCCTTTATGTGCCGGACGTACTCGCGTTATCCGCTGGGCATAGTCCGAGGCAAGGGCTCCCGCCTCTGGGATGTGGACGGCAAGGAATATGTCGACCTTCTGGCCGGCATTGCCGTCATCGGCCTCGGACATTGCAACGAGGAAATCGCCGAGGTTTTGGAACGACAGTCGCGAAAGCTCATTCACGTGAGCAATCTTTTCTATCAGGAAGAGCAGCTAGAATATGCCGAAAAGCTGCTTTCCACGAGTCATGCGGGCAAGGTGTTCTTCTGCAACTCCGGCGCGGAGAGCAATGAGGCCGCCATCAAGATAGCGAGGCGCTATCAGCGCGTGGTGAAGGGCCGCGACGCGTGGGAAGTCATCACGCTCAGCAACTGCTTCCACGGCCGCACGCTTGCCACGCTTGCCGCCACGGGCAAGCATACGGAAGGATTTGAACCGGAAACTCCCGGTTTCGGACGTGTGCCGTGGGGTGATCTCGACGCGCTGGAAAAGGCCATAAAGCCCACTACGGCAGCCGTGCTTTTTGAGGCCATTCAGGGAGAGGGCGGCATTATTCCCGTCACGCAGGAATACGCCGACGGCCTCGTGGACATCTGCCGTCGTCACGGCGTGCTCGTCATGTGCGACGAAGTGCAGGCCGGCATGGGCCGCAGCGGAAAATGGTGGGGCTATCAGAATTTCAATCTCAGGCCCGACGTGTTCACGAGCGCCAAGTCCATGGCCAACGGTCTGCCGCTCGGCGCCATGATGGCCACCGACGAAGTGGCTCAGGGCTTTGACTACGGCAGCCACGCCACCACCTTCGGCGGCGGTGCGCTGGTGACGGCCGTGGGCCTCAAGGTACTGGAGATCATGGAGCGCGATCATCTTGTGGAACGCGCCGCAGCTCTTGGAGATCGCGCCCGCGCCCGCTTCCGTGCCCTCGGCGAAAAGCTGCCCGGCGTGATCCGCGACGTGCGCGGCATGGGACTTCTCATCGGCGTGGAACTTGAAATGTCCGACGAGAAGGCAAAGGCCATTTGGCTTGAGCTCATGCATCGCGGCTTCATTCTTAATCTTACTTACGGTCCCACGCTTCGGCTCCTGCCTTCGCTCACCATCGACGAGGCCGATCTTGAAGCCTTTACCGAAACGCTGGAAGACGTGCTCCGTCAGATGGCGTAATGTTCGCCCGGCCTTCGGGCCGGGCTTTTTTTTCGGCGCTTCCGGGAAAGACGGGCACCCGGAGCCGGTCGGTTTCCGTCCTTTTCCCTGAGGTGGCAGAACTCTCCCGTGGATCGGCCGCGCGGCGTCTTTGCGTCCGGCGTTTTCTGCCCCATAACATCAAGAAACGCTCTGAGGAGTTTGCATGGATCGCATCCTGAGAAACGCCATGGTGTACCGTCCTTCCGGCTTTGCGAAGAACGATCTGCTCATCAGAAACGGCAGCATAGAGCGCATCGCGCCGCAGCTGCCGCCTCTGGAGGGAGTATCTGAGTTCGATATGAGCGGGTGTTGCATTGTTCCCGGCCTCGTAGATGTCCATGTGCATTTCCGTGAGCCGGGTTTTTCATGCAAGGAGACCATTCGCACGGGCAGCCTTGCAGCTGCGCACGGCGGCTACACCACGGTGTGCACCATGCCCAACCTGAACCCTGCGCCGGACACCGTGGAGCACCTGGAAAGACAGCTTGAGATCATCCGGCGCGACGCCGTGATTCATGTGATTCCCTACGGCACCATAACCATGGAGGAGGAGGGACGCGAGCTTTCCGACATGGAAGGCATGGCCCCCTTTGTGGCGGGTTTTTCCGACGACGGTCGCGGCGTGCAGGACAGGGAGATGATGCGCGCAGCCATGAAGAAGGCGAAGGCGCTTGACAGGATCATCGCCGCGCACTGCGAGGTCAATGCTCTGCTTACGGGCGGCTGGATTCACGACGGTGAGTACGCGAAAGCTCACGGACACCGCGGCATCTGTTCCGAGAGCGAGTGGGGAGAGGTGGCCCGCGACGTGGAGCTCGCCGGGGAAACGGGCGTGCGCTATCATGCCTGCCACATTTCCACGAAGGAAAGCGTGGACATCATACGCCGGGCGAGGGCCGAAGGCGTGGACGTCACCTGCGAGACGGGACCGCACTACCTTGTGCTTTGCGACAGAGATCTGCAGGAGGACGGACGCTTCAAGATGAATCCGCCTCTTCGCGGCGCAGAGGACAGGGAAGCCCTCATTGAGGGCATTCTCGACGGTACCGTGGGCATGATCGCCACGGATCACGCGCCGCACGAGGCCGAGGCCAAGAGCAGGGGACTTGAACGCAGCGCCATGGGCGTGGTCGGTCTCGAGACGGCCTTTGCCGTCATGTATACCCATTTCGTGAAAACCGGGCGGATCACGCTGGAGAAGCTTGTGGAACTCATGTCCGTGAATCCCGCGAAGCGCTTCGGCATCGGTTCGTTTCTGGAGGAAGGACAGGCTGCGGATCTCGCCGTGTTCGACCTTTCCCGCGAGTGGGTGGTGAAGCCCGAAGAATTTCTCAGCAAGGGCCGTGCCACGCCCTTTGAAGGCGAGACGCTTTTCGGCCGCTGCGTGCTTACGCTTGTCGGCGGCGAGGAGGCCTGGAACGAAAAGGCGTAGCGCCTTCCGTGGCACTTCCCCGTTCCCCTGCGGGGCGGGAAATTTTCTCTGCAAACAGAAAACCTCATGTGCGGAGCCAGCATGAAACAGGGAATCTATACGATAATCGAGCACACGCCGCTCACGAAGGACGTGTACCGCATGGTGCTTTCCGGCGACACGTCGGCCATGACCATGCCGGGTCAGTTTGTGGAAATCAGCCTGCCGGGCTTTTTCCTGCGTCGTCCCATATCGGTGTGCGACTATGACGAGAAGACCATCACCCTCATTTACAAGGTGGTGGGGCAGGGCACGGACGCCTTGTCACAGATGAAGGAAGGCGAGAGCCTCGACATGCTTGTCGGCCTCGGTCACGGCTTTGATGCAGGCAAAAGCGGCGACGCTCCTCTTCTTGTGGGCGGCGGCGTGGGCGTGCCCCCGCTGTTCAACCTGGCAAGGAAGCTCATTGCCGCGGGGCGGGACGTCACGGTCATTCTCGGCTTCAACAAGGCGGACGAAATCTTCTATGCCCGTGAATTTGAAGAGATCGGTGCGCGCGTCCTGGTGACCACCGTGGACGGAAGCGTGGGGGTGAAGGGCTTTGTGACCGATGCGCTCCCCGAACATTTCAGCTATGTGTACAGTTGCGGCCCCATGCCCATGCTTCGCGCTCTGTATAAGGCCGCGCAGGGCAAAGGCGGAGAGTTCAGCCTTGAGGAACGCATGGGCTGCGGATTCGGCGCGTGCATGGGCTGCAGCATCATGACGAAGGAAGGCAGCAGGCGCGTGTGCAAGGACGGACCCGTGTTCGACAAGGAGGTGCTGGAATGGCAGATTTGAAAGTAACGCTGAGCGGGCTGGAACTCGATAACCCGATCATTCCGGCGAGCGGCACCTTCGGCTACGGCTATGAGTTTGCCGAGCTCTATGACATCAACATGCTGGGCTCCTTTTCCTTCAAGGGAACCACGCTTGAGCCGCGCTTCGGCAACCCCACGCCGCGCATAGCGGAGACTCCTGCGGGCATGATCAACGCCGTGGGCATGCAGAACCCCGGCATAGACCGGGTCATTTCCGAAGAGCTGCCCCGCCTGAAGAAGTGCTTCCACAAGAAGGTCGTCGCCAACATCGGCGGGTTTTCCGTGGATGAATACGCCGAGTGCTGCGCGCGCATCGACGGGGAAGAGCAGGTGGGTCTCATTGAAGTGAACGTGAGCTGCCCCAACGTGCACAACGGCTGCATGAGCTTCGGCACCGATCCGCTCGGCATTTCCGCCGTGACGAAGGCCGTGAAGGCCGTGACGAAGAAGCCCGTATACGTGAAGCTCTCGCCCAACGTCACGGACATCGTTCCTCTGGCCGTTGCGGCTGCCGAGGCCGGAGCCGACGGCATAAGCCTCATCAACACGCTGCTCGGCATGCGCATTGACCTGCGCACGAAAAAGCCCGTCATCGCCAACAAGATGGGCGGTTTTTCCGGCAGCGCCATACTGCCCGTGGCGCTTCGCATGGTCTATCAGGTATATGAAGCCGTAAAGCTGCCCATCATAGGAATGGGCGGCATAAGCTCGGCACGCGACGTGGTGGAAATGATGCTCGCAGGCGCCACGGCCGTGGAAGTGGGCGCGGCCAATCTGGTCGATCCGTGGGCCTGCCCGAAAATTCTGGCCGAGCTGCCCTCCGTCATGGAGCAGTACGGCATAAGCTCCCTCAGGGACATCATCGGAGGAGCGCACTGATGCGTAATCTCAAAAAGGACGTCATGGTGGCCTGCGACTTCAGCAGCAGGGCGGAAGTCATGGACTTTCTCGGCCTTTTCACCGAGGAGAAGCCTTTCGTGAAAATAGGCATGGAACTCTACTATGCCGAAGGTCCCGACATCGTGCGAGCCGTGAAGGCCCGGGGACATCGTATCTTTCTTGATCTCAAGCTGCACGACATTCCCAACACCGTGCGCAAGGCCATGGCCGTGCTCTCTGCGCTCGACGTGGATATGTGCAACCTTCACGCGGCGGGAACCGTGTCCATGATGGAAGATGCCTTGAAGGGACTTACCCGTGCCGACGGCAGCCGTCCGCTGCTTATTGCCGTCACGCAGCTTACCTCCACGAGCGAAGAAAGAATGCGCGAGGATCTGCTCATCGAGCGTCCCATGGAGGAAGTGGTCATGCATTATGCCTCACGCGCCCGTGCGGCGGGACTCGACGGCGTGGTGTGCTCTCCGCTTGAGGCGGGCAAGGTGCACGAAGCGTGCGGCAGCGACTTTCTTACCGTGACCCCCGGCGTGCGTTTTGCCGACGGCGACAAGGGCGATCAGGTGCGCGTGACTACGCCTGCGCGCGCCCGCGAGCTCGGGTCCGATTTCATTGTGGTGGGGCGTCCCATCACGCAGGCCGACGACCCCGTGGCGGCCTACCGCCGCTGCGTCAGGGAATTTCTCGGGTAGCGCCGGGGACGGACGGGTCCGTTTCCTTCGGACGTTTCAGCCGTGGGGAACCGGAGGCGCGTGGCTTCCGGCCCTGCGTGCGCCGCGCGACCCGTCTTCCCCCGTATACTGCCCTTTTCAGCCTTCGCCCGTCAGGGCGCAGGGCGTACCTCAGCTATAAGGAGTCATCCTCATGGAGTCTCGCGAAAAGCTCATTGCCAAGGATCTGCTTTCCATCAAGGCGGTTTTTTTCCGTCCCGACGAACCCTTTATCTGGGCGAGCGGCATCAAGAGCCCCGTCTATTGTGACAACCGTCTTACTCTGACCGCCCCTGAAGTGCGCAATGACGTGGAAAACGCCCTTGCCGCCGTGGTGCGCGAAGAATATCCCGACTGCGAAGTGCTCATGGGTACCAGCACTGCCGGCATCGCCCACGCGGCCATCGTGGGCCATATCATGGGCATGCCCATGGGCTACGTGCGCTCGAGCGCCAAGGACCACGGTCGCGGCAATCAGATCGAGGGCCGTCTTGAACCCGGCCAGAAGGTCGTGGTCATCGAAGATCTCATTTCCACGGCCGGCAGCGTGCTGGAAGTGGTCAAGGTGCTGCGCGAGGCGGGAGCGGACGTGCTCGGCGTGGCCAGCATCTTCACCTACGGCATGAAGAAGGGCCTCGATCGTCTGGCTGACGCCGGCGTGAAGAACGTGAGCCTCACCAACTTCGACACCATCGCCGCCGTAGCCGCAGAAATCGGCTACATCCGCAACGAAGACGTGGCGCGACTCATCGCCTTCCGCAACAATCCTTCCGACGAAAGCTGGATCGGAGCGTAATGGTATGAAAAGCGTTATCGACATCCGGGATCTTTCGACTCAGGACATTGAAAAGCTGCTGAACACGGCTCTCGACATCATTGCCGATCCCGGAAAGTACGCGCAGAAGTGCCGCGGCAAGAAGCTTGCCACGCTGTTCTTCGAGCCTTCCACCCGCACCCGTCTCAGCTTCGAGGCTGCCATGTATGAGCTCGGCGGCAACGTGCTCGGCGTTTCCGAAGCCCAGAGCTCCTCGGCCTCCAAGGGCGAGAGCGTGGCCGACACCGTGCAGGTCGTGAGCTGTTATGCCGACATCATCGCCATGCGTCATCCCAAGGAAGGCGCGCCGCTTGTGGCCGCCATGAACGCTTCCGTGCCCGTCATCAACGCGGGCGACGGCGGGCACAACCATCCCACGCAGACGCTGGCCGACCTTCTTACCATCTGGCGCGAGAAGGGCAGACTCGATGATCTGGTCATCGGTCTGTGCGGCGACCTCAAGTTCGGTCGTACGGTGCATTCCCTCATTGCGGCCATGTCCCGCTACCGCAACGTGAAGTTCGTGCTCATTTCCCCCGAAGAACTGCGTCTTCCCGGCTACATACGCAAGGATGTAATGGAGAAGAACGGCATAGTCTACGAGGAGACCACCGACCTTGTGGACGCCATGCCCGCGCTGGACGTTCTTTACATGACCCGCGTACAGAAGGAACGCTTCTTCAACGAAGCCGATTACGTCCGTCTGAAGGACAGCTACATTCTTACGCCAGAAAAGCTGAAGAACGCCAGAAACGACATGTGCATCATGCATCCTCTGCCCCGCGTGAACGAAATATCCGTGGCCGTGGACAAGGATCCGAGAGCTGCCTACTTCCGTCAGGTGCTGAACGGCAAATACATGCGCATGGCGCTCATCATGAAACTTCTGGGGGTGAACTAGCATGGTCATCGACGCGATTTCCAACGGCATCGTTCTCGACCATATCCGGGCGGGACGCAGCATGGAGCTGTATCATATTCTCAATCTCGACAAGCTCCAGTGCTCCGTGGCCGTGCTGAAGAACGTGACGAGCAAAAAGATGGGCCGCAAGGACATCATCAAGATCGACGAGATCATAGACCTGAACTTCGACGTTCTCGGCTATGTGGATCCGGGCATTACCGTGAGCATCGTGCGTGACGGCAAGCTCGACCGCAAGTTCAGCGTGGAGCTTCCGGAGCGTGTGACCAACGTCATCCGCTGCAGAAACCCCCGCTGCATCACGTCCACCGAGCAGGAACTGCCGCACATCTTCAAGCTGACGGACAGGGAAAAGCGTGTGTACCGCTGCATCTACTGCGAAAGCAGAGCCAAGGGCGGGGACTGATTCCGCCGTCTGTGCCTGAGAAGTGAAATATGGGGCGTCCGCATCTGCGGACGCCCCGTTCAGTTTAAAGGCGTGAAGAGTCGTAAGCGTTCCTGCGGAGTTCCGGTCTATCAGACGGCAGTATCGGATGGAGACCCCGGGCAGGAAGCAGCAAAAGCGCCGGATGGGTGCAAAGCGTTCATCGTCCGGCATGACGCAGACGCGGCGGGAAAAGCTTGTCGGTCTGTTGCGTTGCGGAGCAGCGGCGTATTACAGCGCTTTTTGGAATTTGTCATAGGTTTCGGCGTCCAGCGCATAGAGCATGGTTTCTCGGCCTGAGAGCAGCAGGTAGAGGGTTGAGCCGTCCCTGCTGATGAAGACGTCCTTGATTTCGGTAAAGTATGGGCCTTCATAGGAAAGATGCTTTTTCAGAAGACTCGCTCTGATCTCGCGGTACAGAGCTTCTTTTTCTCCATGAAAGAAAATCATGTATTCCAGAAGGGCCCCTTCCCAAAAGGAGTACAGAACGGAGCAGGGGCGTCCGTCCACATTTTCTTCCGCATGCAGAACGTATACCGGAACGGAAAAGAGAAGGCTCTTGCTGGATTCTCCGGTAAAGGAGGAAAGAGCGCGCTGAGCGAGAACGGACGCGACAGGGGCTCCCCAGGACGGAAAGTTCATATCTTCCGCAAGGGGCGGGGAGCTGAAACACAGAATACCAAGACATGACAGCATGGCTGCGGCACGCATGAAAGCCTCATGGAAAAAGGGGCGGACACGGAGGCCATGCCCGCCCCGTCGGATTAGAAGCGCCACTTCAATCCCGCAGACACGTTGTATTCGCGGGTAAAGTTTTCGCCGTGTTCGCGTTCCGTCTGCATGTAGAGGCGGATGTTGTCCGTAACCTGCCAGTCGACGCCGAGACCGTAGTATACGCGGGTGCCGTCCAGTTCGGAGCGCAGGTTCACGCCGTTGATGCGGACTTTCTGCTCGCCGAGGAATTCGTGGTTCACGCCGGCCTTCACATAGGGCTGCACATAACGGGTTCCACGGTGTTCTTCCAGCGTGAACTTTTTGCCGAGCACCAGACCGGCTCTTCCCGTAAGGGATGCCATGTCGCTCTGCTCTATGGTCATGCCGTTGCTGCTGGCAAAGTCGCCGCCTCTTACCCAGAACCAGGAAAGCTGGAGCTGAGATTCAAGGAACCAGTAGTCGCGGCCTTCATTGCTGAAGGCAAAGTCTATTTTTCGTCCGCCCTCCAGAGAGGCGCCGATGCCGTAAGACGAGCGGTCGTCCTGCACGGGCGTTCCGTTGAGCATGACGGCTCGTATTTCGTGGTCGAACCAGTCCATGGTTGCCACGGCATCCACATACCATCTGTCAGAATGCACCCAGGTGGAGTACAGACCGCCGCCTATGCTGCTCAGGTCGCCGTATCCGCCCCAGCGTCCGCTCGTGCTCTGATCGGCATGACCGCTGCGAATCTGCATGCCGAGAATCCACATATATGTTTCATCCACGGCAGCAATGGTGTCGTAGCCTATGGAGCCGCCCACGAGGTTCTGTGTGAAGCTCGTTCCGGCAAGACCTTCGAGTCGGGCCTTGTCGGCAAAGCCTCGTACCCACAGGCCGGTCTGCGTGTCGTAGCGGATTTCTCCGAGGCGCTTGCGCAGATCCGTCTGATAGCCGTACCAGAGGGCATAGTGCCCGGCGAGACCGGAAAGCGCGACTTCGGCTTCACCGGTTGGCGAGAGAGATCCGGAGGGAACATCGGGCTGAGGCGGTATGGGACTTTCCGGCTCGTTCGTGCCGGAGTTTTCGTCATCATCCGTGCCGGGGTCGACGACAGGCTCGTCGGAATCAGGTTCCACGGGGTCTTCGGGGTCGACGACAGGCTCGTTTTCCCTGACCAGATACCATTCACGACCGCTGTTTCTTTCCGAAGTTTCCAGTCTGTAGTTGTAAAGGCCTATGTCGACCAGTTCGAGGCCGTCTTTTCCGGGAGCAAGAGAGAATTCGTTGCCGGTTGCCGTTATGTTGTTTTCGGCTCTTGCCAGATAGCTTTCCGTCTGCTTTTCCTTCGGTTCCGCACCGCCGCCCATGACGTGCAGCGTATGGGAGCCGTCAAGGGTGTCGGTAATCCGTACGCTGTCGGAAATGTCTTTCTGCATGTCGGTACGGAGGTAAAAGTTGCCGGAGCCGGAAAGGTTGCGGATGAGAAGTTCCGTGGGGTTGTCTGTGGGGGAGAGCGGTGCAAAGGAGGATGCAAAGAGATTGTCGCTCCATGTATTATTTTCCCAGACGCTGCGTGTCGTTCCCACATAGACGCTGGAGTCGTCGAGCGAAAGTCCGGTCAGATTGCTGACGTAGCTGCCCCGTCCGTCGACTGTGACCACGTTGGAGGGCACTACGTTCCAGAAGGCACTGTCGGCAAAGCTCAAGTTGATGGAGCTTTCAAGAATCTGGGCGTCGTTTCCAGCCTGAATGTATTGTTCATCGACGTTTTCTCCGTCGCTCGTGAAGCCGCAGAGCCAGGAATCCTGTCCAGAGAACGCCGCCTGAACTGTTCCGGCCTGTTCGTACACTTTTTTGTCGGGAAGTTGTGGAAATTTTTACGGGAAAGTGTTCTGCCGCAGACGTTTGACTTTGCCTGCCCACGGCGGAGGCGTCGGTGTTTTTTCCACAGGGTACAAGTCTCAGCTTTCTTTGCGTGGCTTGCTTACGGCAGGTGATTGAAAAGACGTTTTCTTTCATGCGGCGGAGCGCCTGTCGTCTGATTTGCTTCTCCCTCTGTGTTCCTGCCTTTTCCGGCACTCATCTGCGACCGTGCCTTTCTGTTTCTGCCCCTCCGTGTGGGGAGTGTGACGTTTTCAAGCAGCGTTTTTCCGCCGGGCTCTGTCGCCTTTTGGATACGGCTGGTTTTGAGAACTACTTAGGACAAAAGGATTTTGAAAAGAAAATTTAATGATAATAATAACTATTATTATAAAAATGTTCCTTTTTTAACATTCCTCGCATGTCCGTGCAAAGCCGCCCCGTCCTTTGCGCAGACATGCTATCCCGGCGGGGAAACGCGCGGCGGACGCCGCGGGGAGGAACGTCATGAAGAGGATATTTCTGCCTTTAGCCGCTCTTTGCGCGGCAACGCTGATGGCCATGCCCTCGGAGGGACACGCCGCGGAGATGGAAAAAAGGCCTGTGGGGCAGATGCCGTCCATGGAAAAATTTCGGGAAGTATCGGACATCGTGCTCGATAAGTGCATGGCCTGCCACAGCAAAAACTATGATCTGCCGTTCTATGCGAAGATTCCAGGCATCCGGCAGATCATCGAACAGGATTACCGTGACGGACTGCGGGCCATGGATCTCAGTATGGAGCTTGTGGAGGCGGCAAAGGATCGGCCTGTGGGGGAAGTGGCCCTGGCGAAGATGGAATGGGTGATTCTCAACGACACCATGCCTCCGGCCAAGTTCACCGTGGTACACTGGAGCAGCAGGCTTACGGACAAGGACAGGGAAACCATCCTGCACTGGGTAAAGACGACACGCGCCGCCCATTACGCGACGGGGCTGGCGGCAAAAATTCGGGCCGACGAGCCTTTGCAGCCGTTGCCTTCTCATCTGGATGTGGACGCGAGAAAAGCGGCGCTCGGCGAAAAGCTCTTCAACGACAAGCGCCTTTCCGCCGACAGTACGCTGGCCTGCTCGGGATGCCATCTGTACGAGAAGGCGGGCACGGATAACGCCCGTTTCTCGGAAGGCATACGGAAGCAGCTCGGCGACATCAACGCCCCTACCATGTTTAATGCCGTGTTCAATGTCCGGCAGTTCTGGGACGGTCGTGCCGCAGACCTTCAGGAGCAGGCGGGTGGACCGCCTTTGAATCCCATTGAAATGGGCTGTTCCGGCTGGGAGGAAATCATTGAAAGACTTTCCTCCGACGAGTCGCTCACGGCTGAGGCCAGGGCGATCTATGCCGATGGCTGGAGCGGAAACAACATTACCGACGCCATTGCCGAATATGAAAAGACGCTCATCACGCCGAACAGCCGCTTCGACAAGTGGCTGCGCGGAGACGATGCGGCCATGACGGCGGAAGAGGTGGAAGGGTACCGGCTCTTCAAGCAGTACCGGTGTGCCAGCTGTCATGTGGGCCGCAGCGTGGGCGGTCAGTCTTTTGAATACATGGATCTTAAGGCCGACTATTTTGCAGATCGCGGAGAGCCGCTGAACTCTGACAAGGGTCTCATGGGATTTACCGGCAACAGGGATGATCTGCACCGCTTCAAGGTGCCGAACCTGCGCAACGTGGAGCTTACGCATCCTTACATGCACGACGGTACCGTGGCTACGCTGGATGAAAGCGTTACCATTATGGGTCGCTATCTTTCGGGCATACCCGTGTCCGACAACGACTGTCGTCTCATTGTGGCCTTCCTGCGTACCCTGACCGGGGAATTTCAGGGAAAGCCCCTGACGGGCACGCCCGTGGAACGCTGAGTGGGGCAGGCGGCGCACAGGCGATGCGCCGCCTTTCCGGGAGCCGCTTTTGACCGGCGGACTCGCGGGGTGACTCATCGCTTTTTTGCATCTGCATTCAGGATGTTTCGTGTGTTCTCATGAAGCCTTTTTCTGAGCGGGACGGAGGCTCCGCCATGTTCCGCTATCGTATTTTATGTGAAAGTTCCCTGGGGTTGAGGTAGCGGTGTCAGCTCCGGCGTCGGCATGAGAGAAGTGGACGGAGAAAGGCGGGGCTGTTTGTTCGGGCCGTTCTTGCCGCTGGCAGGGACGGCCTTTTGCGGAGTGGCGTTCCTGCCGGTGGAGCAAGGAGAGGAGGGGGGGGCGGGAAATGGCAGGTTTCCTGTTTTTTGTGATGAGCGCTTGCATGAAGATGGTCGGGGAGTTTTCCGGATGTCCGGAAGAATTCCATTTTGTTCTCTTCAGAAAAACGCGGCGGACTCTTGACATTGCCTGATGCACAAGGCATTCTCGCCCATCGTTCACCAGGAGCCGGATGTTCCGGCCTGAGGTGAGATGTGGAGTTTCACTGATCATGATTATTGATACCTTTGAACGTGGTGTCCGGTATGAGCTCGGTCCTCTCTGGAGCGCGCTGTTTCCCGGGCTGATGAAGCTGGTAGAACAGGGAGAAAATCTTCCTGACGGCAGGTATCCGCTGGCCGGCGGTCCCGATGAAGGCGGCGTCATGGTTTCCGTGGAGACGTACGCGCCCCGTACCGAAGTTGAATCCCGCTATGAGGGGCACTCGGTCATGGCCGATATTCAGGCCGTGCTTTCCGGCGATGAGTACCTTGATGTTTTTTCCCTGTGCGGGAAAGAAAGGGAAAGCATGCGTGACGATGACCGCGATCTCGTTTTTTACGAGGACAAGCCCGAAGCCTCTTCCCGCGTTCATCTGAAGCCGGGGCTGTTCGCTCTCGTACTGCCCGGCGAGGCGCATATGCCCTGCCAGAAGGCTTCCAGCGAAAAAGTGAAGAAGCTCGTGGTCAAGATACCGGCGGAGAAACTGTCGACGCCGCATTGCAGGTAACCTGTGTTTTTTGGGAAAAGCGTTCCGGCTTTTCCATGAGTCCAGAGCGTCCGGTTTCTCCGGCCCGCGCTCTCAGCCCCATTGCCTTACGCTCTTTTCCGGTACTGCCGGAGAAAGAGCCTTTCAGGAGCAGTTTATGGATGTTTTTGATCAGGCTACGGAACTGGAAAGAATTGAACGTGAATCCGCATTGCGTCAGGCCGCGAACGTCGGCTATCAGGAAGGCCCGGAATGGATAGACGGGAAGCCCTGCTGTCGTGAATGCGGTGAGCCCATTCCCGAGGCGAGGCTCAAGGCCATTCCCGGTGTGGGACTCTGCCTGACCTGTCAGGAAGAATGGGAGAAGGAACGCCAGTAGTCGCGTTTTTTGAAATATGATTCCGCCGTTTCTTTGGAAATGGCTGAAGATGGCATGGAAGGCGATCTGTCACCGATGTGGCGGGTCGCCTTTGTTGTTGGAGCCTTCATAAAGCAGAGGAACGACGCAACCGTATCCGAAAGAGGACGGCTTCCGACACACGTATATAAAATGCTTTTTCTGTGTTGAAGCATAGAGCTGATTTTCGATACCTGTAAAATGACATAATGTATAGAAAACGCATTGTGAATATTTTTTAAAAATACCGTTTATGTATATTAAACTGTTGTATTATTTTTTAAATATTATGCATATATTGTATTTAATTAAATATAATAAAATACCATAATTGAAAACATATTCACTTTATTATTGATTTATTGCGAATTTAAGAGAATATTGTACGTGGTTTATCATGACTTTATACATAAATTTTTTTGAACTGTTGAAGCGTTTGAGAAAGGATGAATTTCGGGAGAAAAGGGGCATGTTTTTTAGAGCGAGCTTATGTTCAGTTCTTGCCGTGATGGGCATGAGGCACTCCGGCAGTCTGATATGCGCCCGGCAGTCTTGAAAAAGTAAGGTTATTTTGCTGTGATAGTTTATTTTATTACTGTAATATCAATATGATATATAATTTTAGTGATGATGGTTGACAAATGTGAGACGGCGGTATCAATATAACGATCATATCATATATAAAATATATGTCATATGCGTATAGATGATTTACAACATTATATTAATGATGTGCGGCACTTGACTGTGAAGTTTTTTCGTATTGACGAAGAGAGATTTTTATAAAAGTTTTTCGGAGAAATTATGCTGGATTTTATTATAAGAGCTGTTGTATGTTTTTTTATAGTTGGTGTTATAAGCAGAAATGCGTTCAGAGGAACTTATTTACCGGCATTTAAAAAAAGATATTATATTCTTTACTGTTTTATTAGTGTTGTCATATGTTGTTTTTTAATATTATAATTTGTTATTGTTTGTGTTGTAAAATGACATGTAAAAATTTATAATTTGATGAAGTAATATGTAAAAGCATACTTATATAAACATATTTTTTATGACGGTGTATATTTTTTAAATATGTAAATTTGAAATATAGAATTATGATGCGCCTATATCATAACGACGATAAAACCATGAAATGTATGACTGATAGTTCTCTATGAAAGCGTGATGACATATGTCCTGCCCGACAGAAGCTCCGGCAGGAAGATTGGCTGTGAGGTATGGGTAAGAAAGACGTTCGGACTCAGTCTGTCGTCGGTCGGCCTGCCGTTTGGCCTGATTTCTGATGCATGGGCTTCTTGAAGCACAAGGGGATGCTTTCTGGAGGGAGAAAAGAAACACGCATAAGGCTGGCCGCGGCATCCTCCTCTTTGCCAGTGAGGTGGACTGCAATGCCTTGCACGGGAAAGGTGCGGTCGGAGTACGGGCGGAAGCGAGAGAGGGGAGAAGTACCGGACGTATGCTTTTCAGCCTTTGAGCCAGCACACGGCGGCTTTTGCGGTGTCTTTTTCCAGCGCGTCGAGCCAGACGGGCAGGGCGAGGGCGTCGAAGTCCGGCATGATGAATCTGCCGTGATGCAGGAAGAATGTCTCATCCATGGACTCTTCGGGGTGAAAGAGAGCGCCGTAGCGGCGGTCGCCCAGAAGCGGATGGCCGAGAGAAGAGCAGTGCGCTCGTATCTGATGACGCGCGCCCTTGAGTATGGTGCATCCGGCAAGAGTCACGGCGTCGGGAAGTCTGCCCGTCCATCTGTGCTCCGTGAGGCGCAGCGCCCGGGCAAGGGCGACGGCATTGAGAACTGCCAGAGGCTGTATGTGCGTGTGGCGACGTCTGTCAGGGTGGGGGAGCAGCTCCACGAGTACGCGGCTGCGGTTCTTGAGAATGAGCCTCTGCGTGGCCGTCGCTTCATGCGCAAGCTCGCCTTCCAGAAGGGCGAGATAGCGTTTTTCGGTGCGTCCTTCCTCCTGGGCATTCCGGTACTGATCCGCGCCTTTCTCATCCAGTGCGACCAGCGTGAGCCCGGAGGTGGGGTAGTCCAGCCTGTTCAGAAGGCGCGCCTCCCCGTTGCCGCCGAGAAGAGAGGGCAGCATCTGCTGAAGACTTGCGCCCGGTTTTCCTGCGAGGGATTCCGTATGCATGAACGCGGGCTTGCCGAGCGCGACCAGATGTCTCGTGCGGAGAATGAGCTTTGCCGTATCTTCGGGAAAGAGTACGGAGGATACGCGCTCCTGCCGCATCTGCGCGCCTTCGTCTCCAGCGGGCAGGCCCTCGACGGAGAGGAAGGGTCCTGCGGAGAGCTCGTCATTGTCCGAAATCTCCACAATGTCGCCTTCCCGCATTTTGCGTGCAGGGGCGGCGGCTCGTCCGTTCACGAGGGCAAGACCGAGCTCGCAGAGTCTGCGGCGTCCGCGCAGACCCATGTCCGGCAGAAGGCGGCCGAGCACTCTGTCCAGTCTGGCGTCGTTTTCTTCGGCGGAAACGGTCAGTTGTTTCATCTTACGCATCCCTGCTTATCCAGCCTTCCGGCATGGGATCGCCTTCGTACCAGATCTGCGTCATGGTCAGGCCCTGGGGCGGGGCGGTGAAGGGAGCCTTGCGTCTGTCGCCGGAGGCAAGCAGTGCCGAAATGTCCTCAGGGTTGAACTTGCCGCGACCGCAGGCCACCATGAGACCAACGAGATTGCGCACCATCTGCTTGAGAAAGCCGTTGCCCTCGAAGCGAACGTCCACCTGACGGCAGCCTTCGGGCAGGGCCGCCTCTGCGGTGCGCCCGGGCGTACGCGTGATGGAAAAAAGCGTGCGTACCGTGCTTTTGTGCGGCGTGCCCGCGTTCTGGAGGGCCGCAAAGTCGTGCGTTCCCGTGAGATGCGCGGAGGCGGCGTCGAAACGGTCCATGTCGAGCGGGCCGCAGGCCCATACGAAGGGGTAGAGTTTGGGCGGCGTGCAGAGATGGTCGAGCCACAGGGAATAGGTATAGGCCTTTCGCTTCACGCTGAGGCATGCGTCGAAGCTGTCGGGCACGATGCACGCGTCAATTACGCGTATGTCGCGGGGCAGAAGCGTGTTCAGCGCAAGCTGCCAGCGCACGTGCACGCGGTCTTCGGGAATGTCGCAGTGAGCCACCTGCGCGTCGGCATGCACACCGGCGTCGGTGCGGCCCGCGCCCTGCACGTGCGTGGGGCGTCCGGCCACATGAGAGACGGCCCTTGCCACAAAGGCCTGCACGGTGGGCGGGTCTTCCCTGTCCCTCCATGCCTGTATCTGCCAGCCGTGATAATGAGTGCCTACATAGGCGAGCGTGAGTTTGAGACGGGGCATCAGAGCGTTACCAGTTCCACGGTACAGGGTGCTATGGGAATGCCGAGGAAAAGCTCGCCCATGCGGGTGAATCTCGGCACGTCGTCGGTGGTGAGAAAGCGCACGGAGCCGGGACAGAGCGGCATGCCCACGTCGGGCCCGGCGCCGCGGGCAAGATGCTTTTCCTGAAGGAGATTGCGCACGTCGCGCGCCGTGAAGCCCGCGGAATCCACAAGGGTCACGCCTTCGCCCGCTACATGGGCTATGGCGTTGCGCAGAAGGGGAAAGTGGGTGCAGGCAAGCACCAGCGTGTCGGGTACTTCCAGTCCCTGTTCGCGCGGGTCGTGAAAAATCTGATCCAGATACCGGGCTGCCAGAGCTTCGGCCAGCGGGCCTTCCAGAAGTCCGTCTTCCACCATGGACACGAAGAGCGGACAGGCCAGGGCGGAAATGCGCGCTTCCGGCATTCTGCGCAGAATGGCCCGCTCGTACGCCCGGCCGCGTATGGTTCCGCTGGTGGCAATGACGGCAATGTAGCCGCTCTTTGTGGCCCGGCAGGCGGCTTCGGCCCCGGGTTCTACCACGCCCACCACGTCGATGTGGGGAAAGGCGGCCTGAACATCGGGCAGGGCGGCGGCCGTGGCCGTGTTGCAGGCTATGACGAGAAGTTTTATGCCCCGTTCCACCAGTTTGGCCGCGGCTTCCATCGCGTACCTTTTCACGGTGTCCACGCCTTTGGTGCCGTAGGGCATTCTGGCCGTGTCGCCCAGATAGAGAAAGGACTCGTTGGGAAGCTGTTCCCGCATGGCCCGCAGCACCGTCATGCCGCCCACGCCGGAGTCGAAAAGTCCGATGGGAAGCTCGCGCTGCGCGGAAAGGCTGGAAGATATGCCCTGAGTGGTGATCATGAAGGCCTCGCATCTTGAAGTGGGAGTTCCTTTTCCTATCGCGCGGCTGCGGGAAAGGTCAATGCCGGAAAGCGCTCCCCGGGGAGCGTCGTGAATATTTTGCGTCAGGAACCACTTTTCATGCTGCAGGTGTCTTGACAAGAACAGTGAACTGGAACAAACACAGTACAAGGAATCCCGGCCATCGCTGCCGGTCTCCAGGGCCCCTGCGGCCAGTGATTTTTTGATGTTTTGAGGGCTTTTTGCATGAGTTCCGCTTCGGTCACGCTCAGAGGTACAGTTTCTCCCCTTGAAGGCGGCCCCTGCCGCGTTGCGCTTCTTGACAATGAAGAACAGGAATGGCCTATCTTTCCCCGTGGTGCGGGGTCCGATCTGGCTGAAATGGTCGGCTCTCCCG